>JAMCTB010000094.1 GCA_023380955.1 Chloroflexota bacterium | reverse complement strand
TCTGGGGCCTCTCAATGGATCGGCTGGGTCGACGGGGAGGGCTGGCCCTCGGCCTGATGGTGGGTGTCGTCGGGGCCGAGGTAGCGGCGGGGGCCATCGTGGTGCGCTCGTTTCCGCTGTTTCTGGTGGGTATAGCCCTCATGGGGGTGGCCAACGCGGCCCTACAGCTGGGGCGCTTCGCCGCGGCGGAGATCCACCCACCCGCCGAACGGGGGAGGGCCATCTCCCGGGTGGTCATCGGCGGGACGGCCGGCGCGCTGTTGGGGCCGTTGATGGTGGGGCCGATGGGCGAGCTGGCACAACGCGTCGGGGTCGACGAGCTGGCCGGTGCTTACACCGTCGGCTTCGTGCTCTTTGCCGTGGCGGCGTTGATGATCTTCCTCCGGCTCAGGCCCGACCCTCGCGACCTGGGCAGAGAGATGGCCCTTCTGCACCCGGCGGCGACGATCCGTTCGGGGGCCGCCCGCTCCATTCCGGGGATCTTGCGCCAACCGCCGGTGCGGGTGGCGATCGTCGCCATGGTGTCCGGCCAGATGGTGATGACGATGTTGATGTCGATCACGGCTTTGCACATGAAGGTCGAGCACCAGCCCCTCACCGGCATATCCATGGTTGTGTCTTCCCACTTCCTCGGCATGTACGCCTTCTCCATACTCTCGGGTAGGATGACCGACCGATGGGGTCGCGAGCCGACGATCCTGGTCGGGGCCGTGCTGCTGGTCCTGTCCTCCCTGCTGGCGCCCCTGTCGCCCGAAGTGGTACCCATGGGGGTGGCCATGTTCCTGGTGGGTCTGGGCTGGAACCTCTGCTACGTGGGGGGATCCTCTCTGCTGGCCGACCAGCTTTCGCCGGCCGAGCGGGCGAGGACCCAGGGTTTCAACGACCTGCTGGTCTGGTCCGCCGGAGCGGGAGGAAGCGCCGGCAGCGGGGTGGCATATGCTACCGTGGGATACGGTCTGATGGGCGCCCTCGGCGTGGTGGCGTCGCTGGTGCCCCTGGCCCTGACCATCAGGTGGCAGATGGTCGGGCGGCGGATGGCCACTGCCCGCTAGCCCGAGAGAGTCCCGTCGGCCCTCGTTCGGCAGGGGACGGCAGAGGCTGCCGGACTCCACCGGGAAGATGCGGCTGAACCGGCCGCGGACGTGGGTGGGATCGGCCCATTCCGTTTTCGTGCCTGTTGTGTTACAGTGTGCTACAGTGAACACAGGGGGTGCAGAAGCAGGTGTCCAGCCGTCATCTTTCTCTGAGACTTGAGTCCGACACTTACGATCGCTTGGAGGTCGAGAGTCAACGGACTGGGCAGTCGCGCTCCCAGCTCGCGAAGACGCTGCTGGAGGAAGGCTTGCGCATGGAGGCCCATCCGGGGATCGTCTTCCGTTCCGGTCCCGCCGGCCGCCGGCCGGGAATCGCGGGCGGACCCGACATTTGGGAAGTGGTGCGCGTCTTCGAGGGAGTCGATGCTCAGGGCGAGGAGTTGCTTCGGCGCACGGCCGAGTCGACCGGTCTCACCCCCGAGCAGGTGCGGATTGCCCTGCGCTACTACGCCGACTATCGTGATGAGATCGACGATTGGATCCGGCGGGTAGATGAGGAGTCCGCTCGGTCGGAGGCGGCCTGGCGGCGTGAGCGGGACCTCTTCGGACAGTGATGCTGCTGCTCGACGAGATGTGGCAGCCGGAGATCGCGGTCCAATTGCGCCGCCGCGGCCACGACGTGGTGGCGGTCGCGGAACGGCCTGAGCTTCGGGGCCAACCGGACGCCGCCATATTCGCTGTGGCCCAGGCAGAGGGCCGCGCCATCGTGACGGAGAACGTCATCGACTACCGCCCGCTCGCGGCCTACGAGATCCAGGCTGGCCACTTCCATGCGGGGCTCATCTTCACCAGCAACCGCAGCTTCCCTCGCCACGACCCTCGCACCGTCGGGCACCTGGTCAAGGCCCTGGCCGAGCTGTTATCCATGGATCTGGAATCGGCGAACCTCGAGTACTGGTTGTCGTAGTGGCGATGGGAGATCTGGTCCGTCGTCTGCCGCAATGGCATCATCGAATCTGATTGCCTCGGGGGAGCGGCGCATGGCGAGAACCATCGACGTGTGTGGCCGTCTCCACATGCTGGTGCTCTGGGAGCCGGAGGGGGCATCGGGGCGGAGGTCGATGCCGCGGCGCCCCTGGCGGAGGAAGGCCGTTCAGACGTCTGAAGGGCTAGATCGAGAAGCGTGGACCGTTGCGCCGAGGTCAGGTACAATGGGCACCCAGACACTTAGTACTTGACGCAGTCGTCGTGGCGGAAAAGCGCGACGTGCCGGAGGCATTGTGACGGTCGAGGCTGCCGTTGGACCGGTTCCAGCAGAAGAAGAGCTTCTCCGCGTCGCCCTGGAGTTGGGTGCGACCGAGGTAGGAGGACCCCTGACGGCTGCCGAGCTCCAGGTCGCGCGCAACGCGCTGCGCTCTGGCCGTCCCGTCCCGCATACCGTGGACATGCTGCGGGCCGCAATCCGTTGCGGGGGCGATCCCCTGGGGGAGGCGCTGTGTCAGCTGAGGTCGCCGCTCCAGCGGCGATCCGTCGGGGCATTCTACTCCCCACCAGCGGTCGTAGAACCAATGGTGGAATGGGCCCTGCGGTCAGGGCCGAAGCGCCTGGTCGATCCAGGGTGTGGCAGCGGCCGTTTTGCCGCGGCCGCAGCACGCCGGGATCCCACTCTGGAGATAGTTGCGGTCGACCTTGACCCCGTGGCGACGATCCTCACCAGGGCGACCCTTGCTGCGCTCGGCTCGCGCCATGCTCTGGTGCTTCAGCATGACTATACTACTCTGCGGCTGGAGCCAATTGCCGAACGTACCGCCTTTGTGGGGAATCCACCCTACGTTCGCCACCACCAGTTGAGCCCAGGGAGGAAGGCTTGGGCAACCAGAGCCGGGCTGTCTCTTGGATGCCATGTGTCCGGACTGGCGGGCCTCCACGTGCACTTCTACCTGGCCACTGCGATGCACGCCCGGCCGGACGATGTGGGCTGTCTCGTGACTTCTTCGGAGTGGCTGGACGTGGGTTACGGGGCGGCAATCCGTGATCTGTTGGTCAACGGTCTCGGAGGGCAGTCGCTTCAAGTGGTCAACTCCCGGGCGCTCACCTTCGATGATGCGCAAACGACTGCGGTCGTTGCTTGCTTTGTGGTAGGCAGCCACCCCGACGCAATACGGATTCGTCTGGTCAACTCGCCAGCGGAGCTCTCAGAGTTGGACGTGGGTGAGCCGGTGCCGAAGGAGGTCTTCGCGAGAGCAGAGCGATGGACCGCATTGCTCAAGCCTGCCACGACGGAGGTGGTCCGTCAGGTCGGCTCTGTCCGACTCGGCTCCATTGCACGGGTGCACCGCGGTCTCGTAACCGGAAGCAACGGTTTCTTCGTGATGACTCGAGTACGAGCCCGCGAACTTGGGCTGGAGGAGTGGTGCAGGCCAGCGATAACAGAGGCGCGGGAAATCCTGGAGGCCAGGGGAAACGTAGCTTATACGCCCGAGCGCAAGCTGCTTCTCGACGTGCCCGCCGACGTCGACCGTTCCCTGTTTCCGGCCCTTGATGCCTACCTAAGACAGGGGGAAGCGCTTCGCATCAACTCACCTGCCGTGGCGCAGGGCTACATTTGCCGACATCGCCGGCCGTGGTGGTACCTGGGCAAGCAGACTCCTCCGCCGATTGTGGCATCATATATGGCTCGGCAAGCCCCTGCCTTTGCCCTAAACCCAGATGGCCTGGCCCTGATCAACATAGGGCATGGGATATATCCAAGGCAGGAGATGGGTTGGGCGGAGCTTCAGGACTTGGTCTGTCAACTCAACTCCGCGAGAGATGGGTTCCGGGGTATGGGTCGCACCTACCAGGGTGGTCTGGAGAAGTTCGAGCCACGCGAGATGGAGGCTCTGCCCGTCAAGCAATCACATGGATAGTAGATACGTTTCGCCGCCCCACTGGACGGATTCCGAACTGGAGTCAGCCCGACAGAACTCCACTGCAGACTTTGTCAGAGAACGGCTTTCCGAGGGAGCGGAGCGATACCAACCCGCTCTAGCTAGTTGCCTGAACGCAGTACGAGCGCTGTTTGACGCAACCTCATATCTGCGAGACCTCCCGGCTGGGACTGTCTTCGCATCCCAACCAGCTCTTGTGACGCCCGCTCGATACTTGGGCGGTCCGCCGATTAGTGCTGATGACCTGAACGTCCTGGCCGATCGCAGTGTTGCGGACCGTAAGCGGCTCGATGCTCACCTGGCCCAGGTGGCGGCCTCCGTTATCGAGGCGGCGCTGGACAGGGACAGGTTCCCATGGCTGTTCGAGAATCCAGTTCGCGAGCCGACAGCGGAGGAACTCGAAATCGCGGTGAGGTGGACGGCTGGTCTGTGGGCAGCCCAACTGGTTCAAACCCAACGGCGGGGGGAGTCAGCCGCTCGGCAAGAGGCCGCCGTCGCGCAAGTGCTCGAGGAGGCCGGTTTCCAGCGAGTGCAGGTGGAGGAGATCGATTTCACCGCGCGCAACATCTCTCCAGGGCAATACTGTCGGGAAACGAAGGTGGTCGGGGCCAAGTGCGATGTCCCAGTCATGCTGCGCGATGGTCGGCTGCTGTTGATCGAGTGCAAGGTCAGCAACTCAGGCCTCAACAGCATCAAGCGACTCATCCGCGAAACTTGCGGCAAGGCTGCCCATTGGAGATCGCGCTTCGGAGACAGAGCCATCACCGCCGCCGTCCTAAGCGGGGTCTTCAACCTCCGGCACCTCCAAGAAGCTCAGAACATCCATGGGGTCTCCATCTCTTGGGAGAGGGATCTCAGCCCTCTTGCCTCTTTCGTGCGCGCTGCCCGATAGCTGCTCCCTCGAAGCTGACGTCCTGACGGCCACCTTGTCCTAGCCGATTGCTGGGCCGCAGCGGTGACCAACGATCGAGCGTTTGGAGATCGAGAGCCAGCGGATCGACCCGTCGCACTCCCAGCTCACGAAGACCCTGCTGGAGGAGGGCTTGTGCATGGAGGCTCATCCAGGGATCCTCTTCCGTTCCGGTCCCGCTGGCCGCCGCCCCGGGGATACCAGGCGGGCCGGATGTCTGGGAAGTGGTGCGGGTGATCCGCGGGATAGGTGCTCACGGCGAGGACGCTCTCGACCGCACGGCTGAACTGTCCGGTCTCGCTCCTGAACAAGTGCGCATCGCCTTGCGCTACTACACTGACCATCGTGATGAGATTGACGACTGGATCCGGCGGGTGGATGAGGAGGCCGCTCGGGCGGAGGCCGCCTGGCGGCGCGAGCAGGATCTCCTACGGCCGTGAGACTGCTGCTGGACGAGATGCGGCCACACTGGACGCTCTGCTGCCTGAGGGGCTGGAGTCAGTGAACCTGGAATACCGGTTGTCGTGACGGCGACGGCGAGGAAGCTGGCCCGCTGTGTGCTGCAATAGCATCACTAAATGTGATCATATCAGGGGGTGGCGCATGGCAAAGACAGTCTCTGTGGCGGAGCTTGGACATGGTGGGGCCTCCCGCGCGATCCGGGATGCGCAGCAAGAGCCGGTTCTGGTGAGCAAGGAGAACCGCCCGGTCGCATGGATCCTGAGCGCCGATATGCTGGCGGAGGTGGCCGCGGCTCGGGGCGTCGGGCGGGATGTCTACCAGCGGGCGCTGGGGCTCCTGGCCGTCGATCTCTACCGGCACGAGGTCCTGACCCTGGGGCAGGCCGCGAGGCTCGCGGGCCTTCGCCTGGGCGACTTCGTCGACCTGTGTGGCCGTCTCCAGGTGCCGGTGCTTTGGGAGCCGACGGAGGGCGTCGGCGCGGGGGTCGAGGCGGCTGCGTCCATGGCGGAGGAAGGCCGGGTGGGCGGCTGAGGGCCGATCGTGACGACGCTCAGAGTGTACGTCGATGCGACGGCGCTCATTGGCCGCATCAACCGCCTTGACTTGCTCACCCTCCTGCCCTGCCCGATCCGCGTCACGACACAGGTTTGGGAAGAGGTCGACGAAGCGGTTCAGCCCTTGCTCGAGGATCTGCTCCGCCAAGCCTAGATCAACATCGCCCCCTCGCGTGTCCGAATGATCAGGGCCTTTTAGTATTCCCCTGCCGGACCCACAAAGTGCACCGCCGAGGCCACGACCGTGTCATGCTGAGCGTAAGCGAAGCATCTCCTGGTTGGCATCGCGGCGTGACCGACGTTAGTGGGTGACCGCCCTGAAAGACTACTACGTCTACATTATGTCCAACGTCTCGCGAACCCTCTACGTGGGCGTTACCAACGACCTGCAGCGACGCGTCTTCGAGCACAAGCAGAAGCTGCTTCGCGGTTTCACCAGGAAGTACAATCTGACGCTCCTCGTCTACTTCGAGGCTTCGCCTGATATACGGGCTGCGATCGCCCGCGAGAAGCAAATCAAGGGCTGGCTGCAGGCGAAGAAGCTGGCTCTGATCGAGTCGGCAAACCCGAAGTGGCTGGACCTGAGCACCCAGTGGCAGTAACGAGGAGATGCTTCGCTGCCGCTCAGCATGACATGATGTACGCTCGGCGTGACATGGTACACCCTCCTGCAATGCGCCACACACTACCGAATTCCAGGACGAGGTGACGCTTTCAGTGCTCCACTGCTTCGCATGCCTCACTCGTGGGAGTGGGGCGGTAGGCCGTCGTGGCTGTGTTCCTGGACGCGGTGGTGCTCCTCACCGCCGGCACCGTCCGGGTCCACGTGGATGGTGGCGTTGGAGAGGTAGCTCAGGCGGTGCTGAAGCTGGTGGCGCACCTCTCGCGCTATGGCGTGGGCCTCTCGCACAGATAGGCCCGGGGCCACCGACAGGTTTATCTCGGCGTGGAGTCGGTGGCCCAGCCACCGTATCCGAGTCTCGCCGACCTCGCGAACCCCAGGGGTGTGCTCTACCGTGTCCTGGACCTCCTCGACCAGCTCCGGCTCCACCCCGTCCAGCGTTCGGGTGAACACCGTTCGGCTCGACTCACCCACGATCCAGAGGATCATCAGGGTGATCAGGATGCCGACGATGGGGTCCGCGTTGGGAAAGCCGGCCCACACCCCTCCCGTCCCCACCAGCACCGCCAGACTCACCAGCCCATCAGCCCGGGCGTGGTAGCCGTCGGTCACCAGGGCCGCGCTGCCGATCTCCCGGCCGACCCGGAGGCGGAACTGGGCCACGGCCTCGTTGCCCAGGAAGCCGAGCAGCGCACCCAGCGCGACAGCCCCGAGGTGGTAGACGGGCTGAGGGTGCAGGAGGCGCTGCACCGACTGGTAACCGGCAATCAGGGCGGTCACCAGGATGATCAGAACCACCACTGCACCGGCCAGGTCCTCCACCCGACCGTAGCCGTAGGTGAAGCGGCGGCTCGGCCTGCGGTAGGCCAGGGCGAAGGCGATCCAGAGGGGCACCGCCGTGGTGGCGTCCCCGAAGTTGTGGACGGTGTCCGCCAGCAGGGCCACACTGCCGGAGAAGAAGACCACGACCAGCTGGGCTATAGCCGTGGCTACCATGCCTGCGAAGGACCACTGGACCGCCCAGATCCCCCGCTCGGAGCTGGCCAGGGTTTGGTCGGCGCCGCCGCGGGCGTGGTGATCGGAAGGGTGCTCGTCTTCCTCGTCGTCGCTGTCGTCCGATGGCAACGGCAAACCCATCCTGGGCCTCCCACCGCGCCCTTTCGATCCCCATTGGTCCTTGTTGGGCGCAGGGGCTGCCTCAGGGCATTTCCCGTTCCCGCTGGTCCGCAACCGCCACCGGGCCCTGGAGTAGGGGCAGCTCCAGGGCACGCTCGGCGCTGCGCTCAATCTCGGCCCAGAACTCGCCGGCAACCACGGTTCTCAGTGGCCGGATGGCAGGGCGGTCCAGCCCCTCGTCGGCGGTCAAGGGGGTGATCATAGGGGGAATGACACCGGTGAAGCGGGTAGTCATTGCTCGTTCTCTCCCGAATAGCTTCTCTGTCGCCGGTCCAGCCGGCGAGGACGGCGGGACATGGGGGCGGGCCGGCACGCTGATGGGGCTCAGCCCCATTGCGTAGCGCGGTAACGCTCGCCGGATTGTAGCAAGCGGAGCAGGGCGGTGAATAGGGGGTCGGCCGCTCCGCCCAGGATCAGCCTGCGCCTTGGGCGGAGCATGCCCTGAAGGATGAGCGGCTAGATCCCTACTTGAACTCGATCACCAGCGCTCGGCTCTCGGTGGTGCCGATGTTCTCCACCTCGTGGGTCTCTGCGTCCCTCCAGACCGTCTGCCCCCCGTCGTACTCCACAATCTCGGTTCTCCCGTCCTGGGTCGTGAACTGAAACCGGCCGGGATTGAAGGAGTAGATGATGTAGGAGGGATGCGAGTGCATCGGGAGGGTCTCCCCAGCCTTTATCCTGACCTCGACCATCCGAACACGGTCGTTCTCCAGCAGTACCTTGGCCATCTCTGACACGGGCTGCATAGTAGCTTGAACCTCCCTTTGTCTTATGAACCGCCAAACCGACCCAAGACCGATCGCGGCTTGGCCTGGGTAGCACCGCAGCAAGGGCTGTACCCTTCGTCTCGCGAGCGGAGTGAACGAGAGTTGACAGCTTTCGCCTCCTTGCACTAACGTCTGGGGGTTGGGCGGCGGGTTTGGCGATCGGTGATGCCGCCGAGCATCGTCGCGGGTTTGCCGAGCGAGCCTCCGGGGGACAATGCGGCCCCCCGATCACTTCAGATGTGGCTGATAGCCGAGGACGGACATGAGCGCTACCTTCCCCTTTACCCTGGCCGAACTGCAAGCGACCTTCGGGGATGCCCTCCTCCCCGCTTCCTTCACCCCGCAGGAGGGCGCTGCCCTGTGGCTCACCGCCGGCCCGGCCGACCGCCGGCTGGCGATCCTGGCTCGACCCGAGGATCCGGTGCTGGATCGCTTCGGTGGCGAGGCTCAACCCTTCCGGCAGGGTTACACCCTGAAGCTGTGCCCCACGGATCACGCCAACGAGCGCGTTCTGCGGGAGGCCCTTCCATGGCTCCGGCCCGCGCTGCTGGGGCTGGCTACCTCCGCCGGCTTCGGCGACCGGCTGGGGCTGGCCACGCCCGGCCACGTACGGGCGCTGCAGCGGGTGCAGGATGAGCTACCGGGCAGCAGGATCCTCCCCATCTTCGCCCAGCAGTCGATCCGTGAGATGGTTCGCACCAACCGGACGCCCGAGGACGTGCTGAAGGATGCCACCTGGGGCGCCTTCCAGGCGGGCTGGCGGGGCCCCGTCGGCGCCGACGCCGATCACCTGAAAACGGCTGCCGACGTCGACGCCTGCGTGGCGGCCGGCTACAGCTTCTACACCTTCGACCCCGGGGCTCACGTGGACGGCGAGATGGACTGCGCGACTCCTGAGGCGGTGCGGCGCAAGCTGGAAGCCCTGCCCTGGCGGGAGCTGGAAAGCTCACCCGCCGACCTGCATCGGCGGTACGTGGGGCGGCGGGTCGCGCTGGAGGACCGGGAGCTTCACCTGGACGAGGCGGGCGTTCTTCGGGCCGCCGCCAAGTAC
>JAMCTB010000093.1:1545-3813 GCA_023380955.1 Chloroflexota bacterium | reverse complement strand
ACGCTTCCCTCCCGAAAGGGCCTATCCCTCCAGATGAGCCGATACAACTTAGCCCCCGCCCCAATTACAGGGGCGGGGAGAAACGGAGGGATCGGTATGGCAGCAACGACCTATGCTCTCATCTCTGCACTATCTAGCGTGGTTCTGGGTATTAGCGATCAGTATATGGCTCTGATTGTTCTGGGCGTTCTTACGAGACTGGGTTGGGTCGAGCCTGTCGGCGCTGCACAGTTCGTCGCCGAACCCTGGTTCCTTATCTCGGTAGCTATTGCCTGCTCGAACGCATCACAACACGCCGTATTGGAGGTGTCCCACCCCCGCGCGACGGCGAGCACGGGCGAGACCGCAAGGCGGCTGGGGGTGAGCGGCACTCTGATACGAGAGCTGATCGCGAGGGGCGATCTCCCGGCCACCAGGACCGAGTCGGGATACTATCGTCTGCCCATCGACGTCTCTCTACCTGCTCGACGGTGCGAAGGCTGCGGGGCTCCTCTAGATCCGCTACCCAGGCACAGAAGGTTCTGCGAGGACTGCGGGCGCGAGCGCTAGCGGCAGAGCCACCGCGAGTGGCTGCAGAGAGCCCACTAGGGGGCGGGAGAGGGAGGTAGCGAACAGAAGAGAGGCCTTTAGCCTGATCCTGTGCGCACGCTGGATCGAGGGAGTTGATGTGGCTCCCGCCTCGTTGTGCCGCCTTCGCAGCCTCCCCAAGGCTAATCGGCATGACTAATGTCCATTAGACATGGTGATCCCCGTCGTCCGCACTCCGATTAGAGCGATCACTACTGCTATGGAAATAGCCCTTTCCATTCATCGCAGGTGCCCCGAAGGGGCATGGGCAACTTGTCCCCACCCTGTAGGATTCCGTCCTCAGCGGATAGAGGTCCTTCAGGCGAGCCATACTGTCTTCCACCCGGCTGGCCCAGCATGCTGTGGGTGCATCGTCCGGAGATTGCGTTGACGAGTCTCGAGCCCCAATAGCGTTATTGACAACGTTCCCAACACGTGCTAGTTTGTACACGATTTTGGTACAGTGTTCCTCTCAAAGGTACATATGGAAACAGCAGCCTCCAGTTCGCTACGTCGGGCGCTGTCCGTCCTGAGTTGGATAGCCTTTCAGCAACGACCCTGCGGCGTGCGGGAGATCGCCGCAGCCACAGCCGTCAACAAGACCTCGGTCCACCGCTTCCTGGACGCCATGCGCCGAGAGGGCTGGGTAGTCCAGGATTCCTCCACGGAAAAGTACCGCCTGGGCCCCGTCCCGGTGGAAATCGGCCTTTCAGCCCTGGCCGGCATGGAGTTTCGAGCTGTGGCGCGCCCCCTCCTAGAGTCTATGGCTAGGCGCACCGGTGAAACCAGCTACCTGGGCATCCTGCTGGGCGCCGACGTTGTCTACGTGGATGTGGTCCTTGGGGGCCACGCTATTGTGGCTCGGCAGGAAATCGGTGCTCGTTTTCCGGCTCACCGAACTGCCATCGGCAAGGTTCTTCTGGCGCAGTTGCCCCCGGCTCAACCGGACGAGCTCCTGGTCGGGTCAAGGGAGGTCGCCGGTACTTTGGACTTGGCGCACAGGGACCTGGCAGCTCTCAGAGACGCCTGCCTGGCTCACAACGATGAGGAGAGCGCACCCGGCGTCTATAGTCTCGCCGCCCCCTTGCGGGACTTCAGCGGCAGAGTTGTGGCTGGACTGGGGCTGGGAGGTCCGAAGAGCCGCCTCCTGCCTCACCTGTCCGAGTACGGGGACCTGGTGAAGGAAACTGCGGCTGCCGCTTCCAAAGCCATGGGGTATCACGAGGCCGGCACGGCGAAGTCTGCGGGAATAAGGTAGCTCGTGACGAAAAGGGGAGGCAGATGCCCCCTCGACAACATATAGAAAGAGGTTGTCGCATGGACCTGACTATCCATCCCATCAAGCTGGGCACCCTCAGGATCGATAAGTCACTGAACACCTACATGATGAACACAGGGGTCCCGCTCGACCAGCCGATGATGGCCTTCTACATAGAGGGCGCGGCAAAGAAGGTCCTGGTGGACACGGGGCCTCCCGATCCGGAGTGGGCGGCGAAAGTTCACCGCCCAATAGTGGCGCCCCGGGAGGAACAGTGGCCGGAGGCTCTCACCCGGCTGGGGATAGCCCCGGAGGAGATCGACATAGTCCTTCACACCCACCTGCACTGGGATCACGCCTTCAACGGCAGGCTGTTCAAGAACGCCCAGTTCTTCGTCCAGAAGAGGGAACTGGCCTTCGCCGCGGTCCCGATACCCACGAGT
>JAMCTB010000093.1:0-1535 GCA_023380955.1 Chloroflexota bacterium | reverse complement strand
AGATTCGGGGATACCAGTCGCCCGAGACGGGCCTCACGCCGCCATATCTTGGGATCAAGTACACGGTGCTGCACGGCGACGCCGAGATCCTCCCGGGGGTTGGAGTGATCCTCACCCCCGGCCACTCTCAGGGTAGCCAGTGCATTACCGTCGAGACCCGTCGGGGGACCTACGTCCTGGCCAACGACACGGTACCCCTCTACGACAACTGGGAAGGGGCGCCCCCCTATGTGCCTCACATACCCAACACGATCCACGTGAACCTGGACGAGTACTTCGCCAGCTTCGATAGGATCGAGAGGGTGGGGGGCACGGTGCTTCCGGGCCACGACCCACGGGTGCTGGAGCACGACAGGTATCCCTATTAAGATCGGCAGCAGCCTTAAGGGGGCCGATCAAAGATGTAAAGGGGTTAGGCAAATGGCTGAGCAGACATCCACGGATCCTCGCCTAGAGAACTACCGCGCCTTCCACGAGTCTCTCCTGGTCGGCAACATGCACGCCGACTACAGCTTCGAGGTGGCCAAGGCCCACGAGCAGCGAAACGAGCATGCCATTCTGGAACGCACCTACCTACCGAAGCTGAAGGAAGGGGGCGTCGACTTCGAGTTCTACACTGTGGGGGGTGATACCTCGAACTTCTCGGGGATGGACGACCTCACCCTAGGCACCTTCCGCCGAATCGACCTGGCCTACACAGAAGTGGAGGAGTCCCCCAGCTTCGCCCTGGTGACCTCCACGGCCGAACTTCTTCGAGCCCATGAGCAGGGGAAGAGGGCACTGCTCATGACCATCGAAGGGGCGGCTCCGGTGAGGGAGGACCTCTACCTAGTGAGGGATATGTACCGGCTGGGGCTTCGCTCCATCTGCCTCTGCTGGTTCAAGGGCAACCCCTCTGGGGACGGGGTGGGCGAGACCCGCAACGGGGGACTGAGCAACTTCGGCCGCAGCTTGATCAAGGAGATGAACCGGCTCGGAATGGTGGTCGACATCTCCCAGTGCGGCCCCGCCACGGTGTCAGATGTGCTGGACATCTCGGAGCAGCCCATTATCGCCTCCCACTCCAATGCCAGCGGCCAGTACTCGCATCGACGGAACCCGACCGACAGGGAGATCGAGCGGATCGCGAAGGGAGGAGGTCTCGTCTGCGTGACCAGCTTCCCGGCTCACGTTTCGGGCGACTCCCCCAACATCGATAAGTTCATGGACCATATCGAGTACATCGTGAAGCTGGTCGGGGTAGACCACGTGGCCATGGGGCTCAACATCATCGTCCACTCGGAGCAGTTCGCGGCCGACTTTTTCAAGAAGGGGAACATCGAGTTCTCCAGCATGTGGCTGTCGGGTCTGGAAGACGTGAACCTGGTGCCCGAGGTGACCCGGCGGCTGATCCAGCGGGGATACAGCGACGGGGATATCGCCAAGATTATGGGGGGCAACTCTCTGCGACTGCTGCGGCAGGTCATCGGTTAAGGAGTCTCAATAGCGAGGCCATGGCGACAAGGGCAGACTCACCGGCCGGTCTCCCCCAGACG
>JAMCTB010000092.1 GCA_023380955.1 Chloroflexota bacterium | reverse complement strand
TACTGTACCACCTTGATGAGGGCGATCAGCATGACCACCTGTACGAAGAGAGTAGCGGCGGAGAAGATCCTCGCCGCGTTTCGCTGCTCCTCGTGGGTTGCCGCCGCGACCACCAGGTTGAGCAACAGGATGGTCCCGGCGATGGCTGGTAGGCGGAAGGCTTCGACGGGGGAGCCGACCAGGTTGGGTGCGCCCGCCGGGTCGAAGTGAATGGATAGGGACCGGGGAAGGGTGGGAAACCGGGCGCAGAGGTAGCCGAAAGAGGCCAGCAGGGCGAGGAGCGACCCAGCCAGAAAGGCCACGGCCGTGCGGTCCCGCGGCAGGGAGAGGCGGGCCAGAGGAAGCGTTGAGGTCTTCGGCTCGGGCACGGGCTCGGGGAGGGTCTCCGGAAGAGTTTCCAGCCGCTCCACCAGGGCCGAACGAAAGCCGGCGAGGTCCTGCGGCGTGATGGCGTATCTGGCGTGGGAGGTGGAGAGGATCAGGGCCTCGTCAGTGCGAACCGTGGTCCCGTAGTACTTGACCGTTCCCAGTTGATCGACGCTCAGCCGCGCGGTGTAGAGCCCGGGCAGGCTGAGTCTCGACATGCCGGCCAGCTTGCCGAGTCGCTGTCCCCGGAACAAGCCGTCGATGGCCTCGAAGGGGATAGTCTCCCGTATGCCAAGCCAGTCGATGCTCACCGCGCTGGCGTTGATGCGGTAGCGCAGGCGGCGATAGCCGTTGGCAAGCAGCGCCGCCAGGACCGCTAGCAGCAGGGTAGCCACGGCGATGACGCCCGCCAGAAAGCTATCCAGGGCGATAGGATGGGTGAGGGCGTAGGCCCAGGCCCCGGCCGAGCAGAGGGCGGAAAGGGTCGCGACGCCGGCCGACGCCCGGCCCGTCGCCGACGAACGGGGCCGCCATTCGACGGCTGAAGCGGTTCTCTCCTCCGGCTCACCTGCGATTTGCACCATGGCTACCTCTATTGCTCTGGGACAACAGTACAACGAACGAGGGATTCGACTATATCAGCGCTTTCTGGAACACGTCAAGCAAGACGCTAGAGGCCCTCACCCTGGCCCTCTCCCAAAGGGAGAGGGGATGCCTCAACAAGCTGTGCCGGCGACAAACGTTGACAGGCCATCTGCCGCATGGTAGATTATGATCTGGCTGTGTGATAGTACATACAGCTAAATATCATTGCTATTCGATAAGTTCCAGCCATAACCACCGCCACTGCGGACCGTTCCGGTTGCATCCAACCACGTCGCCCACCTGGAGACTCATTACAGCAACGAGGAGGATGCTGCATGTTCGAGCAACCCGGCTGTTTCCCCTTTCTCAGCCTTCCC
Source organism: Chloroflexota bacterium (assembly GCA_023380955.1). Next base: position 5,473 of record JAMCTB010000092.1, on the reverse strand, counting down.
CAACGATCGGTCAAGCCAAGAGAGAGCGGCATCACCATACTGACGGATCGAGGGCAGCCGCTTTCGGCGGTCGAGGGAATCCTGGAGGTCGCGGCCGAGGCAGTCGACATGGTGAAGCACAACGACCACTGTGGCGTGATCGCTCGTTTCAGCGAGGAGTGGTTCCGGCGCAAGTTTCAGCTTTACCGGGCCCAGGGCATACGCTCGATGCCCGGGGGCATTCCGTTCGAGCTGGCGGTGATGCAGGGACAGGTGGAGCCCTACTTCGTTCGCTTGAAAGAGCTCGGCTTCGATGCGGTCGAGATCAGCGAGGACGTGATCCCGGCCCTGCCGAAACCGCGGCGCGACGAGATCATTCGGCTGGCACTCTCGACGGGCCTCGAGGTGGTGACCGAGTTGGGCCGGAAGGTGCCCGACCGTCCGATCGAGCTGGATCTGGCGATCGCCATGGCGACCAACGACCTGGAGCTGGGCGTCAAGAAGGTTACGCTGGAACACTCGGAGCTTCGCCTTCTGCAGAAGGACGACCCGGATACCCTCCACCGGCTGGTCGAGGCCCTCGGGCTGAAGAACCTGGTGTTCGAGCCGAACCCGGGCGGCTGGCCCTGGCTCCACGCCTGGCTGGTCACCAACCTCGGCCCGGAGGTCAACCTGGGGAACGTCTATCCCGAGGAGCTGGTGATCGTCGAGGCGATGCGCCGGGGGATGACCCGCGCGGTGAACTACCCGTTCCTGACGGAAAGGGCGGGCAAGCTCGAGCCCTCACCCTGACGAACCCTCACCCCCGTGAACGTGCCCTCTGGCACGTTCACGCTCTCCCATGCGGAGAGGGAGGAGACACTCAACTTTCGGGAGACATTGGAGGAAGGTCGTGCAGATCGACCAGATGTTGTGTACCGCGTGTGAGGAGTGCATACCGTGGTGCCCTGTGGGCGCCATCAAGCCGGCGAACGGGACGGTGGAGATCGACCTCGACGAGTGCGTGGAGTGCGGGACCTGCCTCCGCTACGCTTCGTGCCCGGTGCAGGGTATCGAGGAGTCGCCGGAGACGTCGGAATGGCCCAGAGTGCTGCGGCGCGAGTTCAGCGATCCGGGGATCCAGCACTCCACGACCAAGGGCTTCGGCAGGGGCACCGAGGAATCGAAGACCAACGACGTGACCGGGCGGGTGAAGCGCGGACGGGTCGGGATGGGTCTGGAATTCGGCAGGCCCGGAATCGCCACCCGGCTCGGCGAGCTGGAGAAGATGACCACGGCCCTGGCAAAGATCGGGGTGCACTGGGAGGAGAAGAATCCGGTTAGCTTCCTGCTGGCCGATCGCGCCACCGGGAAAATGCGGGACGACGTCAAGAACGAGAGGGTGCTCTCGGCGATCCTCGAGTTCGAGTTCGACGCCGCTCGCCTTCCGGAGATCGTGCCGGTGGTGGAGACCACGGCGGAGACGCTCGACACCGTCTTTTCCTGGTGTCTCTTTACTCGGTTGGAGGACGACGGCTCCATACCGGTCATGCCAGCTCTGGAGCGGCTGGGTCTGCCGGTGCGGCCGAACGCGAAGATCAACATGGGACTGGGGAGGCCACTGGTAGAATGACTCATTCGTTGCATCGACAGGGCTCCGTCGAGTCCTTGAAGGACGATTTCGTGATGTACGCGCGATGTTCGCGCGGGGTGAACATGGAGGGGGCCGCGCCGAAGGTGAGGCGCATCGTGAACATCGTCTTCGACGAGGGACCCAGCAACGCCGGAGACAGCCCGCAGCGCGCCAGCATCGCGGCCGGAAACATGACGAGAGAGGCGGCCCTGGCCTTTCAGGAAGATACCAGGGGCTTCATCTGCTGCTTCGACGATCGGGAGAAGATGAAGCGGGTGCTGAAGCAGTTGAAGGAAGAGGACCTGGGCATCTCCATCGTTGTCAGCGGCTTGATCGACGAGGTGATGGGGATGGCCCGGGAAGTCGGATTGAAGCCGCACACCATCAACCTCTCTCTCGGTCTTCGAGGGAAAAAGGAGCTGTTGCCGAGCGCTGAGGTGCAGGAGTTCACCACCATGTGCGGGCATGGCCTGGTGGCAAGGCACCTGGTGGAGAAGGCGCTGGCGGAGGTGCAGGCCGGTACACGAACGCCCGAGGAAGCAGCTCGGACGGTGGGCAAGAGCTGCATCTGTGGGATAGTCAACTTGACCCGGGGCGCGAGGTTGCTGCAAGGGCAGCGGTAAGTTCCTCAGGAGCCATCACCTCGTCCCTCTTGCGCTGGCATGTCGATTGCCACCGAGGTGAGCCTGGCCGGGCTGGCTGCTTCTATTCGCCCGACAACCTCTGGTGGGAGGGACTATGTACGAGTATCAAATTGCGGTGCCTGCCGAGCACGCCGACGAGGTGGAGAACGTCCTGAGGGATCATGCGGAGATCCGTCCTGAGGGAATCATGCGCGCCCCCCGGTACATCGCGGCCGACGAGGCCGTCGCCATCGCCACCGGTGACCCTCTCATGATCCTCACGCTCAGGAGCACGAGCCTGGAGAACGTCACCGTACTGAAGAATTGGGTAGAGCAGCGCTTCGGCGATCCCTACGTGGACGTCTGGATCCCGGACGCCGCGGGTGTACTCAACTGGGACCTTCGATCTCACAACGCTGAGGAGACCAAGGACCACGTCCGAAAGCTGAGCGCATTGCCGCCTTCGGCGAGGGGGAAGCCCTTCTAGGCCCACGGAAGGTGGGTGGTTGTGGTAGACTGGGCGGCACTTGCGACGGAGGGTCGCCTTGCGCGTCGGGATCAACGCCCAACTGCTGTACCTCTCCAGCTCCTATCGCGCCGCCGGCATCAACCGATATATCCACCGACTGCTCGCCCATCTTCGACCCCTCGCCTGCCCGGAACAGGAGCTGGTGGTCTACACCGCCCGCTGGACTCTCCCTCCCGAGCTGGCGCCGACGGATCACTTTCACGTATCTCAAACGCGGCTCCCCACCTGGAGGCCGCCGGTCCGCATCGCCTGGGAGCAGTTGCTCCAGCCCGGCGTCGTGGCCTCCGGAAGGCTCGACCTGCTCCACTCCACCAGCTACGTGCAACCCCTCCTGTGCCCCGTTCCGTCGGTGGTGACCATGCTGGATCTTTCCTTCCTGCGGATGCCGGGGAGCTTCAACCGGGGAAACCGGATCTACCTGTCCGCCATGAGCGCGCTCTCGGCCCGTCGGTCCGACCGGATCGTCACCATATCTGAGAGTACGCGAAGAGACGTCATCGAGTTCTTTGGAGTGCATCCGGACAAGGTGGAAGCAATCCATTGCGGGGTCGATCCCAGGTTCAAGCCGGTGGAGGACAGCGTCCTCCTGTCTGAGTTTCGGGCCGCGCACGGCCTCCCCGACCACTTCCTCCTCTACCTTGGGACTCTGGAGCCGAGAAAGAACGTGGAGCGGCTGGTCGAGGCGTACGCGCTGGGTCGAAGGCGGCACGCCGTCCGGCAGAAGCTGATACTGGGCGGAGCCAGGGGATGGCTGTACGACCGAATCTTTGCCCGGGTCCAGGCCCTGGGGCTGCAGGAGGAGGTGGTTTTCGCCAACTACATTCCCGAGCATGAACTTCCACTGTGGTATAATTGCGCCGACATCTTCATCTACCCTTCCTTGTACGAAGGTTTCGGGCTCCCGCCTCTGGAGGCGATGGCTTGCGGAACCCCCGTGATTACGTCCTCCGTCTCGTCGTTGCCCGAGGTGGTGGGCACGGCGGCCATCACCGTGGATCCCCTTGACGTGGATGCTCTGGCAGAGGCGATCGCGAAGGTGCTGGACAACCGATCCCTCGGTGCGCGGCTGAGCGAGGAAGGCCGAATCCAGGCCGCCCGCTTCTCCTGGTCCGACATGGCGGAGCGGACTCTGAGGCTGTACCGAAGCGTTTTGGAGCGCGAGGGCCGTTAGCGGCGACTGTGAAGACTGCGGATAGGATCACGGCAAGCCAGAGGGAAAACCCCGCACGGTCTCCTGAGCGAAAGCGGAGCGAGGCTCTCCTCGTCGCCTTCCTGGACGTCGCCCTCGCCGTGGTCGATTTGCTGGCGCTGAACCTCTCCTTTCTTGGCGCCTACTTCCTCCGTTACGTCCTGCAGTTGGGCGGCGAGGTCCCCGGCGAATTCGACGTGTCTTACCCCGACTACGTGCCGGTCCAGGCCGGCATGACGGCCATCCTGCTGGTCACCTTCGTGCTGAAAGGCATGTACAGGCTCCCCCGCGGGGTCTCCTGGCTGCAGGAGGTCTCGGCACTGTTCAGCACCACCAGCATGGGCGTCATGGTGTTGTTCGCGGCCGTGTCCATGACTCGTTACCCCGCATCGTCCCGCGCCCTCTTCATCTACTTCTGGCTGCTGGCCGTGGCCTCTGTCGGCCTCGGTCGCCTGGCCCATCGACTCCTGATGCTGCTGTTCCGGCGGAGAGGCGTTGGGGTCCGTCGAGTGCTGGTGGTGGGCGGCGGCAACCCGCTCGGACGGCGCATCATGCACAGCATCGCGACGGAACGGAGCGGGGGCGCCCGGGTGGTGGGTTTCGTGGACGTGGAGCCCGGGGAGGATTTCGGGCGCTTCCGCTGCCTGGGAACTTGCGACGAGGTCGCGCGGGTGGTGGACGAGCAGGGCGTGGATGAGATCGTCATTGCCCTCCCCGCCGCCTCCAACGAGGAGCGGATGCGGATCATCGGCCACTGCCGAAGGAGGAACGTCAGCTTCCGGGTGGTTCCCGACCTGCTACAGCTTCAGATCGACAAGGTGGACGTGGACACGGTGAACGGCCTTCCGCTGCTGGCCGTTAGGAGCGGTCCGCAGATCCGCGGATGGAACCTGTTCGTCAAGCGAGTGCTTGACGTAACGGTGGGCGTGACTCTTCTCACCGTTCTGTCGCCGGTGCTCGTCCTCGTCGCGGTGGCTATCAAGCTCGATTCGCCGGGACCGGTGCTGTTCCGACAGACGCGCGTCGGCAGGGACGGGATCGCCTTCACTTTGTACAAGTTCAGATCCATGAAACAGGGGGCGGAGGAGGAGCTGGACCAGGTTCTCCACATGAACGAGGTAACGGGCCCCATTTTCAAGATCCGCAACGACCCGCGCATGACCGCGGTCGGCCGGCTGCTGCGGCGAACGAGCCTGGACGAGATCCCCCAGTTGCTAAACGTGCTGTACGGCGACATGAGCCTGGTGGGGCCGAGGCCTCCGCTGCCACAGGAGGTGCAGAAGTACGAGGAGTGGCACCTGAGGCGGCTGGAGGTGTCGCCGGGCATCACGGGGCTGTGGCAGGTGAGCGGCCGCAGCGAGGTACCGTTCGACGAGATGGTGATGCTCGACATATACTACGTCGAAAACTGGTCCCTCGGGATGGACATCAGCATTCTCCTGCGTACCATTCCGGCCGTCCTGACCGGGGGCGGAGCGTTTTAGGAGCTGTTGGCAGTTGGCGATTGGCTGTTGGCCATTGACAGCTCGACAATAGCTGGC
>JAMCTB010000091.1 GCA_023380955.1 Chloroflexota bacterium | reverse complement strand
CCTCTTCCCCTACCTGGGCCGCGGCCGGCTCGGCCGCTCCGCCAGCATCCGCGTGGCCCCTCTGGCCCGCCGCCTGCCGGTTCTGGCCCGCGGCGGACGTTCGTTGGTGGCCGCGGCGGTGAAGGTGTACAGCTATCCCCAAGCGTTGCCTTCCAACAGTGAGCGCGAGCACCAGCGAGTAGATGGGGTGATTTCAGGCGCAATGCGCCTATGGGGAAAGGTCAGCAGCAGTGATGGAAGCGGCTGGCAATGCCGATCGACAGAACAGCTTGCGTCACACCCGGGTGACCAAGGTCAGCCTGAAGAACGAGTCGACGTCGTTGTCGTTACGAGCGAAACCCTCTACGGTGGCTCTGGAATACTCCCAGCAACCAACTAACACCGAATTTCCCCATGGCCCTAGTTTATCAGAGAGCCAGTTGGAGGACAATGGCCTGAGGATTCCCCGGGGTAACCCGCCCGGTCCGGCCAGGCACCCCGGGTGGTGCTCGATGCTGTGGAGCACCAGGCCACCGGAGCGGAGGATCTCATCCACCTCATCGGCAATGCCGTTGAGGACGACCGATCGGTCCTACAGCGAGTAGCGGGCATAGCCGCCTTCACAGGGCCGGCCGTTGCAGAACAGCAGGCTCCGCTCTGCTGGAAAGAAGATGACGTTTGATATGGTGCCGCCGGCATCACTCAGCTCGTGCCGGCAGATTGCCGCCTCGCCGTCCGCATGGGAACCCATGATCCGCCTGGCTTTGTCGCCGCTCAAGCTGCCCCAGCACTCGCTCAGCCGTTGGTGAATGGATCGGTAGCGGGTCTCGCTCTCATCATCGGTCCCGCCCCCCTCGCGTTTGACGTAGTGGCCGCGCAGTGGTGGGGTGACAAAGTGATTGGTGGCCGCCACGACGTGGTTCGCTGCGGAAACGATCCCCCAGTATCGGTGGCCCATCTCGAATACGGCCATCTCCCCCGCGGCGTCGATGAGGATCAGGTTCCCTGGGCCCATTCGCGGCATCGCCTCGAGATAGCCCAGGGCTGAGGCCACCGACGAGTGCTGCTCGAGCAGCTCCATCATCAGCGTGTAACGTGCCACTCCCGGCCCCACGTCGGAGGAGGGCACATGCGTGTCGGCCACGGCAAGGCCCTTCTCGTTCATGCCCGAGCTGAAGACCCCCGGACTGCCGGCACTCGTCACGTACAGGTACCGGTAGCCCCGTTGAGGTGTTGCTTGAGCCAGGGCTTGAAGCGGGAGGTGCGACAGGCTGTAATCACGGTTCTTGGTGAGGATGGGCAAACGGTCGGCCGTGGCCGGCCCTGAGGCCGCCCAGACGGTGCATCCCTCGGCCCCGGAGCCTTCCCTCAGACTGTCCTCCAGATAGGAGGCCGCCGCATACCGGAACAGGAGTCCGGCGTCTAGATCGAGCGCCTGGGCCATGCCGGCCAGCATGTCGAGGGTAGAGGGCACCATGGCCGCCCACACCCGCTCCACCTCCCGGAGCAGCCCGGCGGCCGGCTCGGCTTTCAGGTCGGACAGCCGTTTGTCCACGGCCTCGACGATCAGCGGGCGCAGGTCGAAGAGCTGCTGGCCGTGCTGAAACCCCATCTGAAGGTGGTCGCCGTGCAGATCGAGTAGTCTCACTTGCCGGCCCGCTCAACGGTTTCGTCGGAGGCGACGAGATGGTCCTCGTAGCGCCAGCAGGCCACCCGCTGCCGGCCAACCAGGAAGAGGGGCGGCTGCTGCTCGCCGCAGCTACCCCGGTCACGGGCAAAGCACCGCGGATGGAAATGGCACCCGCGGGGCGGATTGATGGGGCTGGGTACGGTGCCCGGCAGGATGACGCGCCGGCGGCGCGCCGCCTTATCGACGGACGGGATCGCCGCCAGCAGCGCCTGCGTGTATGGGTGCAGCGGATTGGCGTACAGGTCATCCGTCGGTCCCTCTTCCACAATCCGCCCCAGGTACATCACGGCCACCCGATCGCTGATGTGGTGGATCAGGCTGAGATCGTGGGCGATGAACAGATAGGTCAACTGATACTCGTCGCGGAGCTCTTCGAGCAAATTGATCACCTGGGCCTGGACGGAAACGTCCAGGGACGAGACGGGCTCGTCGGCGACGATGAACTGGGGCTGCATGGCGATGGCGCGGGCGATACCGATCCGCTGGCGCTGCCCGCCCGAGAATTGGTGCGGATACTGGTCGAGGTGCCGGGGGCTCAAGCCGACCCGTTCGAGCAGCCGGACGACGATTTCCTCCTGCTCGCGGATGTCCTTCAGGCCGCGGCTCCGCAGCGGCACGGACACGATCTCGCGAACGGTCTTTCGCGGGTTCAGCGATGCATAGGGGTTCTGGAAGATGATCTGGGCGACCCGGTAGAAACCCAGCTCGTGGACCGGGCCGCTCCCCTCGTCGCATGGGACCCGCCCGCCCTTGCCGAGCGGCATGCCCTTGAAGAGGATCTCCCCGGAGGTCGGCTGATACAACCGGATGATGACGCGGCCGAAGGTCGTCTTGCCACAGCCGCTCTCACCCACGAGCCCCACCGTTTCGCCCGGCCAGATCTTGAGGCTCACGCCATCCACAGCCCGCACGACGGTGTCGTGAGCGCCGGCCAGCGTCCGCGCCAGGATGCCGGGCCGCAGGAGAAAATGCTTGACGATGCCGCGCGCTTCGACCAGGGGGACAGCGGTCTTCATCACATCATCCCACCGGGTAGGACGTCCGACCATGCCCAGCTCTCCTGCCGCGCATCCGCATGGCTAAGGCAGCGGGCCAGGTGGCCTGGACCAACCTCGAATAGTGGGACTGGACCGGCTTCGCAAGAAGGCTGAGTGTGAGGACAGCGAGGAGCGAACGCGCAACCAGGGTCCAGCGCCGCCAGGTCGGGGACGTTACCAGGGATCGGCTCGATTCGCGTTCGCCGCGACGAAATCCGAGGTATGCAGGAGAGCAGCCCACGGGTGTAAGGGTGCCGTGGAGATTCGATGATTTCGTCGACCGTGCCGATCTCGACGATGCACCCGGCGTACATCACGGCGATGCGCTGGCAGAACTCGGATGCCAAGTCCAGGTTGTGGGTAACCAGCACGATGGCCGCGCCGCGCTCCTGGTTGATGCGCCGCATGAGATCCATAATCTGCGCTTGGATTGTCACGTCCAGTGAAGTGGTGGGCTCGTCGGCGAGCAGCAGCTGCGGCTCACAGGCGAGCGCGATCGCTATCAAGGCGCGCTGCTGCATTCCGCCGCTGAACTGATGTGGGTACTCGTCGAACCGGTCATTCGGCGAGGAGATGCCCACCTCCGCCAGAAGCTGGCAGACCCGATCCTTCTCGGCCCGGGCTTGGGCCCGGCTCGGCAGCCAGCCTCCCCCGCCCCCGTCCATGACGTGATGGATGCGCAGCGACTCCCGGATTTGCTCTCCCACGGTAAAGGCCGGGTTCATGGTGGTCTGGGGATCTTGAAAGACCATGGCGATATCCTTACCCCGGATGCGGCGCATCGCGTGACCCGGCAAGCGGAGCAGGTCGCGGCCCTGGAATAGGATCTCGCCGGAGACGATGCGCCCCGGAGAAGAGATCAGGCGCAGGATAGACAACATCGTGACGCTCTTGCCGCAGCCGGACTCTCCGACGATGCCCAGGATCTCACCCCGGTCGAGCGTCAGGCCGACGCCTGCCACCGCCATCACCACCCCGCGACGGGTCGGAAAGACGGTCGTAAGGCCCCTCAGCTCGAGCAATCGATTGTCAGAGCCCATCGTTCTCTACTCCACCTTGAGCCGCGGATCGAGGATATCCCGCAGCCCCTCGCCAAACACGTTTATGGCCACTACCAACACCAGGATGGCGAGGCCCGGAAAAGTGGATACCCACCACGCATTGAGTAAGTAGTCGCGGCCATTGGCAACCATGGAGCCCCAGGCCGGGTCCGGCGGTTGAATGCCCAAACCCAAGAAGCTCAGGCTGGCCTCCATGATGATCATGTATCCCAGGCGCAGCGTGGCCAGCACGAACACCGATTGGATGATGTTGGGCAGGATCTCCGAAGCCATGACCGCGAGGTCTCCGCGCCCCGATACGCGGGCGGCCTCCACGTACTCCTTGTATTTTTCCCCCAGCATCTCCCCGCGCACCAGGCGGAAGAACTCGACCCAGCCCTTGAACGAGAGCGCGAACACGAGGTTGACAAAGCCTGGCCCCAGGAAGGCCATCATTCCGATGGCAAAGATCAAGAACGGAAACGCCAGCAGCAAGTCGGCAAAGCGCGATAGGATCTCGTCCAGCCAGCCCCGGTAGTAGCCGACCAGGGCCCCCAGGACCGTGCCGACGACGACCGAGACGGCCACGCTCAGCACTCCCACGGCGAGCGATATTCGGGCCCCGTAGATGATGCGCGTCATGAGGTCTCGCCCCTGGTCGTCGGTCCCCAGCGGGTAGCTCCAGCTGCCACCGGCTTCCCAGACAGGCGGGTCAAACCGCAACAGCAGGCTCCCGCGTGTGGGATCGTGAACGGTGATCGAGCCGGCGACAACCGAGGCCAGGAGGTAGAGCAGTACGATACCTCCCCCGATCAGGGTCACCGGTCGCTGCCACAACTCCGCCAGGAGCTCCGCAAGCCCCTGCCGCCAAAGCTTGAGCCGGATGCGCCAAGCGTAGTCCCAGCCTGCCGGCCTCCGCGTTTGCGCTTCCACCGCCATTGCACACTCCCCCGTTGTCCCTACAGCGTGATTCGGGGATTCAAGTAGGTATAGAGCACGTCCACCGCCAGGTTGGTCAGCACGAAGGTAAAGGCATAGACCATGACCGCGCCCTGAATGAGGGGAAAGTCCCGGTTGAAGATCGCGTCGACAACGAGGCGGCCAAGGCCCGGCCAGCTAAAGACGGTCTCGACGATCATGTTGCCGCCCAACAGCACGCCTACCTGAAGGCCGACGACGGTGACGGTGGGTATCAAGGCATTGCGCAGGCAATGCTTCATGATCACGATCCACTCGCTGGCACCTTTCGCCCGGGCCAGCTTGATGTAGTCGCTCCGCAGCACTTCGAGCATCGTTGAGCGCAGGACTCGGGCGACGATAGCGGCGACCCCTGCACCGAGAGTAATCGAAGGGAGCGCCAGGTGCTTCAGGCTATCCCACAGGGCTGCCCGATTTCCGGTGAGCAGGCTATCCAGCACGTACAGTCCGGTGACCTGCTGCAGGTGAATGTCGTAGCTGATGCGGCCTTGAGCCGGCAGCCACTGAAGCCGGACGGCAAAGAACAGGATGAGAATGATGCCCAGCCAGAAGCCGGGCATCGAGATCCCCAGAAAGGCACCAGCCATGCTCAGCCGATCGACGAGCGAGTTCTGGCGGATGGCCGAGATGATGCCGATCGGGAGGGCGATGATGAGGCTGACCAGGAGGGCGCCGATCGTCATCTCGATTGTCGCGGGGAGCCGCTCGACCAACAGGTCGACCACGGGCTTGTTGCGGATGTACGAGTAGCCCAGATCGCCGCGCACGCCATCGCTGAGAAAGTACCAGAGCTGCACCATGAGCGGCTCGTCGAGGTGAAACTGATGGCGGAGCTCTTCCATCTGGCCGGCCGAGACGGCTCCGCCGCGACCCAGCATTATGTCGACGGGGTCGCCGGGGGTGAGCCGTATGAAGAAGAAAACAATGATGGCTACGCCCAACATGACGGGGATTGTGGCCAGCACGCGCTCCAGGATCTTGATCGCTTTCATCGTCAATAGCTCCGCACAACCTTGACTGGCTTGCCGCAGGGGACGCTCGGTTCAGTGATGTCCACCGATCCCGGCGGCCCCTGCGGTCTCCCGCGGCCTTACTTCACGCTGACGTCATGCAGGTTCTCGCGGCTGTCCGCCGCCGGTTCCCAGTTCTGCACGCGGGCCGAGGCGGCCTCGATTGCCTCCGGCAACACCAGGAAGACCGCTGGAGCCTCGTCGTAGATCAGCTTCTGCGCCTCGTTGTAGATGGCATGGCGCTTTGCCACGTCGCCCTCGACCTCGCCGTCGAGGATCAGCTTGTCGACGCGCGAGTTGGAATAGCCGGAGTAGCTGGCGCGTCCATAGGTCGATCCCTGCTTGTAGGTCGACCACTTGGCTTCCATGTGGCCCACGGGGTCGAACGCGGCATCTCCCCAGTCGCCCACGTATGCCTGGCGCTCGCCGGCCAACAGCTTGGGCACGACCACGTTGGATTCCCAGATGCGGACGCTGGCGTCGACGCCAAGGTCGCGGAGCATGGCCGACAGCGCTTCGGCCAGGGAACGGGTGCTGTCGATCGTATCTATGACGAACGTGAACGGCTTGCCGTCTTTGGCCAACATGCCACCGGCGCCGGGCGTCCAACCGGCATCCTTTAGAAGTGCCAAAGCCTTGCTCTTGTCGTACTGGTACGGCTTCAGATTCGGATCGGCAAAGTTGTTGAGCGGGGACAGGGGGCCGCCGAGCGGCCGGGCCATGCCGTTGTACACCTTCTTGACTATCAGATCTTTGTCGATGGCATAGTTGAGCGCCTGGCGCACTCGGGCATCATCGAACGGCGCCTGCTTGACGTTCATGTCCATCCACAGCGGGCGCGTGCCCGGCACCGTCTTGACCTGGATGCCCGGATTCTTCTTGAGCGTATCGACCAGGTCCGCCGGCACCTCGGTGATGATGTCCATCTCACCCGACAGGAGGGCCGCGACGCGGCTCGACGTTTCCGGGATCACCCGAAAGACCGCGCGCTGGAGCTGGGCCGGACCAACCGGCGGAAGGTCGGGCGCGCCGCCATAGTAGCCGTCGAAGCGCTCCATCACGACTTCTTCGAGGCCGGTCGTGGCCGAGACGAACTTGAAGGGGCCGGCGCCCATCGGCTTGTCGACCAGGCCCTTGGTGCCATTCTTTTCGACGTAGGCCTTGGAGACGATCTGATGTTGGACGAGCTGCTGGAACCCCGACGGCCACGGGCCGCGGAAGTTCATCACCACGGTCAAGTTGTCCTTCTTCTCGATGGAAAGGAGAGGCTCGACCAGGCCCTTGCGTGGGGAAGTGTGGGGCTTGGGGTATTCGATGGCGTTCTCTTTGATGGTGCGCTCGAAGGTGAACACCACGTCATCCGCCGTGAGCGGGCTGCCATCCTGGAACTTGACCCCCGGGCGTATCTTCACCTCCAGGGTCTTGGGGTCGAGCCACTTGGCCGACTCGGCGATCTCCATGTGGACGCCGCCCTTGGTGTCCCGAGTAAAGAGCCCGTCATACATGTTCCGAATGACGGTCTCGGATTCCCGGCTGCGGTGGTCGGCGGGGTCGAGAGAGGCCGGGGCGCGGGCAATGGCGACGGTCAACGTGTTGCGAGCTGGGGTTGACGTGCCGGCGTTCACCTGGGGAGCAGAGGTGGGAGCGGGCGCAGCAGCAGCCGGCCCGCTGCCGGGAGCCGCGGTAGGCGTTGATGCCGGGGGACCTGCGCAACCGGCCAACATCAACCCTGCGAACGTCGATGCGATGGCCCCTTGCCAGAGGGTCCGAGCAACCGTCCAAGTGCGTATCCTGTTCATGGATGGCTCCCTTCTAGAGTGATTGGCGAATCGCTGTCGATTGGGCGCCACTCTTATTCCAAAGTCGTCACCCCTTTCCATCTACCAGCGGCTCGGCAAGTCGATCCCGGGGGTGAGCCGCGTTCCCCGCATGAGCGGTCGCAGTCCATGACGTCACGGCAGGTCACCAATCGGTGGACAGGGCGGCAGACGCGTTCCGGATCAGATCCTTGGCTTCGGCAACGGTGAGGCCGGCTACGCCCAGACGCTGGGCGTTCCGGCCCTCCCGCCAGAAGTCGCGCCGGTACAGCGCACAAGATACGTCTACCAGGGCAGCGGTTGCCGTCATTTCGAGTCCGGCCAGACAGCCGAGGGAGGCTAGATCCACGAGGCCCGTCGGAACGTCCTCCAGAACGTAGCGCGTGTCGAGGGAGCGAGGGGCGGCGATGCCCGCGTAGGCCGGGTTGCTGTGGATGCGGTCGTAGAGTGTGGCTCCCTGGATGCCCTCGTAACTCCGCTCCAGCCAGTCGGAGGCCGACATCGCCCTCACCCCGTACGCGCGCGCGGTGGCCAGGCGCTCTTCGTCGATGGTCTCCAGTAGCCTCACCACTCCCGGCGTCATGTCCCGGTAGAACTCGAACGGCACACCGGATTCGATCCGCGCCGCGCTCAGAACGATGGTGGCAGGATGGAAAACGGCTCCGATGTTGTCCAGCCCGGTCTCGAGCACGTCCTGCGCCGGGACAAACTGGGGATAGAGGGGACGCACCGCCTCCAAGACCCGCGGGGTATCTCTGGCCGGCAGCGCCGCCAGCGGAACCTCACGCTTGATGCTGGCAACTCGCACGCTGCCCGGGCCCGAGATCCGGCAGGTGAACAAGAGGGTTTGAGCCTCCGACACCAGGACCCCTTTCGCAACGCCGTGGCTCCCAAGCACCTGGCAGAACTCGAGCGCGCCCCCGGTCCGCCCGGGGTTGAGGACGATGACCTGCCCGTCGTGCAGGTGAGGGGCACACGTCTCGGCGATGGCGGCGTGGGCGCTGGCCGGGACGACGACCAGGATGATGTCGGCCTCGGAGACGACGGGAGCGATGTCGGTCGTCACCAGCTCCAGCCGCCCGAACCCTTCGATGGCCCCTTCCATTCGGACACCGCTCGCGGCCCGCAGGTCGACGATCTCGTGGGCGAACTTGTTGTACAGTCGAACGGGGTAACCCCGCAGGCCCAGGTCGCCGGCGAAAGCATGCCCGCCGTTCCCCGCCCCCAGAACGGCAATTCGCGGCTTCATCGCGTGCACCTCAACCTTCCATCGATCGAGTGGCCCGTGCTTGGGGTGGATAGAAGGAGCTATCTCACCGCCGCGCCTGCGTACTGCTGGAGCTCAAGCCGTATCAGCTCCCGCTTCATGACTCTCAGGGCCTGCTCGGGGTTCACCCTGCCGTACAACCCCCCCAGGATGCTGATCAGGTAGTGCGCGTCCAGGAGGACGGAGCCGTTGGGCCGCAGCACGTGGGGTTCGGACGGGTCGTAGAGCACGCCCCGCGCGATCAGGGCAAGGTCATCCAGATAACCCGGCGCCTTCTCCTGACACTTGTGATAGACGGTGCCCCCGATCAGGACGACGGTCACCGGCTGGTTGAGCAGGTTGACCCCATACTGCAGGAAGTAGGTCTCGGTCTCTTCGACGTATCCGGCATGCTTGCGGGTAGCCGTCGCGAGGATCTCGCGCGCCAGCCACGACCTGGCAGCGTTCTCGAGCGCCGTGTCGGGGACGACGTGCGGATTTGAGGAGAGGAAGCTCAAGTATCGGTCGAGGTCGACCTCGGTATGGCTGTTGAGCGGCACGAGGAACCGGGCAAACTGGCTCGGCCCCGGGACAAAGGCCTCGGGGAAGCACTCGCCCAAGTACACGGACAGCTCGCGCTGCATCTCGCCGCTCCCGAAGCGCTCCAGCTCCTTGAGGTTCTCGGCGTTGTAGCTGAGCCCGTACTTGCCCTCGACCCGCCGGTAGGCCAGCGGGCTGTTGGGCGTCTTGAGAATGGTGCGCTTGACGCGCCGGCTGTTGTCCGGGCCCTCGTAGACGTAGAGCGGGTTATCCGACACGTTGGAGAAGAAGTCGGTGGTCGCGCCGCCGATGTCCAGCGCCATGATGTTGCCCAGGCCCTCTTCGTTGCCCTGGCCATGGGCCAGCAGGTTGATGCCGCGGAAGGCCGCCCTCGGTGTGGGGATGAAGGGCGCATCCATGTATTCTTCGACCACGTCGAAGCCCTTCCCGCGAATGATGACCGTCTGGAACAGCTCGCGGATGGCCTCGTTGACGACCTCGATTTGGAACCGATTCACCTCGGGCATTACGTTGTCGGTGATCCGAATGTCGACGTTGTTCCAACGGAAAATGTTCTCGACCTGCTCGCGAATGTCCTGGTTGCCGGCGTAGATCACCGGGACACCGTAGCGTGTGTAGGTGGCGTGCTTGGCGTTTTCGGCCAGCAGACGAACGTTGTGCAGCTCGGTCTCGGTGTCCCCGCCCTCGTCGATCCCCCCGGCGATCAAGACGATCTCGGGCTGGTCCACCACGTAGACGTTGCGGGCCTCCTCAGACGTCAACTTCCCATCGTAATTGGCCAGGACTTTGGCGCCGGCGGTCAGGGCGGCCAGTTCCGCCGCGAACCCCGACTCTTCTCGGGTGAGCGCGACGGTTACCATCTTCAGACCGCCCTTGGCGCTGGAGCATGGAAGCCGGATGTCGAACTTGCCCATCGCCTGGTCGAGCGGCTTCCAATCGCGGCGCTCCTGACAGGCGGGCAAGACGCCCAGCCCGTGGGCGAGCCCGACGCGGATGTCGTCGACCGTCGTCGGCACATAGCGCAGGCTGAAGCGCTCGGACTGGGTGTCAAACAGCCCCACCTTGGTGAAGGTCGAGCCGAAATCCGCCACCAGCACCTGCTTGGCGCGCGCCTGGATCAGGCCGACGCGCTTGGAGGCAATGTCCTCCTTGCCACTGGTCTCCACTTCCTCCTTCTCGGTCTCGGAGATATAGCTCTGGTCTGCCGCGACCGATATGCTCTTGTCGAAGTACCAGGGGTAGTGCTGGCGCACCAGGTCAACCCGGGTGAACTCGTCCTTGACCGGGATGCCGTTCCACTCCTCGATCCGGCATGCCCCGCCGACCACCTGGGTCCGGCACTTGCCCGCCATCTCGTAGCGTCTATCGGCCACGGTGATGTGCGGTCCCTGGTAGAGCCCGATCTGCAGCGCCAGCTCCAGCGCGTCGGGACTGATGATGCCGCAGCTTCCCGTCGAGTAGCTACCTTCGTCTACCAACGACAGCAGCATCGTCTCATAGTTGCGCTGGGGGTCCTCGCTGGGCTCGCGCGCCCATTCGGAGAAGTCCGCGACCGTCACGGGGCCCTCGTACCCGCCCAGGATGGCACCGTGTAAGGCGTTGTACATGGCGGCCTTTTTCAGCTCGGCGATGCGCTCGCGCACCCAGGGATCGGCCCAGATGTTCGGCACGTGGCCTTTGGCGAAATCCCAGCAGACCTGCTTGGTGATCTGGCAGGACTCGATGATATCTTCGGCCTTGGCCTCGTGGTGAGCTTCGGAGTGGGTCACTACGTGCAGGATGTCGGGCTCCAGGTAAAGCTGAGTGTAGATCCCGAAGGCCAGGTGACCCTTGGCCTGATGCAGGTCTGGCGGGAAGCTGGGCAGGCCGGAGCGGGTTTGCCGGATGATGTGAAAGTCGAAGTGGCGCGTGAGAGGCTCGATCAGCTCGTAGGCAGCCTTCATCTTGGCGAGGTCGTCGAGCGCCGAGATCTCGGGGGGCAGCTCGAACATCATTTGCATTACATAGCGCTTGATGCCGAGCTTTAGCGCCATTATACCGCAGAGCACGTGATCCGCCACCTGCATATCGTCGCTCGCGTAGCGCAGTCCCCATTGGTGGGGGTCGTTGATCTCGCACGGTTTGTCGACGCTCGCCCAGTAACGGATCGTGTCGAAGTGCTCGCGGAAGGAGTCGTGGATCGAGATGGGGCCCCGTCCATCCATCTGGTTATAGAAGAAGATGGGCACGGCAGGGAAGCAGCTGTTGAGCTGCTCCTGCCACAGCTTGGCCAGCTCCAGGAGCTCGTCGGTGCCCGTGTAGATTCGCGACATCGGATAGTTGCCGCGCTGCGTCGCCGCCTTGAGCCGCCGGAGATCGTCGATGCTGCGGATGGGCGCTCCGCCTTGCCCCGCCAGGTATTTCGAGGGATCGTCTTCGCCCCGGATGAACTTGGCCAGCATCTCCTGCGAGGTCTGGTCGGGCGCCAGAGATACGATCTCGAGGACGCCTGCGTCGGCCAGCTTCTCGATGCCGGCGATCGTCGGCTCGATCGTTTCGGCGGCGATGCCGATGTGGGCGCGGATGATCGGACGGTTCTCGCGTTCGCGCACCTGCCGCATGCGCTCATCGAGAAAGTCGGACCACTTCACCTGTTCCGTGGCGCCGTGCACCGGCTGGCCGCGCGCAAAGCGCTCCAACTCCTCCATGGTGATGTAATCGTCGGCGACCACCTCGAAGAAGTGGTCGAAGAACGGCTTGCCCGCGTACTCCTCAGCCACCTTTTCGAGGTCATAGTGGCGCTCGTCGGGCGGTGAGAACTCATCCCGCTCCAGGGGCAGCTGGGTCATCGCCCTCACGAGATTGGCAGCGGTACGCAGGCCGCCGAAGCAGTAGCGGATGCCCGACTCGCGGGGATGCAGCCCGTATTTGCTGGCCGTCTCAACGAACTCGGTGATGAGCTTGTCTACGTGCAGATCACCCAGCCGCATCGAGATCCCGACGACTTCAGGCCGCGCTTCGCGGATCTTGTTGACCACCTCGGGGATGGGGACGGCGGGGCCCAGCTTGACCGAAACGTAGCCCAGCTCGAGGTCCTGCAACCAGTCGGCAAACCCCTCCACGCCCAGGTTGTGCACGCACTTGCCGATGGCGCCCACCATTACGCGACGCCTCTTGGCGCGAACCTCAGCGGCGGTCTCCATTCTCTCTTCTCCTCGTGCAATCTCGGAGTAGCGAAACCCTACCTGAATGGACGAGTAGGCGCGGGCTGTCGCCGGGTCCAGGGGTTCTCGGCCAGCTGGGTTTGTGTGGCTCGCCTAGTCCTCGATCAGCAGCCGGCCTTCACGGTAAGCGGAGTCGATCTCACGCAGGGCGTGAGCCGTCTGTTCGGGCCTGGCACATGCGAGAGCAGCAACAAAGGCATTGACCAGGGACATCGCCGCGGTGATAGAGAGACTGTGGGCAGCACCATGCGCAGCGACCTGAAAAGCAAAGTCGGCGCGCTGGGCCAGAGGGGACACTGCGCTGTCACTGATGGCGATCCGGATGGCGCCGGCGCCGGCGGCTCTGTCCATGGCATGGACCGTCGCAGCCACGTAGCGCCAAACACTGAAGGCGACCAGTACACTGCTGGAGTTGAGCTTGACCAGCTCCGTGGCCAGGGGAATCCCTCCATCGGTCACGGCCCTGGCATTCAGGCCCATGACGTTCAGCGAATGACTGAGATAGAGGACAGGAGCGGCGGAAAGACCCGATCCAACGACCAGGATATCGCTCGCCTTGCTGAGGGCGACCACGGCGGCCTCGAAGCGATCCGCCGATAGCGCTCCGGCCGTCCGGCGGATGTTTTGAGAGTCGAGGTCGAATACCCGGTTGATCAACTCGTCCTGGTTGACCTTGCCATCGCCTCTTTCGAGCCGTTGGACGGCGCGGAGATAGGTGGGGATCCCGGCGCGAACGTCCAGTTGCAGCTCAGGGTAGCCTTCGTAGCCGAGGATCTGGCAGAAACGGACCACCGTGGCGGCGCTGACTCCAACCTGCTCGCCCAATTCGGTCGCCGAGGCGAAGGCAACGGACAGGCTGTTGTCGAGGACGAACCGAGCCAGCTTCCGGCGGGAGTTGCTCAGCTTGGGAAACAGGGCCGATATGCGGCTTTCCAGGGTGGATCTGTTGGTCACGATCGTCACACAGCCATCTCGGTAAGATTCCCCGCTGCCGGGGGTGCCGAGAAGACGGGGCGCAGATGGCCAGCTCGTTCTGCAAAGAGCGTAGCATGAAACCCGGTTAAATGCAATAGTTTTTGCAGCTCCGGGACAGAAAATCCGATTCTGTGGGGATGGAGCGGGCAGACACGCCCACGCCACGGCCGGCCGAGGGCCGGCCATCACGGCATCGATAAGCGGGAGCGTCCGCGAGGGCGGCCGTGGAGAAGGTCTCTTACGCCGGGACGCGCTTCTCTTTGGGCAGCGTGGCGGCGAAGGCGATGGCCAGCAGCGGCACGAAGACGAGGATGGTCAGCACCGATTGGATCCCGTAGACATCTGCAACTCGACCGAGAAGGGGTGCCACAACTCCGCCCACACTTACCGCTAGACCCAGGGTGACCCCTGAGGCCGTGCCGATCCGGTTCGGCAGGTACCCCTGCCCCATCACGACCATGACGCTGGAGGGCGCATTCAGCGCCAACCCCAACGGCACCAGCAGCAGGGTGACGGTGGCGACGTCGTGGAGTGAGACGAAGGCGACGAGGGCAGCGCTGAGCGCACCCATCGCCGTGAGGATCACCAGGCGTTGCCCGTACCTATCGGCCACCCAACCACCGAGTAGCGTGCCGACCGCACCCGAGGTGAATAGGATCGTAAGGGCCAAACCCCCCGCCGCCACGGGCTGATGCAGGCCGTCCTGCCAATACAGGGGTATGAAGGTATTGAGTCCAAAGAAGACGATCGACCGACTGACCACCGCACCGGTGAGGCGAAGAAACGGCCCCCAGGCATCGGGGCGGATCGTGGGGGCCGCGGCCGCCTTCCCGGCGCTGACCTGGGGGTTGAAGACGAACCGCGGGATCTGCCAGGCCAGGATGAGCGCCATCGCCGACGCCGGCACGGCGAGAAACAGTCCGCCGCGCAACCCAAAGGCCAGCAACAGCGGGGTCGTGATCAGCGGACCCACCGCAAAGCCCAGGTTGCCCCCCAGCGAGAACACACTCATACCGGTTGCCCGCCGCGCACCGGCCGCGCGATTGGCGAAGCGCGCCGCCTCCGGATGGAATGCGGCCACACCCAGACCGGTGAGACCAATCGCAAGGGCGATCAACAGGTAGGTGGGCATGAGGGTGGCTATCGCCACGCCACCCCCGGCGAACAGGAGTCCCACCGGCACCAGCCAGGGCGCTGAGTGGCGATCGGAGAGCTGCCCCAGGAGCGGCTGGAGAACCGACGAACTGACCGTGACCGCCAATACGAGGCCGGCGGCCGCCGAATAGGAGAGATTGTGCTCCGCAACGAAGAGGGGAAGCATGGCCGGGATCGCGCCCTGATTGATGTCGTCGAACATGTGGCCGAGGCACAGCAGGGCCAGGGCTCCCCGATCCATTTGCCGGGGCTCGACGGGTCTCGGCAGCTCCACAGTGGTCTCCCGGCTGAGCGTCACCCGTGCATCTCCCAGTGAAAATCTCTCCACGCCGTCTCCAGACGACGTCGCAGACAATCGTGGAGTCTACCACAGCACTACGCCAAGGGACACGCTACTTCTGGGTAAGGCCATCTCATCTGGGGTGCTGCCACGATGCTGGTGGCGCCGGCGGTGATCTCGCCCGGTTTGGACTCAGCGAACTGGTCGTTGGGGAAACCCGCGGCGCGGAATTGACGGCCGGGGTCGCCATGCCCTCGAACGGCTTCCACCTTCTCGAACGTCCCATCGGTGTGCAGGCGGGCGGTGAAATAGAGGGTGCAAGAGACCACCGGCGATATCGCCGGGTCGATCCGTCGAGCCAAGGGCTACGACAGGGCGGCCTTTGCCGAAATCTATCGCTTTGCCGGCGCCCCCGCTGACCCAGATCGCTGTGCCCGTCCCCACGTTCTGCCCGAATGGCGCATCTGCTTGACCCCACCGCCGGCCAGTACTATCATGGGCCTCAAGGTCATAATGTCATATCCACTAAGGGGGCTCTCCACATGAGCAATCCTTCTTCCATCCCCAGGGAGCAGTTGGGGAAGGGGACCAACGCCAGGGTCATCATCTATCCCACCCTGGATGACCTGCACGAGGCCTTCGAGCGCCACCTGGCCAACCTCATCACCTCCAGAGCCCGGGAGGGCAAGTCCGCCGTCGTGGTGTTCCCCGTCGGCCCGATCCAGTTCCGCCGGCTGGCCCAGTCGCTGAACTCCCAGGGCGTGAGCTGCGCGAACCTCCACGTGTTCACCATGGACGAGTACTGCGATGCCCATGGGCGCATGATCCCGGAGGGTCACCCCTTGAGCCTGCGCGGCTTCTTCCGCCGGGAGTTCCTGGATGTGTTGGATCCCGACAAGAGGTTGCCGGAGCGGCACTGGATGGGTCCCGACCCGGACAACCTGGAGGGCTACGTCCGGCGGATGGCCGAGGTAGGGGGCATCGACGTGGTGTACACCGGTTTCGGGATCAACGGCCACTGGGCCTTCAACGATCCACCGGAGCCGGGCCAGGAGATGAGCCTGGAGCAGTTTCGGAACCTCAGCGCCCGGGTGGTGACCCTCAGCCGGGAGACCATCACCCAGATGGCCATGGGGGGCACCGGCGGCGACCTGCTGGGCATCCCACCCATGGCGGTGACCATCGGTCCCAGGGAGATGCTCTCGGCCCGGGAGATCTACTGCATGGGGATCCGGACCTGGCATTCGGCGGTCTTCCGACGCGCCCTGCACGGCCCCATCACACCGGCCTTCCCGGCCTCGCTGATCCAGCTCCATCCCAACCTGACGGTGACCATGACGGAGACGGTGGCGGAGCCACCCGAACTGCTGGTGCTGCAGAGGCTGTAGACCCAATCTGGAGTGCGGTGGCTTGCCACCGCTTTCGATCCGACCGAAAGCGGCGCCGAGGCGTTGCACCCCAAATCCACGATAGGAGGTCTTCATGGCTCGGACCCTTTGGGAGCTACGGGCGATGGCGCCCCGGGAGGTGGAGCGGGAGGCCGGGGCCCGGCTGGTGGTCGCCCCGGACCTGCCCTCTCTCCACCGCCATTTCGGCGAGGCCATCGCTGGCGAGATCGCGGCCAACAACACCGCCGGCCGGCCCACCCGCCTGATCCTCCCCCTCGGACCCCGGGGGCAGTTTCCCCTGCTGGTGGAGATCTGCAACCGCCGGCGGATCAGCTGGGCCAACGCCCACATCTTCTTCATGGACGAGTACCTGGATTGGCAGGGCCGGGTCCTGCCGGTGGACCACCCCCTCAGCTTCGAGGGCCACGCCCGGCAGCATCTCTTCGACCGGCTCGATCCCGAACTGAAGCTGCCCGAGGCGCAGCTCCACTTCCCCAACCCCGTCCGGCTGGAGCAGCTGCTTGAGGAGATGGATCGGGTCGGCGGCATCGACACCTGCTACGGCGGCGTCGGGATCCACGGACACATCGCCTTCAACGAGCCCCCAATAAACGGCCTGTGGAGGGTGACGCCCGAGGAGTTCAAAGCCTCCATTCCGAGGGTCGTTCACCCGAACCCGGAGACCATCGTCATGGCGGTCGCCCGCTGGACCGACGGCGATTTCAGCAGCTTCCCGCCCATGGCCGTGACCCTGGGGATGAAGCAGCTGCTGGATGCCCGCCGCCTACGGCTATACTGTGACGGGGGCATCTGGCAGCGGACGGCGCTGCGGGCGGCCCTCTTCCTGGAGCCCACGGTGGAGTACCCGGTCAGCCTGATCCGGGACCACCCCGACTGGCAGATCGTGGCCGACCCCGTGACCGTCGGCTACCCGCCCGCCGAGGGCCCGTCGCCCGAGGCCTCCACACACCTATGATCATCGACGCCCATCACCACCTGCTCAACCTGAGGGACTACCTGCCCAGGCTGCTGGAGGAGAGCGCCCGGTTGGGGATAGACAGGGTCTGCGTCTCGGCCCTGTCGGACTTCCCCCTCCTTTTCTCCGATGGCACCGACCTGCCGGGGACGGTCTCCAACGATGACGTGCAGCGGGCCTTCGAGCGGCACCCGGACAGGATCGTCGGCTTCGGCTACTTCCGGCTAGGTCGGGACGATCCCGGTCTGGTGGACCAACTGCACGCCCGGGGCTTCAAGGCGCTCAAGGTGACCCGGCCCACGGCCAACTACGACGACCCCTCCTACTACCCCGTCTACGAATGGGCGGAGCGGCTGGGGATGCCGATCCTCTTCCACACCGGCATGCTGGTCCGCACTGCGGACGACGCCAGGTACGGCGCCTCCTCTGCCCGGATGCGGCCCGTCTTCCTGGACACGGTGGCGCGGGCCTTCCCGGGCCTCAACCTGATAGCCGCCCACCTGGCGGTGCCCTGGCACGTCGAGGCCGCCGAGGTGGCCCGCTTCAACCCCAACGTCTACCTGGATCTCACCGGAGCGAAGGGGGGATGGCGCTCACGCAAGTCCATCTCCTTCTACGAGGAGCTCTTCTTCTGGCCCGGGGCTTACGAGAAGATCGTCTTCGGCACCGACGTCCACTGGTCGGAGATGGAGTGGGTTCTCTGGGACCAGCGGCGGATCTTCGACGACCTCCACCTGGACCGAGAGACCCAGGGGAAGATCTTCGGCGGTACCATGGCGAGGTTGCTGGGGCTGGAGGCGAAGTAGTCGGTTGCCCTTGCCTCTGTCGACGGCAGCCTCGCATGGGGGTTAGTGGCGCCCGAACTCCCGCAGCGCCTCCACCATGGCGATGATGTTCTCGGGCGGCACGCCGTCCTGGATGTTGTGGACCGCTGCCAGGACGTAGCCGCCCCCTGGGGCCAGGTCGTCCAGCCGGCGCCTCATCTCGTCCCGCACCTCCTGGGGGCGGCCGAAGGGCAGCACCTGCTGGGTATCGATCCCTCCCCAAAAGGTCAGATCCTTCCCGAACTCCCGCTTCAGCCTCGCGGTGTCCCCCATTCCGTTGGCGCCGACCTGGACCGGGTTCAATATGTCCACCCCCATGTCGATCAGATCGGGAATGAACTGGTACACCGATCCGCAGGAGTGGAAGAAGACCCTCGCCCGGGTGCGCTGCTTGACGAAAGCCATGATCTGGCCCAGCCTGGGCCTGAAGAAGCGGCGGTAGAGGGCCGGTGGGAAGAGGGCGGAGTGCTGGGTGCCCAGGTCGTCGGCCATCACCACCACGTCCACCAGGTCCCCGACCTCCTGGAGGAAGTGCTCCCACGCCACGAGTGCCATCTGGGTCACCCGATCCAGCAGGGCTTCGACGAAGGCGGGGTTGTCCAGCAGGTCCATCATCCCCTCGGCGTAGCTCCGCAGCCAGAGGAGGCGGCTGGTGAGATCGGTGCCCAGGGGGCAGGAACCGATCAATGCGTAATCGGTCTCCCTCCGCAGCCGGATCGCCTCCTGGCGCAGTCCCTGGTAGCGGGCCGGATCGGCCGGGTCCGGCCAGGGATAGTCCCTCAGTGCCTCTGGGGTCGGCTCCTTCAGGGGTGCTTCCACCCGGTCGAAGTAGTGCCCGCCCGAGACGGGCATCTGCAGGCGAGAGCCCCACTCGTCGTAAAACTGGTAGTAGTCCTCGTCGCGAGTGATCTGCAACTGCCATTGGGAGGGGGGCCGGGGTGCGATGCCCGTGCAGCAGGCGCCCACGGCCTTCAGCAGCCTCGGGTCCAGCTCCGGTAGCTGCTGGACCTGGTCCACCACCTTCAGCGGGGCAACCTCCAGGCCCAACGCCTCCACCAGCTGGGTGTAGGCCCCCTTGCAGATAGAGGTGACCTTGGTCCCGCCCAGGTCGAAGGGGACCTGGTCCGGCTCTCGATGCCCCAGGGCAGCTAGGATCCTGTCCCTCGGGGTAGTCTTCCCTGCCATGCTTCTCTCCTCCGTGGAAAGCGGGTCCAGGGCACCCTGGACGGAGGGATGATATAACATTATCCTGTTATGCCCACCACGCCAGTGTAGCCCCGTGGCCCCCCTTCGTCAAGGAGGCGATCCGCGCCCGGGCTGTTGACAGGACGGGCGGGACCCCCTAGAATGGGCGGCGGAACTT
>JAMCTB010000090.1 GCA_023380955.1 Chloroflexota bacterium | reverse complement strand
CCCCCGCTCCGGGGGGCAGCTGACGGCTGATAGCTGAGGGCTGACGCTTGACAGATATACCCCCCTGCCGTATATTACGATACTGTTGAGGGGTGCAGCTGTCAACTCCTTGGAGGCTGTTGTGGAGACAAACATCGAGAGGATCCTGCGCGA
Source organism: Chloroflexota bacterium (assembly GCA_023380955.1). The sequence goes on along the minus strand of JAMCTB010000090.1, from coordinate 9,953 downwards.
GGCCAGGACCATCGCCGTGGTCGGCCTCTCCCCCAAGCCAGATCGTCCCAGTTTCGGCGTCGCCGAGTACCTGCAGCAGCGGGGCTACCGGATCATACCGGTCAACCCCACCGTGGACCAGGTGCTGGGCGAGAAATCCTATCCAGATCTGAAGTCGGTGCCGGAGAAGATCGATGTGGTGGACATCTTCCGGCGCCCCGAGGACGTCCCACCGGTGGTCGAAGAGGCGATCCAGGTGGGGGCTCGAGCGATCTGGATGCAGGAGGGCATCATCAATGAAGCCGCCGCCGCCAGGGCCAGACAGGCGGGTCGGGACCGTGTCATGGACAGATGCATGCTGAAAGAGCACCAGCGGCTCTCCAACCCATCGAGATGAGGTAGGTTCAATGGAGTCAAACGACAAGGGGCGGAACGTCGTCGACGTCTTCGACGACGCTGCCAGCACCCGCTTCTGCAGCAGCGGTTGAGGGCCCCCGCAATCTCAGGAAGAGATTACGCAAATCGTCGCCTGGTATCTATCCAGGGAATACGGCAACAGCGTCGAGGTGAACTACCGCGACCTGTCGCGGACTCAGGTGCGGCAGCAGTTCCCTCAGGTCGTCGAAAAGCTGCAAAAGGGAGATCTCATCCTGCCCGCCGTCTTCGTGGACGACGAGATGGTGAGCCTGGGCTACGTGGACTACTTCAGCGTCGCCAAAGCCATCGAGCGGGCCCGATCCAGCGGACAGGTCGTATCGTGACGGGGCGATAAGAAGACGGGAGGGTACCCCTATGGACGTGGTTTTCCTGGCCGTCCTGTTCGTGGCCCTCGTCCTGCTGATGTCGAGAAGCGGCAGCGGTAGTTGCGGCCGCGGCGGGGGTTGAGGGATCTAAGGCTTCGCGGTGCGAAGCTGGCGGTCACGTTGTAGCCCCATGCTGAAGGTGCTATAGTGCGGGAGTCCGGTGGCAACGCCGGGCTCCCTCTTTTCTTTTCTTTCCCACGAGGAGGTGGGCAGAAGGGCTGCGGGTCATGGGCGTAATCCACCTCCCTCCAGAGGATCTGGTCTACCTCGGCCCCCTCAAGTCGGGGCAGCGGGTGGTCATCGTCGGCGGCGGCCCCAGCGGCGCCAGCTGCGCCATCGCCCTACGCCGTCTGGCCGAGGCCAGGGGGATCGACCTGGAGGTCGTCCTCTTCGAGGCCAAGGACTTCCGCGCCGAGAGCAACGTCTGCGTCGGCGTCCTCTCCCCTCCCTTCGGCCGGCTGCTGGGACAGTTGGGGCTGCAGATCCCCAGGGAGCTGATCCAACGGGTGGTGACAGGCTACGTCCTCCACGCCGACCAGAGCTCCCTGGTGCTGGACGACGAGCCGGGCGCCGAGCCCACCCTGGTGGTTCATCGGGCCGACCTCGACCAGTTCCTGCTGGATAGCGCCGAGCGGCTGGGCGTCCAGGTGATGTACGACGTGGTGGTGGACCTGCGCTACTCTCGCTCCACGGCCCTGGTGGTGAGCAGCGGGGGGGCCAGGATCCTGGCCCAGGCGGTGGTGGGGGCGGTGGGACTCAACCGCTTCGCCATGGCGATCTTCGAGTCGGGCATGGAGGGCTACCGCCGGCCGAAGGTGATGAGGTCGATCCTGATCGAGGTCCCCATGGCGGAGCCGCTGATCGAGGAGCGGTTCGGCAACCGGGTTCACGCCATCCTCCCCCCTTCCCTGCCCCGCATCGAGTTCGGCGCCCTCACCCCCAAGCGGGACCGGGTGGTGGTCAACGCCGCTGGGGAGGAGATCGACGACGATGACTTCGACGGCTTCCTGCGGCTCCCCCTGGTGCAGAGGATGCTGGCCGGAACGGATCTGGCCCAACCCCGGGCCTGCGAGCTCTTCCCCACCCGGCCGGCCAGCCACTTCGCCCAGGATCGGATCGTCACCATCGGTAACGCCAGCGGGTTGATGCGGCCGCTGAAAGGGAAGGGGATCAACACCGGTATCCAGATGGGGATGAGGGCAGCGGCCACCATGATGGACGTAGGGGTCTCCGATCGAGCCTTCGAGGCTCTCTACCGCAGCTGCCGGGACATCACCAGCGAGTACAAGTACGGCCTCTTCCTGCGCTGGCTCTACCGCACCTCCCGCCGGATGGGGTGGATGGATGCCGTGATCGAGGTGGCCGGACGCGAGAAGAGGCTGCGCCACCTGTTCCAGGGCATGGTCTCGGGGGAGGACTCCTACAAGCAGTTGGTGCGGAGCACCGCGGTGCGGCCGCTGCTGCTGGCCCGGACGGGCGTGGGGATCCTGAGGTATCGCCGGCAGGATCCGGCTCCCATGGGGATCCCCGTGGATTAGGAGTAGGGATCGTTCCCGACCTCGACGATCGACGGACTCGATCGGGGTCGGATGGCGTCGGTCCACCACCCCCGAAAGCGGTGTCGAGTCACCGCACCCCAGATTCGCTTCCCCCTACCCGCCACCATGGGACGAAATGGCCAGAGGAAAGGGCCGCAAGTTTCCCCGCGAACTGCCGATACTAATAGGTGAAGATCGCAACGCGCTGTGGCGAAGGAGATAGAAGTGGCCAACGACATCGCCCCCATCGAACTGGCACGCTACCGGAACGGGAGAGAGCTCGAGTCCAAGCTTCGCGAGAACCTGAAGGCTGAGGCCATGGACCAGGATCTGGAGTTGGCCGAGATCCTGGCCAGGGTCATCCAGCAGTGGCTGGACGAGGAGTGACCTCTACCACCGATGGTCCCGGCCCTGCTTTCGCCAGTTGGAGGTGACGGCCACCAAGTCGAAGAGGTCCACGCGACCATCGCTGGTGAGGTCGGCCCTGGTGGCATCCCCATCGGGGTCCCCCGAGCCCCGCTGCTCGAAATGCTGCTCCAGAAAGGCGAGATCGGACTCGTCCACGGTGCCCGTCGAGTCGGGGGCGTCCGACAGGTTGCCGGAGAGCAGCTTCAGCTTCGGAAGGACGACGCTCTCCCCCTTGCCCACGACTATCTCTTCCCGGCTCGCCGACAGGTAGCCCGGGTAGGACACGGTAACCCTGTAGCTGCCGGGCGCCACCACCAGGGCGAAGCTGCCGCCTCGGGCGGTCGTGGTCTGGAGAGGCCCGGCCACCACCAGGACGTCCGAGGAATCCCCTCGCGCCTGCAGCTTGACCACCCCCTCGATGTAGCCCACGCTCGGTGTGTGGGTCGGGATGGGCGTGCTGGGGGGAGTGAAGGTCGGAGTCGAAGTCTCGGTCGGCGTGGGGGAACTGGTCGGGGTGTGAGTGGCCATCGGCGTCGCCGTAGAGGTTTCCATAGGTGAAGGCGACGGCGCGAGCGTGGCTGTAGCGCTGGCCGTGGCAGTCTCGGTGGGCGACGGCGTCGGCGTGAGAGCAGCGGTGGCCGAAGTGGTGGGAGTCGGCGTCTCGGTGGAGGTCGGCGCAGGGCTAGGGGTGCTGGTGAGAGTGGCGGTGGGGGTGCCCGTCGGCGTGCTGGTTGCCACCGGTGATGGGGTCAAGCTCTCCGTGGGAGACGGAGTCGGGGTGCGAGTAGGGATAGCCGTCGGCGACGGCACGGGGGTGTCCGTCGGCGTCTCCTGAACCCACTGGACCGTCGCCATGTAGATCTCAGGGCCTCCACTCCTCTTGTCGGTCCAGACGACGCGATCGCCGTCTACTCGCGGGTCCGTCCGGTTCCCCTGACCCGTGGAGATGGGGAACAGCAGCCGGCGGCTCAGGCTGTAGCCGTAGAGATCGTAGGAACCGTCGGGTTTCGGCTTCTCCCACACCACCAGGTCCCCCTGGAGGGCAGGGTTCTCCAGCTTCCCCGCTCCCACCACTATGGGGAACGGCCCGCCGCTGGAGCCGTATCCGTACAGGTCGCAATCGACGCCGCGGATATCCAACCAGACCAGGGTCCAGTCCCCCCGACGGCCGGTGAGCTGCGGCTTCGTCTGCAGGGTAGAGGGAGCGAAAGTGGCGCTGTTCAGGAGTGGAGTTGCCTCGAGCGGACGGCCATCGACGGGAAAGGAGAACAGCTTCACGTGGGTGATGGCGCCGACGGTCTGCTGAAAGGCGATCAACCCATCGGCGAGGGTCGGGTAGTCCTCCCAGCAGTTCCAGGTGTCGGGATCCACAGGCCGGTCCTCGTCCGTGGTGAGGTTCCTCAAGTGAACCTTGTTGCCGGCCTCGGTGGCGGACACGTAGGCGGCGAAGTTGCCATGGATGGCGGGGTAGGCCGTGGTGGCGACGGATCCGGCTACGGAAGACACGGGAGGACTCTGGCTGCCGTTGTGCCGAAGGACTCGTCCCTTCCCCCAATCCACCCACACCACGTTGGCCCCGTACACCCGCGGCAGCCACTGGCTGCCCGTTTGCCCCGAGGAGAGCAGGCTGGGGGAGCCCGAGCCGATCTCCGTGGCGTAGACCTGATAGGGCCCCATGGCCGCGCCGTTGACCCATCGCCCCTCGTCGTAGACCAGCCGCTGCCCGTGAAGATCGGCCCTGCCCACCGGCCGGCCGTTGGACACGATTGGGGTTTCGACCACCAGGGGCTGGTCTGCTTTCGCCACCAGGTTGAGGGCTGCACCGGCAGGCGCCCTGGCCTCAAGAGCGAAGCCGCGGTCGGCCTGGAAAGCAGGGGCTGAGAGGGCCAGGAGACAGGCCACCGCGGACGTCAGCACAGTCAAGGCGCAGGATGCAACGGCCGGCGGTCTGCCCAAGGCGGACTCTCCTCTCCCGCTACCTCGAGGGTGTTGGGTAGTGGTGGGGCGTCTCCAGGCGCGAAGCTGCGGTACCAGGCCAGCCAGGGGAACTTGCCGTAAAACCTGGTTGTTGATCCTTGGTGACTATAGCAGGCCAGACCCGTTGGGTCAATACATATGGCGCTCCACTGCAGTCGTTCTCATGTAAGCGATCCGTCACGCCAAGCTCAGCTTCACTCGCCACGGCTGGAAGACGGGACGGACGGCTCTGTCCCCCAGAGGTTGAGGAGCTTCACCAGGCCAAATGCGCCGTTCCTGAAGTAGGGCAGGGGTTCATCCCCTGCCGCCCGGTCCTCGGGCCCGCGAGGCGGCGGGGCACAAGACCCCGCCCTACGCCGCGGAATTGCGGAACGACGCGCTAAAGTCTCCTATGTGGAAAAGTGAATAAGATTGTGGAAAACCGGCGAGTCGACTATGATCCGGCCCACCTGAAGCGACGGGCCGAAGGGCGGCGCGAATCCTGCATCTAAGCGCTTCCCTGCGACCAGCACACCAGGCGGAGGATCCATGAGCGACTTCTTTCTCTCGACAACCCCGAGGCGGGCTGCTTTCCGGCGCACCTTCCTGGCAGCGACCTTCCTGGCGCTGACCCTCTGGCTGCTGGGGGGCGGCCCGGCTCAAGCGCGAAGCTTCGGCCCGCCCTGGGAGGGCCAGGTTAACGTCTCCCACACGGTGGTCTACACCCAGCCGGACTCCAACTCGGCGGCCGTAGGTCCCCTGGGCAGGGGAGCCATCGTCGTGGTGCTGGCCCAAACCACCGGCGCGGACGGCAACCAGTGGCTGAAGATCCCGGACGGCTACCTGGCCGACAACGACGTGGACGAGATGCTCTACCCCTGGACGGCCGAGGTCACCGTGCCCAGCGTCCAGCTGTACGCCAGACCCTACCCGGACAGCGGGATAATGCGCACGGCCGTGAAGGGAGACCTGCTGAGGGTGACCGGCGTTTCGGGGGGACTGGCCGGCGACAGCAACGTCTGGTGGGCGACCACCGCGGGGTACCTGCCCCTGGGCACCCTGAAGTGGTCCACCAACGACTGGGTCGGCTGGTGGCAGCTGCCCGACGCCTCCGAGGCCCCCGACGGCTGGTGGGGAACCATCCGTTCGCAGACCAACGTGCGGGCCGCCCCTACCACCGACTCCCCCATCGTGGGGACCTTCGCCGGTGGTGAGCACGTCAAGGTGCTGGCCGACGAGCAGGGCCAGTCCATCGGCGGCAGCAACGTGTGGTACCTGATCGACGGCGGCCGATACGCTGGGGCACGGGTCCACAGCTCCATGGTGGCCAGGCAGGCCGCCCCCAAGGCGAACACCACACCGCCCCCTCCCGATTGGGGTGCCAGCTCCTGGATCGTGGTGGACCGCAAGGCATCGACCCTGACCTTCGTGAAGAACGGCCAGCCGCTGTTCGTCACCTACGTGTCACTGGGGCAGGCGGGGGTGGCTACCCCGGCGGGCAGCTACAGCACCTTCGGCAAGTTCCTCGGGGATCGCATGTCCAGCAGGACCGTGGCGAATCCCACCCATCCCTACGACCTGCCGAACGTGCCCTTCACCCAGTACTACAAGGACGGCGGCTACGGCATCCACGGGACCTACTGGCACGACTACTTCGGCCAGTCGGAGAGCCAGGGGTGCATCAACCTCACCTGGACGGACTCCGCCTACCTGTTCGGCCTGACGCAGCCCCAGTTGGGTCCCGGCGACGTCCAGGCTTGGGCCTCAAACCAGGGCGGGGCGGCCACCCCGGTGGTGATCCTGGACTGACTTGAGGAATACAGTTGTGGGCGGGTCGAAGACCCGCCCACACACCTGATCCCGCTATCGATCGGTCACTGGCTGATGGTCAGCCGCTTCCCCTCGGGCGTTTCGACGGCGTCCAGCGTGACGCCATCGAGTAGGTTGCTGGTCGACGAATCGATGATGAGGACCTTCTTGCCGTTATACTCGACGACCTGGTCCCCCTCCTTGGGCCGATCCAGCATCAGGCCGAGCCCGACCTGGCCGCTGTTCCCGTTTCCACCCTCCGTCGTCGGCGCCAGCCGTATCGACGTATCCTCTTCGATGTCCGCCCCCTGCTGCTGCGCTTGCTGCAGAATGTCCTGCAGCAGATCCTTGGCTTCGCTTGTCACGCTGACCACTGCGACACCCCCTTCAGTTGCTGAGAGCAGAACGCCCAGAGGGCCAAGAATCGCTCCCTCGGGGAGATCCACCAGCGGCTGGAGCGCCGGCCGCGAGTCCTCCCGTCGTCCGGCGGGCCGCAGGGCACACCGGCGCCCGCTGGCGCCCTCCAGCTCGTGCTGATGCCGTGGCGAACGCAGTTATCGGGCCAATGAAGAGACCAGGCGGGATGGTTCACGGACGCGGTCACAGTGCGGGAGGGCGAAGCTCCTGCTGAGCCGGCTCGCCGGGAGGAGCGGCGGGATCGGGGTAGGAACGGGGCGGTTGGCTCTTTTCCGGGGAGGAGGCGACGCTCAGGCCGTCCAGCGGCGCTGGGCGTCCATCACCAAGGTACCGTTGATCCGCCCCGCCAGACCCTCCATCTCCTGGCGAGTCATCCACTCCTTGCCGCTACGGTAGGAGGTACCACTGGCCCCCACGTGGAACCGACCGGTCTTGGGGTCGTAGGCATCGGCCACGAAGTAGTGGCCGGGGGTGCTGATGGTGACGGGCTGGCCGGAGGACGCCGTCTCCACGACCCGGTTCCAGTCGCCCGAGCCATCCAGTCGCACGGGAACGCCGATCTTCTCCAGCAGCCTCTTCTGGTTGGCCACGCCGTTCATCCCACCGACCGGGGTCCAGCCCACCGTCTTGGCCAGCTCCACCACCTCCCGCAGGCTCAGATCCCGGCCGCTGGCGCGGGCGAAGGCCACGGCCGCAGCGGGCCCGCAGGCAGCGTAAGCCTCCTGGGGGGAAAGGGATGGATCGAACTGGCTCGGCACCAACCCCTCGGGGGCCTGCCTTCCAGCAACCGGCGAGCCCAGGCCGGCCGAGCGTCCGGAGGCAGCCCCGACCCTGCCGGCGGGCTGCGACGCCAGACCCTCGCCCCAGGCCTTCAGGGCCGACAGGGCATCGGTCCACGGCCGTGAGGGGGCCGACGACGCCAGGAACTGCAGCAGCTCGGGCAGGGAGCGAGCGGCCACGGGGCGCGGCCACGAGACGTCGGAGTCGCTCCCGTCGAGCCTGGACTCCTCCCTGGAAAGCCACTCCTCCCAGGGAAGGTCCAGGGCCTTCTCGGGCCTGCTCCTGGGGGTAAAGGCCTGCTGAAGCCCGGCCAGGGAGGAGCGAAGGTCGCTCACCAGACGGGAGGGATCGACTCCAGACATTTCACCGAACCCCGTGGGGTAGAGTAGATGCTCGTTGCCGGTAGCGTCCCCTACCTTACGACGTCCCGGCGCAAAGGCCAAGGGACCATCGTCCCGGTCTCCGAGGACAGCCGTCCCAGGACCCGTCCCCTTGACCGGTTACCCTTGATGCTGTTGAGGGGCTGCGGTATACTTCTGCCGCCGATGTGCCGTACAACTGTGGGAGGTGGGGCCGGGTGAAACTCTCTTGCCTTCAAGAGAACCTGGACAGAGGACTCAATATCGTCAGCAGAGCCGTTCCCGCTAAGAGCACTCTGCCTGCTCTCAGCAACGTCCTGCTGACTACCGATCAGGGGCGCTTGAAGCTGGCAGCAACCAACCTGGAGGTGGCCATAAGCTGCTGGATAGGGGCCAAGGTCGAGGAGGAGGGCTCCATCACCGTCCCAGCCAACCTCTTGACCGAGTTCGTGCGCTCCCTGCCCAACGACCGGATCGACCTCTCCCTCTCCCAGCGCACCCGAACGGTCAACCTGCACTGCGCCCGCTTCGAGGCCAACATCAAGGGGATCGACGCCGAGGAATTCCCCACCCTCCCCTCCACCGGCGATGGTTTCAAGATCCTCGTGGATGCTCCGACCCTTCACGACACCATAGCCCAGGTGGTGTTCGCCGCCGCCGCCGACGACAGCCGCCCGGTGCTCACGGGGGTGCTGGTCACCTTCAACGGCAGCACCATGACGCTGGTGGCGGCCGACGGCTTCCGGATGGCCGTGAAGAACTCGCCCCTGGGCGCGCCGGTGGAGGAGGAGGTCAGCATCATCGTGCCGGCTCGAGCCCTGCGGGAGCTGGGCCGCATCGTGGCCGATAGCGAGGAGTCGGTCGAGATCTCCGTCACCTCCACCCGCAACCAGGTGCTGTTCCGGCTGGGCAACGTGGAGCTGGTGTCCCGATTGATCGAGGGGCAGTTCCCCCCTTACGAGAGGATCATCCCCCCGCCCAGCCCCAACAAGGTGGTCGTCAGCACCGGTGAGTTCCTGAACGCCAACCGCACCGCCGCCATCTTCGCCCGGGACAACTCCAACATCGTCCGGCTGCAGTTCACCCCAGGCGAGGAGGGGATGACGGCCGGCAAGCTGATCCTATCGGCCACCAGCGCCGAGGTGGGCGACAACGTCGGCGAGATCGACGCCGCCATCGCGGGCCAGCCCCCCCAGATAGCTTTCAACAGCCGCTACCTGGACGAGCTGCTGAAAGCGCTGGAGAAGAGCTCGCAGCTGTCCCTGGATGTCTCCTCCTCCTCCAGTCCGGGCACCTTCCGCCCGGTGGGTGACGAGGAGTACATCCACATCATCATGCCAATGCATACGAACCGGTAGATGGGTGCGAGGCGTGCGGTGCGTGGTGCGGGTGATCGCTTCTCCGCACCACGCACGCTGCACCTCGCACTATTCTGATGTTCCTCCATCACCTCTCCCTCGCCAACTTCCGCAACTACCTCCAATTGGAGCTGGAGCTGCCCGGCCCCGTCGTCCTGTTCCAAGGGGATAACGGCCAGGGCAAGAGCAACCTGCTGGAGGCCATCTACTTCCTGGCCACCACCCGTCCCCTGCGCGCCGGTTCCGATAGGGAGCTGGTCCACTGGAGGGCCATGGAGGAGCCAATCCCCTTCGCCCGGGTGGCCGGTGCCGTCCGGAGAAACAGCGGCGACCTGAAGGTGGAGGTCGTGATCCGGGCAGACCGGGCCGAGCGGCAGGGAGCCGTCCTGGCGGAGGGCGGCGTCGCCCCCGGAGCGCTCTCCAAGCGGATCAAGGTCAACGGCGTGGTGAAGCGAGCCCTGGATCTGATCGGGCTGATCAACGTGGTGACCTTCTCCCCTCAGGATCTGGAGCTGATCGCCGGGGCCCCGGCCCTGCGCGCTGCTC
>JAMCTB010000089.1 GCA_023380955.1 Chloroflexota bacterium | reverse complement strand
GGCGGGAGGACCCCGTCAGCTACATAAAGCTTGGGCTTTCCAGGGACGGCCAACTCATCGCCGCCGAATACCGGCATTACTTCGATAATGGGGCTTACGGTTTCAAGGCGGACCCCTATCAGGGCGCCACCGATCTCTACCCGTGCGAGCACGGGATGTACGAGGCCGTGGGTGTCAATACGAACCTTATGACCGCGGGCTGCATGCGGGGCGTCGGCGACCTGACGCTGCAATACGCCATCGAGCAGGCCATCGACATGGCGGCGGAGAAGCTCGATATGGACCCGGTGGAGTTTCGGGCCAGGAACCACTACCGCCCAGGTGATATCCTGAAGACCTCACCCGAAACGATGAGGGCGCCCGTGCTGTTTCGCGACAAGCCGGCGCCGGTCGTGACCGTCTCCAGCGTGGGTCTGGGCGAATGCCTGCAGAAGGGCGCCGAGCTCATCGGCTGGAAGCAGAAGTGGAAGGGATGGGGCAAGCCCGTGGCGGTCGATGGCGCCAGGAGACGGGGCATCGGCGTAGGTATAGCCCAGCACATCTCCGGCGTTCCGACCCTGGGTCCCACGGGGGCGGTGGTCAAGGTCAACAACGATGGAACGGCCACGCTGGTGCTGGGGCCGGGCCGGCAGGGCCAGGGAGCGGATACCACCCAGTGCCAGTTGGTGGCCGAAGTCCTGGGGTTCCGCGCCGAGGATATCATATTCGCCGAGATAGACACCATGTACACGCCGGAGGTGGCAGCGACGGTGGGGAGCCCGACCGCCTTTATCGTCAGCCGGGTTACCAAGGCGGCGGCGGAGGATGCCCGGGATAAGATCCTGGATATCGCCAGCAGGTACCTGGATGCGGATGCCAACGAGCTTGACATAAGAGATCGTAGGATCTTTGTCAAGGCCCAGCCGGAGAAGGGGATGGGCGTGGCCGAATGCCTGAGCCGGCCCCTCTACGAAACCCTCACTCCTCCGGCCATTGTCGGCAGCGCGTCGTTCGGCCACCCGGCCACCGAGGCGGCCAGGATGACCATGGCCGGATTTGCCGAGGTGGAGATCGATACGGAGACGGGCATCCTGAAGATCGTGGACTACGCCCAGGTCCATGACAGCGGGACGATCATGAATCCCAAGGTGGTCTACAACCAGGCCAGCGGCGGCGTGTACATTGGCGCCGGCGCGGCAATGGGCGAGGACCTGATATTCGATGAAGAGGGGAACATCCTCAACCAGAACTTCATGGACTACAAGGTGGTGGGGATACTCGACCTTCCCGACCCCAAGATAGACTTTGTGGAGATATTCGAGCCGCGTAATCCCTTTGGCATGAAAGGGATCGGGGAGGGCTCGGTCTGCTGCGTTGCCAGCGCCATCGCCATGGCTGTTTACAATGCCATCGGGGTGCGGATAGACCCGCCGTTTACCGCCGGGAGGATACTGGAGGCGCTGAAGGAAGAGGGCGCGTGAAAGAGCACCCAGGGAACTTTGAGCCAGGTGTCATTCTCGCCGCAGCGGGAATCCAGACTCCGACTGACAATACCCGGATGTACCGGTAAAGGCTACCGGTCCTCGGTCATGTTGCCGGCGCCACCTCCACGCGACGCTCAGGCAGCCTGATCCCGGCTGCGAAGACCCCGGCCAGGAGGCCGAAGAAGGCCGCCGACATGAAGGCGATTTGATAGTCGCCGAGCGTCTCTCGGAGCAGGCCTCCCAGGTAGGTGGCGGTGCTTGCTCCAAGCATATGAACGAAGAAGATCCATCCGTATACTGTACCCAGAGACGCCTTCCCGAAGATCCTCGCAGTCAGATTGGCGGTCGGTGGGACCGTAGCGGCGGAGTCCAGCCCATAGACGACTGCGAAAACCAGCAGGTAAGGCGCCGAACCGAGGAAAGGCAAGCTCGCAAGCGAGAGGCCTCGGAAGCCGTAGTAAATCGCCAGGAGCTTCCGGTTGTCGTACCGGTCGGTGAAGTATCCCGAAAGTAGAGTCCCGGCGATATTCATTACACCCATAACCGCCACGGTTGTCGCGGCCGTGGCCTCACTGAACCCGCGATCGACGGTGAAGGGAATCAGGTGCGTGCTCAGCAGTCCGCTGCCCGTGTACCCGCACACGAAGAAGCTACCAGCCAGGAGCCAGAACTCCCGTCTCCGGAATGCCTCTCTCATGGAGGTACGCTTTACGTCTTCGACGTTGTCGGCGAGGAGACCGGGCGCATCGGAGTCGCCGATAGGCCGCAGTCCGACATCTGAGGGACGGTCCCGCATGAGAAGGGCCGCCGGCACGATGAGGATGCCGCCGACGGCGGCCAGGAAGATCACCGCGGTCCTCCATCCTCCCGAAACGGTCAGCGCCAGTAAGATGGGGACGAAGAGTAACTGGCCCACTGATAGGGCCGTGCTGAACAGCCCGATCACGGTGCCCCGCTGTGCCTTGAACCAGTTCGTCGCAACTATGGCCCCCAGGGAGCTGCTGACGGCGCCCGTGCCCAGGCCGGTAAACACGCCCCAGAAGAAGAACAACTGCCACAATTGCCGTGTGAACAAGAATGTGACCAGTCCCGTGATGGTAAGAGCGATCCCTGCGACCATGACCCGCCGCGGGCCGATGCGGGCCAGGAGGGTTCCCATCAGGGGGCCGGACAACCCGAATATCAAAATGCCCAGGGCGATAGCCAGGGAGATGCCAGCCCGGTC
>JAMCTB010000088.1 GCA_023380955.1 Chloroflexota bacterium | reverse complement strand
GCCGCCTGCTGCAGACCACCTATCCCCTACCCCCAAGGCCGTTCCCCCCGCTATTTCCGCAATGGTTCATACACTACCGGGGGCCGGGCTTGCGTGACAGGCACGCGGAGTGGTAAAACCGCGTCGCTGAGTGCAACTACGCATCGGCGTTTCGTCACCCACCCAGGCAGAGAGAGGAGAGAGTCATGCGTCCCAATCGAGTGAAGGAGCTGTGGAAGGCCGGCAGGCCTGTCCTGACCGGCTGGTGCTCCACCCCCGATCCCTACACCACCGAGGTGATGGTCCGCGCGGGCTTCGATGCCCTGGTCCTCGACATGCAGCACGGTATGACCATCGGCCCGGATCGCGCCGGCATCTGGCTGCAGATCGTGGGACAGTCGGATACCACCCCCATCGTGCGGGTCCCCTGGAACGAACCGGCCTTCATCCAGTGGGCGCTGGATGCCGGCGCCATGGGGGTGATCGTCCCCATGGTGAACAACGTCGAGGAGGCAAAGAAGGCCATCGGCGCCTGCCGCTACCCGCCCATGGGCTACCGCAGCAACGGTCCCAACCGGACCCGCCTCTACAACGGCAACGATTACTTCACCCACGCCAACGAGGATGTGATCTGCCTGGTGATGATGGAGACGGTGGAGGGGATCGGGAGCATCGAGGAGATCGCGAAGCTGCCCGGGCTGGACGGCTACTACATCGGGCCCACGGACCTGGCGGTGTCCATGGGGCTGATGCCCGCGTTTGACATAAAGGACCAGCGGCACGTGGCGGCGGTGCAGAAGGTGATCGACGTGGCCAGGGCCCACGGGCAGATCGCGGGGATCCACGTGGGGACGGTGGAGGAAGGCATCCGCCGCTACAAGCAGGGCTTCAACCTGATCCCCATCTGCAACGACATCTGGCTGCTGACGGCCGGGCTCCAGAAGGGCCTCCAGGAGTTCAAACAGGGGTTGGGGCTGTAGGGTGGTATACTGCACGCCGTCTCGCCCCGCTTTTCCCGATCTCGAGCCCCTTGGCCGATAGATGCAGGAGGAATCAGTGCTCAGCCAGCCGCAAGTCGAGGAGGTTGCCCAGCATTTGCTGAACGCCGAGGACTCGGTGCAGCAGGTCCCCCAGATCGTCGAGGCCTTTCCCTCCCTCTCCATGGACGAGGCCTACGCCGTACAGCTCGCCCTGATCCGCCTTCGCCATAGTGAGGATCGGGTGCTGGTGGGCAAGAAGGTGGCCCTCACCAATCCGGAAGTCCAGCGGGTCCTGGGGGTCAGCCAGCCCGTCTTCGGCCACCTGATGAGCGACATGATCGTCCGAGAGGGGGAGCCGATACGCTGCTCCCTCATGACGCAGCCGAAGATCGAACCCGAGATCGCCTTCGTCATGAAGGGCGACCTGGCGGGGCCAGGCGTGACGGCAGCCCACGTCTTGGCCGCCACGACAGGGGTGATGCCGGCCATGGAGATCCCGGCCGCGCGCATCCTCAACTGGAAGTTTGCGGCCCAGGACATCGCCGCCGACAATGCCTTTGCCTCCAGGGTGGTGCTGGGTGGCACCCTCACCCCCATCGAGGGGCTGGACCTGCGGCTGCTGGGGGTGGTGCTGGAGAGGAACGGGGCGCTGGTCTCCACCGGCGCCGGCGCCTCGGCCATGGGCAATCCAGTGGACGTGGTGGCCTGGCTGGCCAACCAGTTGGGCCGGTACGACCTGCGGCTGAAGGCGGGCGACGTGGTGCTCCCCGGCGCCCTGGTGGTGGCCCCCGAGGTGCACCCCGGCGAGTTCTACAAGGCGACCTTCGACCGGCTGGGGTCGGTCTCGGCCCTCTTTGTCGATTGACGGATACGGTAGGATTGCGCTCCAATGCCGGATGAGATCCCTCCCGAGCTTGCAGGCCAAGACAGACGCCCTCCTCATCCCAAGAACGGCCTGAACGATCTCTCGGGAGAGGAGTGGCTCTACTTCACCAAGTCGGTGATCACCACGGCCTTCCCCTCCGAGCACGGCCACGAGCTGCGGAAGGCCCACGGCGCCAACAAGCCTCCCCAGTTGATGAAGCTGCTGATCGAGTTCTTCACCAAGGCGGGCGGGCGAGTGCTGGATCCCTTCGCGGGGGTAGGCGGCACCTTGATAGGCGCTGCCCTCTGCCTGCCTCCCAGGGAGTGTGTGGGGGTCGAGATCAACCGCCGGTGGATCGACGTCTACGAGCAGGTCATCGCCCAGTCCCAGGGCGCCCTGAGAGGCTATCCGATGATACACGGGGACAGCCTGGAGGAGCTGGACAAGATGGAGGAGGCCTCCTTCGACTTCGTCGCCACCGATCCCCCTTACAACCTCCACCTGGAGCGAACCATGTGCGACGGCCGCTACGATGGGGCCTTCGCCAACCGCAGGACCGACTACGACATGCGCTCCGACGATCCCCGGGATCTGGCCAACCTGGGCAGCTACGACTCCTACCTGGGGGCGATGGAGCGGCTGTTCGCCCGGTGCTACCGGGTGCTGAAGCCTGGCCGGTACATGGCTGTGATCGTGCGCAACGCCTACCAGAAGGGGGAGTACATCTTCACCCACGCCGACCTGGCCCGCCGGGCCAAGACCGCCGGCTTTGTCCCGAAGGGGGAGAAGGTGTGGTATCAGGCCGGAACCCGCCTCCGCCCGTACGGCTACCCCTACGGCTACGTCCCCAACATCGCCCACCAGCACATCGTCATCTTGCAGCGACCGGCCGGCAGGGCGACGGGGCGACCCCCTCTCCCCTTGGGAGAGGGTCGGGGTGAGGGCTCGGCCTGAAGCATCGAACCAGCCCTCACCCGCCCTTCGGGCGGCCTCTCCCAGAGGGAGAGGCGGGGACGGAGGCTGGTCTCTCTCCCTGGGAGAGGCGGTTGTCCTCTCTCGCTTGGGGAGAGAGTCGAGCCGGTGCAGCGTCGAGGCTTCGGTGCTTCGGTGACACAGGGAGCCGGGACCAGGACCCCCATGTGATAGAATAGCCTTGGGCCTCTGTGCGCACAGACGGCTGAAGAAGGTTCCCATGTGGCAAGTCATCGGGCACGAGCGCCCGGTTCATCTGCTCCAGAACAGCGTCGAGGCCGGTCGGGTCTCCCACGCCTATCTCTTCTCTGGACCCAGGCAGGTCGGCAAGCTGACCCTTGCCCGAGAGCTTGCCAAGGCTCTGAACTGCCTGGAGCGCGAGCGTCCCTGCGGCCAGTGCCGCTCGTGCCGGAAGATCGAGCGAGGGGTTCACCCCGACGTCCAGGCCATCGAGCTGGAGGAGGGATCGAAGAGCATCGGCATCGACGCCGTTCGCGGGATCCAGGACGGGGTTGCCCTGCGTCCCGCCGAAGGCCGGGCCAAGGTCTACATCATCGGGGAGGCCGAGCGGCTCTCGGAGCCGGCTGCCAACTCCCTCCTCAAGACGCTGGAGGAGCCGCCTCCCTCGGTGGTGATGGTGCTGACCACCCAGGACGCGACCATGCTGCTGCCCACCCTGGTGTCGCGATGCCAGCAGGTGGACCTCCTTCCGGTCCCGGCGAAGACTATCGAGGCGGCGCTGGGCCAGAGACCGGGGTTGGACCCCGAGCAGGCGAGACTGGTGGCCTCCCTCGCCAAAGGCAGGGTGGGATGGGCCCTGGAGGCCGCCGCGAGGCCGGCGATGCTGCATCGCCGCATGGAGCTGATGGAGCGGCTGATATCTCTTCCCCGAGCCAACCGGGTCGATCGCTTCGCCTACGCGGCGGAGCTGGCATCTCTGTGCAGCCGCGACCCAGAAGCGGCCCGGGGCGTGCTGGAGAGCTGGCAGTTCTGGTGGAGGGACCTGCTGCTTTTCCGCCTGGGCATGGAGGATCTGGTGGTCAACGTGGACCTGAGGGATCGTCTGAAGGCACAGGCTCGCCTCTACTCCGTCGAGACCCTGGGCCGGATGGTGAAGACCATCCAGGAGACCCTCTCCCTACTGGTGCAGAACGTCAATGCCAGATTGGCTCTCGAGGTGCTGATGCTGCGCGTGCCACGAGCTTAAAGCTGAAGAGTCCAAAGTGCATGGCGCACAGGGGCGTACCTCCGGACTCTGGACCTGGCTGATAGGTGAGAGATGACTTGGATCGTGGGCGTCCGCTTCAAGAAAGCTGGCCGGATATACTATTTCGACCCGGGGCAACACTCCCTGGAGAGAGACGAGCTGATCATCGTCGAGACCTCCAAGGGCACCGAGCTGGGTAAGGTGGTCATCGCCCCCAGCGAGGTTGTGGAGAGCGAGGTGACCGAGCCTCTCAAGCCGGTGGTCCGCAAGGCCACGGCCGAGGACTTGGACAGGCTCCACAGCTTCCGCTCCAGGGAGGCCGATGCCCTGGCCAAGTGCAAGGAGCGGGTGAAGCACTTCGGGCTGCCGATGAAGCTGATCGCCGCGGAGTACAACTTCGACGGCAGCCGCCTCGTGTTCACCTTCACCGCCGAGGGCAGGGTCGATTTCCGGCAGCTGGTCCGGGACCTGGCCAGCATTTTCAGGACTCGCATCGAGCTAAGACAGGTCGGCGTGCGGGACGAGGCGAAACAGCTGGCTGGCTACGGGCGATGCGGCAGGCCTCTCTGCTGCTGCGCCTTCCTGGACGATTTCGCCTCCGTCTCAATCAAGATGGCTAAGGAGCAGGAGCTTCCCCTCAACCCCATGAAGATATCGGGCCTCTGCGGCCGGCTGCTCTGCTGCCTGGGCTACGAGAACAAAGCCTACTGCGAGATGCGGCAGGGGTTGCCCAAGGCCGGCGAGCGGGTGGCCACTCCCCAGGGCGAGGGTCGTGTGGTAGCCATCAACATCCTCAAGCAGATCGTGACCGTGGAAGTGGAAGAGAAGGGGCTGCTGGAGCTGACCCCCTCCGAGATCAACCAGCCTCGGGAAAGGGACCAGGCCGGCAAGCCCGCCGAGAAGCAGGACTCCCCCAAGAGGTAGCTACCACAGGTGACTCGATCGGAACCGACCGAGATCGTAGTGCTCGGGGCGACTTGCCTCGACGTCAAAGCCCGTCCATTGGCTCCAGTGCAGCCGGGCACCTCCAACCCTGCCCAGATCCGCCTCAGTCCCGGCGGCTCCGGGCGCAACATCGCCGAGAATCTCGCGCGGCTGGGGGTTAGGGCCTCCCTCCTCTCCGTGGTGGGGGCCGACCTGTTGGGCCAGAGGCTGCTGGACCGCACCGCCGCGTCCGGCGTGGATGTGAGCCGCGTCATCTGCAGTCCCACCAGCAGCACAGGGGCCTATCTGGCCCTCTTCACCGACGAGAACCACCAGGGTTACGCCCTGGACGACGTGACGCAGCTGAAGCTCGCCACCCCCGACTACATCCTGGCCAATCGGGACCTCATCGAGGAGGCCCGGATGGTGATGGTGGACGGCAATGCGGACCGAGAGACGGTGGCCGCAGTCCTCTCCCTGGCGAGGGAGCAGGGCGTGCCGGTGGGGCTGGATCCCGCGTCCGTGCGCCGGGCCTACGCCTTGAGGCCCCACCTCTCCGAGTTCTCCCTGGTGACCCCCAACCGCGCCGAGGCCGAGGCGCTCCTGGACACCTCCATAGACAACACGGAGGACGCGCTGGAGGCGGCCAGGAGGATGGTGGCGCTGGGAGTGGGGACGGCGATCATCACCCTGGCCGAGGAGGGGCTGGCCTACGCCACCTCCGAGGGACATGGGAGGATCCCAGCCATCCGGTGCGACGTAGTGGACTGGACGGGGGCAGGCGACGCCCTGGCCGCTGCCATCGTCTACGGCCTGCTCAACCAGATGCCGGTGGACGACGGGATGCGGCTGGGGATAGCGGCCGCGACCCTCACCCTCAGCTCTCAGGAGAGCGTCAATCCCGAGATGAGCCTCGAACAGCTCTACGCCAACATGGTGATCTGAGAACAAATAGGGAGGATCCCCTCATGGTTGACAAGCTGGGCTTCATCGGCATCGGCACCATGGGCACCCCTATGTCGAAGCGGCTTCTGGCCGCCGGCTACCAACTGGTCGTCTACGACGTCAACCCAGAGGCCACGGCTCCCCTGCTAGAGCTGGGAGCGGAGGAGGCCTCCTCCCCCGCCGACCTGGCCGAGCGCTGCGGCAAGGCGATCACCATGCTCCCCAACTCCACCATCGTCGAGCAGGTGGCGTTGGGCCCCTCGGGTCTGGCCGAGGGGTTCGCCCCGGGCTCCCTCCTGATAGACATGAGCAGCTCGATCCCCACCAGCACCCGGAAGATCGCCGCCGCCCTGGCCGAGACGTCGGTGGCGATGATCGACGCGCCGGTGAGCGGCGGACCCGTGGGGGCGGCCGAGGGATCCCTGGCCATCATGGTGGGCGGCCCAGAGGAGAGCTACCAGAGCTGCCTGCCGATCCTCCAGGCGATGGGGAAGAACACCTTTCACATCGGCACCATCGGATCGGGCCACACCCTCAAGACCATCAACAACATGATGTTCGCCGTGAACATGCTGGGGGTGTGCGAGGGGTTGGTGACGGGGGTGAAGGCGGGACTGGACCCGGAGAAGATCGTAGAGGTGGTGAGCAAGAGCTCCGGCCGCTCCTTCGCCCTGGATACCAAGGCGGTGCGCCACATCCTGGCGAAGAACTTCCGGCCCGGCTTCACCACCGACCTGCTGTACAAGGACGTGGACATCGCCACCTCCCTGGGACGCCAGCTGGGGGTGCCGATGCTGGCCGCCAACCTGGCGCTGCAGATCCTGGCTACCGCCCGAGGCCGGGGGATGAACGGCCTCGACAACGCCTGCATCGTGAAGCTGCTGGAGGAGGCAGCCGGTGTGACGGTAGTGGCTTCGCAGCAGGGGGCTACTGAGTAGCCCCCTGCTGCGAGGGCGGCGGTTCCAGCACCGTGGCCTCTATCGGCAGCAGGCCGATCTCCTTGGCGATGTCCCCTCCGTTGGCCACCGTCACCTCGCCCGCCTTGGCCCAGGGCACGTTCTCCTTCCAGCGCTGGAACACCGCCCGCTGAGCCCGCAGCACGACGGAGTTCCCCATGTCCGCGAGGCTGATGGGCAGGCAATAGTGGGAGAGGGGATCCTTGTCGGCCTCGAAGACGGTTTTGATCTTCGGGTCACCGTCCAGGATACGCCAGTGTCGCTGCTGTATGGCATCCCAGGTCAGTCCGGCGTCGGCCGCGCTGCCCGGATGGCGGGGTGTCTGCCTGACGCCGAACAGCCAGTCGTCCTTCTTCCTCTCGTACAGGACGTCGAATACGTTGACGAACCACACCTGCCTCTGATCCGGCCGCCACTGAAAGATGAACTTCTGGGTCGCCTGAGAGACGAACCCGTCCATGAAGAAGCGGCGGGAGACCGGATAGCCCAGCACGTTTGCGCCGCCCAACCGCTGGAACTCGCTCCAGAAGGGCACCCCAGCTTCGTCGGTGATGCTGTAGCCGTAGGGACTCTTTCCCAGGGGAGACCCGTTGGCCTGGGTGAAGAAGCGCCCATCGGAGATCGAGTAGTCCAGCTTCCCCCCCACCAGCACTATGGTGGCGGAGGACCCGGGCGGAAGCGTCTGCGAGGGAAGGGTGGTCACGAAGTTGGGGCTGCCCACCACCTTCGGTATCTGCTGGAGCTTCGTGGCCGTGGGGGAGAGCTTCGTGGAGTTCCCAGCGGCGTCGGCGTCGAACATCCAGAAGAGCTTGGCCTCCGGGTTGTAGAAGTGGGGGGTGGCGGCCACCACCCTGGGATCCTTCAGCCAGTAGTTGAAGGCAGTCTCGTAGTACTTCGCGATCAGCTGGGGATCGTCGACGAAGCCGATGTAGGACTCCGCCACGATCACGGGGAGGCTCACCCCGATGTAATCCAGCTCCAGGGAGTATCCCCGATAGGTGTACCGGACCCCCCGATCCTCGAAGAACTGGTAGGGGTTGGTGGCCCAGCCATCCAACCGGGTGAAGATGTCGGGAACCTCGGCCTTCATCCCCGCGAGGAACTCGAAGTCGTCCATCATCCCAGCCCTGGTCTGGTTCGACATGTCCATGGGCCCGTTCAAGATCTTGAAGCGATCCCGCTCGTCGGCGAAGCCGTCCAGGAAGGACTTCAGATAACGGGCGTACTCCCGAGGGTTGGGATCGCCTCCCCACTCGAGCCCCAGGTTCGGCTCGTTGCCCACTATCAGGTAGGTAGCGGGGGTGTGCCACCTCAGGCCGGTGAGGAACCGCTTCCACTGGACCGCCTCGTCTGGAGCCGGCTTGACCCAGTACATGCTGTCCTGGTGGGTGGCAAGCCGGAAGATCGGGATCAGATGGTACCGATTGGCATCATCCAGGAGGCGTTGTATGCGCGCCGGGTTCTGACGATCCTCGTCGACCAGCAGCACGGTCACGTACCCCCAGTCGCCCCCGGAGGAGTTGACGACCTGGGAGATGGCGCTCAGATAGCGGGCATCGAACCACCGGATCGCGTTGATCCCCACCTTGTTGTTGGGGGCCGCGGGTTCGGCGTGAGCGCCCGGAACGAAGCACACCAAGGAGGCAGCCACGGAAAGGAACGCCAGAAGCCACCGCACGGGAGGAGTCAAGGGCAACCTCCTAGCCACGGGAGTGCAACGCACGGCACAGGGAAAGCAGCTGCCGGGGGAACTAAGTGCGTCGTTCCTCAAGTAGGGCGGGGGTTTATGGCCCGCCGCTGGCCGCACATCTGGCACCGGGCGGCGGGCCACAAGACCCCGCCCTACAGTATTGCATTTGAGGAATGACGCACTTAGCAAGACGTTGCCTGTTGGACCGGGCAGGAGAATAATGGAGGCCGGTCCGCACAGTCAATCCCCCGGGAGCCATCTCGCCGTAACCAGGACGACCTCAGCGCATTAAGCCAGGTGTGAGCAGCGTGACCCTGGAATTCGACGACGCTGGTGTGCCGAATCCGCTCCCGGACAGAGCCTCGACGGCCCCAGGCGCCTGGTGCCCGGTCGTTACCATCTGCCGCGGCGCCGTGATATCATGCATCAAGTGCGTCAACCAGTACTCATCACGGGACCTCGATGCAGATCGTTGTCCGACAGTTTCGTCCCTGGCGAAGGATCTCCAGGGCATCCATCGCCGGTTATGCCGCCGCCCTCGCGGCGGTAGCGCTGGTGAGCGTCCTCTTCGGTCTTCTGGCCGGTCGAGTCAGCAACATCGGCAACCTCTCCATGCTGTACCTGATACCGGTGCTGGCGCTGGCCACGGCCTTCGGCAGCGGCCCGGCCGTCCTGGCCTCCGTGGCCGCCTTCCTCACCTTCAACTGGTTCTTCATCGAGCCG
>JAMCTB010000087.1 GCA_023380955.1 Chloroflexota bacterium | reverse complement strand
TTTCCTCCTTCTATTTATCCCAGCGATTCGGGGATGGATCGAATGGCCGAGCGGCTGACGCCGGCCATTCGAAAGCTGGTGGAGCGACTTCTCGCCCGGAGGGGTGAGGAGAAGGGAGGGTCGCGGCTATGAGGGCAGCGCGATGGTGGCGGTCGACCTTCTCCTACGGGGCCCTGGCCCTGGCGGCGGTCTTCGCCCTCTTCCCCATCGCCTGGATGGTGACGGTTTCCCTCAGGCCCAACGGGGAGATCTTCACCGTGCCTCCTCACTGGCTGCCCTCCACCCCAACCCTCGATGCCTACGCACAGCTGGTGGGCTCCTCCACCTACGTGCGGTTCTTTGTCAACAGCTACGTGGTGGCCCTGGTGGTCACGGTCGTATCCCTCTTCCTGGCCCTGCTGGCGGGATACTCCTTCTCCCGTTTCCGGTATGCGGGGGGCCGTTTCCTGCAGCTTTTCATCATCGGAACCCAGATGGTCCCGCCCATATCGCTGATCATCCCCTACTTCCTGCTCATCGTATCGCTGGGTATCTACGACTCCTACCCGGCGTTGATCGTCACCTATGCATCCTTCTGCCTGCCCTTCGCGACGCTGATGATGACCAGCTACTTCGACAGCATCCCGCTGGACCTGGAGGAGGCAGCCATGGTGGACGGCTGCACCAGGCTGGGCTCCCTCTGGAGGGTGTTGGTACCCCTGACGATCCCAGGGTTGGTAGCGACCGGCGTCTACTCGTTCCTGCTGTCCTGGAACGAGTTCCTATTCGCGATCACCCTCACTCAGAGTGAGGGCATGCGAACCGTTCCCGTGGGCATCGCCCTGCTGATGGGGGAGCATGCCTTCGAGTGGAATGTCATTATGGCCCTTTCGGCCCTGGGGAGCGTACCGCTGTTCGTCATATTCATCTTCCTGCAACGCTACCTGATCACGGGACTCACGGCGGGAGCCGTAAAGGGATAAATAGAAGGAGGAAAAACGCCATGAAGATCACGAGGGTACTTGGTGGAAGCAGGGTACTCATCGCCATCCTGCTGGCCATTTCCCTGGCGGCGGTAGCCTGCAGCTCCGGGTCACCTGCTCCGACGGCGCCCGCATCGAAGTCGGAGGCGCCAGCAAAGCCGGCAGAGGCGACTAAAGCGCCTGCTGCTGCGCCGGCGAACAGCGGGTCCAAGGTCAAGATCCAGTGGATGGAGTGGATAACCCCCGAGATTGGCGAGGATCGTGCAAAGAGCATCATCGATGCCTTCGAGAAGGACAACCCCAACATCAGCGTGGAGAGGGTTTCCCTGCCCTTCGCCCAGGTCCACGACAAGGTGGTGGCCCTGAACGTTGCCAAGCAGCTCCCGGACGTACTCAACATGAACATGCCCTGGACCGTGGAGTTTGCGGAGCAGGGGATCCTGGAGCCGCTGAACCCCTACCTGGACAAGTCCGACAAGGCATGGGTGGATCAGCTGGTGAAGGCCCCCATGACGCCGTGGAAGGGAAAGAGCTACCTCCTGCCCCTTACCTCCATACCCTTCCTACTCTTCTACAACGCCGATCTTCTGAAGGAAGCTGGCTACACCGCCCCGCCCAAGACGTGGGACGAGATGCGGGAGATGGCGATCAAGACCACCAAGCCCGAGAAGAACCAGTACGCCTTCACCTCGGGCATGGCCGCGAAGTCTCCGTACAATGGAGCCGCCATCGAGCTGTTCCACCTGATCTACGAGCAAGGGACGACCACCATCAAAGATGGCAAGGCCAACATCAACAGTCCCGAGGCTGTCAAGGCGGTGCAGTTCTACGTCGACCTGGTGAACAAGGATAAGGTCTACTCGCCGGGCACGCTGACTAACCTGGAGAACGACAAGGTCGAGGCGTTCGCCAGCGGGCGCAACACCTTCATGGTCAGCAACGTCGCTCACATCGCGGTTCTCAAGAGCAGGAACCCCAACTTGAACTTCGGCGTGGCGCCGCTGCCCAAGGCCGTCACCACGGGGACGCGGCTGACGGGCTGGAACCTCGGCATGAGCGGCCAGAGCAAGAACAAGGAAGCCGCGTGGACCTTCATGCAGTGGCTCTCGAGCCCAAAGGGCAACGCCCTCGTGGCGGCAGCCTCCGGCCAGCTTCCCGGGAACTCGGCGGCCTCCGTTCCGGCCGTTCAGAGCGATCCCATGTTGAAGACGGCGGCTGAGATCCTGAAAGACCCACGGGTAATGGCTGAGGATGCCGCTGCACCTCAGAACTTCGACCTGTGGAGGATCATGGTGGAGCAGGTCCAGGAGGCGTTGCAGAACAAGAAGACGGTCCAGCAGGCCATGGACGAGGCCGCCAAGGGCTGGAACGACATCCTGGCCAAGTACAAGTAGACTACCCGTTGGCTCGCTGAGGGGAGGCTCCAGTGGCAGGTACAGCGTCGGTCGGGCAGGCAACCGCGGCACCAGTGAGTAGGACCCGATGGCAGAGACTGGCGATGCCCTATCTCTTCGTCGCGCCCACGGTCCTGGCTCTCGCTTTCCTGATGGTCTATCCCATCGGGCGGCTGCTCCAGTTCAGCCTGTTCGACAACCTGATGATTAAGCGCAACGCGCGCCTGGTGTGGGGGGAGAACTTCGCCTCCCTCCTGGGGGACAAGGTCTTCTGGCTCTCCCTCACCAACACGGTGGTCTTCACCGTGGCTTCCGTGACGCTGCACCTGCTGCTGGGGATTGCCCTGGCGCTTCTCCTCAATCAGAAACTCAATCCCGTGGTGAGATCCGCTTTTCGTGGTATCCTGATCCTGCCCTGGATGTTCACCGCGGCAGTGGTTGCCATCAACTGGCGACTGATCCTCCACCCTTTAGGTGTGCTGAACGGTATTCTCGTCATGGGGGGTCTGGTCAATCCGGCCAACCCGGTTAACTGGTTGGGCGAGCCGGACCTGGCCATGCCCGCCCTGGTGCTGGTGAACCTGTGGCGTGGTTATCCCTTCATAATGCTGATGCTGCTGGCCGGTCTCCAGGGCATCCCGGCCGAGCTGTACGAGGCCGGAGCGGTAGACGGCGCGGGCAACTGGTCCCTGTTCCGCCACATCACCCTGCCCGGCCTCAAACCGGTCATCATGAGCGTGGGATTGCTGGACGCCATCTGGAACTTCCGCCTCTTCGACCTGGTCTACCTGACCACGGGCGGCGGTCCCATGAACCAAACCCAGGTGCTGGCCACCTACATCTATCGGCTCGCCTTCGAGAGCTTCGAGTTCGGTAAAGCTTCCGCGCTCTCGATGGTGGTGCTGGCCTTCACGCTGATCCTTGCCGCCGGATACCTCAGGTACCAGAAGGCGTCCTGAACCTCGGCCACCCTTCCGTTGATGCCCCATTACCCCCGCGGAGCGTTGCTCATCCCGGACTGTCGATCCGTCTTCGCGGGTGGGCCTCGATCTGCCAAACGCCCAAAGGGGCCGACAGCCCTGAACCAGCCGCATTGGCCTGGAACGCAAGGGAGGGGCTGCTGGATCGTCTCCAGGAGCCCCTCCGTTGCTGTCTCACACCCTTGCAAGGAACGGTCCGACGATGAGGACTACTTCTTCTCCACCAGACCCAGCGACTCGATCAACGGCTTGAAATTGGCCTGATCCTTCAGCCAGAGGGCCTTGAAGTCGGCCGGGTTCAGGTACATCGGGACGTCCGATCCGTCGGTGAGGAACTTAACGAAGGCAGGGTCGTTCGCCACCTTCTCGGACGCGGCGGCCAGCTTGTCCTTGATGGCCTGGGGGGTACCCTTGGGTACCGCGAGACCGGACCACACCCGCACGACGGAGTCGTAGCCCTGCTCCTTCATCGTCGGGATGTCCTTGAGGGCTTCGATCCGCTTCTCCTCGAAGACGCCGATGGCCCTGAACTCGCCGGTCTTCAGATACTGGAGCCCCTCGCCGGGCGGATCCAGCAGCATACCGTCGATGTGGCCGCCCAGCAGCGCGGCGATACCCTCGCTGCTGCCGTTGAAGGGGACCTGGCTTGCCTTGATGCCGGCCTTCTGGGCCATAAGCTCCATGGCCAGGTGGGGGGCCCCACCCACGGCCGAGTGGCCGAACCGGAAGACGCCGGGCTGCGCCTTGCTGGCATCCACGATATCCTTCAGGCTTTTGTACTTCGAGTCACCCTTCACGACCAGCAGGATGGGGGACGCCGAGACGGCTGCCACCGGCTCCAGATCGTCGGTCTGATAGGTGGCCGTTCCCCGCAGGATCTGCAGGACGGTTTGGCCGATCTTCACGAAGAGGACGGTGTAGCCGTCGGGGGTAGCCTTCACTACTTCACTGGCGGCGACCACGCCGGAGCCGCCGGTTCGGTTGACCGCGACCATCGGTTTGCCGAGGGGCTTCTCGATCATCTCGGCGACCTTGCGCCCCGTCAGATCGGAGCTACCGCCCGCAGCCCATCCGACCAGCAACTGCGGTGGCTTGGTGGGGTAGTCGATCTTCGCCGCGGGAGCAGCTGTGGGGGCGGCAGCCGCCGGAGCAGCAGCCTTCGTGGGTTCCGCAGCCGGCTTCGATGGAGCGGGCGTGGACGCGGGGGCGCCACCACCGCACCCGGCGGTGATGACCAGGGCAAATGCCAGTACCAGGGCCAACGAGATTGCCTTCCAGACCTCTTGCCGCATGATCTTCCTCCTCTATTAGTGGACACTCGATCTATTGGGATCGCCAGTCCCAGCCTCCTACTGGTTGGCGTCGGACTCCATGGCGTAGCCGGCCGCGGGCTGGCCGCGACGCAGGGATTTCACCACCCGATATAGCACTATGGCCAGGGCGATGGTCAGGAGCGTAGCGGTGATGGGCCGCGAGACCAGGACCCCCAGGTCGCCACGGGTTACGATCAAGCCCTGGCGAAGGCCCCGCTCCATGACGGGCCCTAACACCATACCGATGATCAGAGGGGTAGGCTCGAACTTCGCCCGCCGCAGGACGTATCCGGCCAGGGTCGCGGCCAGCAGGATCCTCAGGTCGAACAGGCTGTTGTTGAGGCTGAAGGCCCCCACCATCAGCGGTTTCATGATCCACGGCATCAGGAAGCGAGCCGGAGCGCGAACCAGGGAGGCGAACACTCCTACCAAGGGGAGATTCAAGACGAGCAGCATGACGTTGCCGATGTACATGCTGGCGATGACGCTCCAGAAGAGATCTCCGTGTTGGGTGATAAAGAGCGGCCCTGGCTGGATGCCGTGGATCATGAAACCGCTGAGCAGCACCGCCACAGGAGGGGCGAAGGCCAGGCCGAGGGCCAGGAGCGGCACCATGGCTCCCGCGCTGGCGGCATTGTTCGCCGACTCCGGGCCAGCTACCCCTTCGACGGCGCCCTTGCCGAACTCCTCCGGGTGCTTGGACAGCCGCTTCTCCATGGAATAGGAGAAGAGCGAGGCCAGGAAGGCGGAGGGGCCAGGTATCAGGCCGACCAGGAAGCCGAAGAGGCCGCCCCGGACCATGGGTGCTGCCGATCTCCGTAGCTCCTCCCGGTTGGGGTAGAGGTCACGCAGCTTCACCTTGAGGAGGGCGGGGATGGTGTAGGGATCGTCCGCCACGCTGAGCACCTCGTCGAGGCCGTACATCCCCATGGTCAGGATGGCGAAGTCGATGCCCGACTGCAGCTCAGGGGTGTTGAAGGTGAATCGATCCATGCCCGTGATCAGGTCGCTGCCGATGGTCCCTAGAGCCATGCCGATGAGGGACATCATGATCGATTTCAGGAAGGGCGCGGAAGTCAGGTTGCTCAGCAGGATGAGGCCGAAGACGGCCACCCCGAAGTACTCGGGGGGGCCGAAGCTCAGCGCGGCCCTTGCCAGGAAAGGCGCCAGGAACATCAGTCCGATCACGCCGAAGCTGCCGGCGACGAAGGAACCGAGGGCCGAGATGGCCAGGGCGGCGCCGGCGCGCCCTTTCCTGGTCATCTGGTAGCCGTCGAAGGTGGTCACGATGGAAGGGGTTTCCCCTGGGATGTTGATAAGGATCGCTGTGGTCGATCCCCCGTACATGGCCCCGTAGTAGACGCCGGCCAGCATGATGATGGCCGAGTCGGAGGGCAGTCCGAAGGAGAGGGGCAGCAGCAGCGCCATGGTGCCGACGGGGCCGATGCCCGGCAACACCCCTGCCACGGTGCCTGCCAGGACGCCGGCGAAGCAGGCGATGAGGTTGGCTACACTCAAAGCTTCCTGGAAGCCCCCGAGGAGAGCGAAAAATGCGTCCATTTAGTTGCCTGCCGGATTGAGAATGGAGTCCAGCCCCAGAAGGCCCTGGGGCAGAGGAACCTGCAGGTTACTGAACACCAGGTAGAAGACCACCGTCAGCAGGAGGGCCAGACCGAGGATCGCGATCCACCGTTTCTCGCCCATGAGCCGCATCAGGTAGATCAGGGCCAGCAAGGTGGCGACGGGGTATCCTGCAACGGGCAGCAGGAGCATGTAGATCAGCAGCCCGGCCGCGAAGAGCAGGGCGTTCTTGCCCGGCAGGAGGGCGACTTCGGCGGTCTCCCCTGAGCTCTTCAACCTACGTTGGGCGAGCAACTCCATACCCATGATGGCCAGAATGGCCGCGATCATGCCGGTCCCCAAGATTCGGGGGAAGAAGCCGGGGCCTGGATCCGTAATAACTCCGGGGTTCAACTCGAAGGCGTAGTAGCTGTAGGCGAGGGCAAAGCCGAGGAGCAGAAGATTGATCCAGTTCATTCCTTCTCTCCCACCAGACGCAGGATGGTATTGGCCAGCAGGTCGGCCTCCTCCGCTGGCCTCAGGCCTGCCACTCGCAGTTTGACCATCTCTACCCGCGGGTGGATGGCCGGGGCATCGGAGCCCCAGACGACCCGGCCGCTGCCGATGCGCCGCACGGCCTCCCGAATCTTGTCGTGAAAGGGCATTCCCGTGGTGCCCAGGATCAGGTTCGGTACCCTCTCGGCCAGGGCGATGGCGTCGTCCACCCATCCCAGCTGCATCCCCATGTGATCCATGATCACCGGCACTTGAGGCCAGCCTTCGGCAAGGCCAGCCACCTGCCATGGGAGGCTCTGCATGCTGTGGCCGGAATGGAGCAGCACGGGGACTCCCTCCTCCGCCGCGACCCTCATGATTGGATCCAACAGCGGACGGTTGGGAAAGAAGGCGTGGAGGAGAGGGTGCAACTTGATTCCCCGAAATCCCCTCTCTCGGATCAGCCGTCGAGCCTCCAGGGCTGCTATCTCTCCCAGATGCGGGTTGATCCAGGCGAAGGGGATGACGACGGAACCCAGTTCCTCAGCCAGCTGGGCCAACCCATCGTTGTTGGGGGCGTTGCCGAAGGTGGGAAAGGCCACGACGCGATCGATCCCCTCGGCAGCCTCCAGGGCCAGGACCTCTCGAGGGTCGGGATGCCGAACGCCGTGCGGTGTGGTGCCTCCTCCAGGGCAAAGGTGAACGTGGCAATCGACAACGGTCACTTCTCAAGCCTCCAGATAAGCGCGAGCCGTCGCGGCGTAGGCCAGGGCGGCCGTCTCCACATCGGTGATCTCGATGAACTCGTCCGGGGCGTGGAGGCGATTCCGCACTATGTCGCCGGGACCCAGGATCGTGGTAGGGATGCCGGCCCCTCCCAGGATGTACTGATCGCAGGTGGCGGGGAACCCGCCGGGTCTTGAGGTGGTGCCGGTAGCACTCTCTATCCCCGCCAGGCAGGCCTGCACGACCGGATGATCCTCCTCCAGCAGGTAGGGAAATGCTCCCTGGTAGCAGTCCACCTCTACCTCGGACAGGTCCGCCAGGGCAGAGCGGATCTCCTCAGTCGCTGCCGCGTGGGTCTCGCCGGGCAGAAGCCGGCGGTCCAGGACGAGGGTGACCATGGCTGGGATGGTGGCGGCGTTGGTGTCGCCGCTGCTCACCTGGGTGGGAGCCAGGGATGCGGTTCCTATCAGGGGGTGGTGCCGCTCGCCCACCTCGGCCGCCAGGAGCTGCAATCGCTCCAGGATCTGCGCCAGTCTGGGTATGGGGTTCACGGCTGCCGCGGGCTGGGAGGCGTGGCCGCCCACCCCGCGAACCCGGATCGTTACCTGGATGCGGCCCTTGTGGCCGACCTGCACCTGCATGCCGGTTGGCTCGCCGATGATCGCTCCCTCGGCCCTGAATCCTGATGCGACCAGGTGCTTGGCTCCGGTGCCCCCGCGCTCCTCACCGCAGACGGCCGCCAGCGCCAGCCGCCCCCGCCCCAACCCTCGCCTCGCCCAGAAGGCCACCGCCACCGCCATGGCGGCCAGCGACCCTTTGGCGTCGCAGGTCCCGCGGCCATACAGCCGCCCTGCCTCGAGGCGCGGAGCAAAAGGATCGCTGCTCCAGTGCTCCGGGCTGCCCGGTGGCACCACGTCCAGGTGGCTGCACAAGGCCAGGCTCGGACCGGGGCTGCCGCCCACCACCGTCCCGATCACGTTGGGGCGGCCGGGCTCGGTCTCCTGCCACTCTATCGGTACGCCGTGACGTTCCAGGAACTCCGCCAGTGGCCGCGCCGCGAGATCCTCTCGCCCCGGCGGGTTGATGCTGGGCGCTGCGACCAGCGCCTCTAGGAGCGGCAAGGCTTCTCTTGCCGCGAAGTCACGGAACTCCTCCATCCAGGACACGAGGCGAGTCCTCCTTACCGGGAGTTGCGCGGGTCCCATAGATCGCGCAGCCCGTCTCCCAACAGGTTAAAGGCCAGCACCGCCAGCATGATGGCGATGCCCGGGAAGACCGAGATCCAGGGTGCTATCTGCAGATAGGGCCGCCCCTCGTTGAGTATGGATCCCCAGGAGGGGTGGGGCGGTTGTATGCCCAGCCCCAGGTAGCTGAGAGATGCCTCGATCAGGATGGCGTAGCACAGGGTGACCGAGGCCTGCACCACCACCGGTGCCAGGATGTTGGGCAGCAGGTGGCGCAGCAGGATGCGGGCATCACTTGCCCCCAGGGCACGGGCGGCCTGGACGTACTCTCGCTCCTTCTCCACCAGCACCGGCCCCCGGGCTACCCGGAAGAAGAAGGGGGTGTAGACGATGGTGATGGCTAGAATGACGTTCCGCACGCTGGGCCCCAGGATGCCGGCCACGGTGATGGCCAGCAGGAGGGAGGGGAAGCTGAAGAAAATGTCCATCAGACGCCCGGAGAGCTGATCCACCGCCTTGCCGAAGTAGCCCGCCACCATCCCCAGGATCGTTCCCAACAGGGCGGCGATGCTCACCGAGGCGAAGGCGATGCCAAGGGAGGAGCGGGTGCCGTACAGGGTGCGGGTCCACACGTCCCGGCCAAAGTTGTCGGTGCCCAGCCAGTTCTCAGCTGTCGGGCCCTTCATGGCCCTGGCCATGTTCATCTTGTAGGGATCGCCCGAGGTCAGCAGACCGGGAGCGATGGCGACGAGGATAAAGATCAGGGCGAGGGCCAAACCGACGAATATGAGACGATTGCGGAACGCGGCCCGCAGGGCACGCCGCCGAGCCGAGGGCCTTGTTTCGGCTACGGGACCGGCAAGCTGGACAGTTGGCGCGGCCAAAGGCCAGTTCCCTCCTTAGGAGTACCGGATCCGGGGGTCCAGAAAGGCGTAGATGACGTCTGTGATCAGGTTTATCAGCATGAACAGCAGTGCCACGAACAGCACGGAGCCCTGCACCAGGGGGTAGTCCCTTTGCGTAAGCCCCTGGAGCAACAGCCGGCCGACTCCTGGGAGGGTGAACACCTCCTCCACCACCACCGCCCCGCCCAGGAGGTATCCCATCTGCAGCCCGGTGACAGTGATGACCGGGATCAGGGCGTTCTTCAGACCATGCCTGAAGAGGACGGCCTTCTCTGCCACACCCTTGCCCCGGGCCGTGCGGACATAGTCCTGTCGCAGCACCTCCAGAAGGGAGTTTCTGGTCATGCGCATGATCACGGCGGCGCTGGCCGTGCCCAGGGTAACCACCGGTAGCGCCATCAGCAGCAGGTTTCCTGGCAGATCCTCGGTGGGCGAGATCCATCGCATGGGAGGCGTCCACCGCAGGAAGAGGGAGAAGAGGAGGATCAGCATGGAGCCCTGCCAGAAGACAGGCACCGACAGCCCCCCCAGGGAGACCACTCGCAGCAGGCCGTCTGCAAACTGGTTCTGGCGCACCGCAGCCCAGACTCCCATGGGGATCCCGATCAGGGCGGAGAAGAGGGTTGCCAGGAGGGCCAGTTCCAGGGTGACGGCCATGCTGTCTGCCAGGTGCCCGGCAACCGTGCCGCCCAGACGCCAGGAGTTGCCCAGGTTGCCGGTGGCCACGCCGGCGATCCAGGTCAGGTATTGCTGATACCAGGGTTGGTCGAGGCCGAAGAAACGGCGCAGCTCCTCCACCTGCTGGGGACTCGACTGGCCTTGGAGGTCTATCATCTGGCCGACCACGTCGCCGGGCACCATCCTGAGCAGGATGAAGATGGCGAGGGTCAGCCCGATGAGCGTGGGCACCATGTAGGCGATTCGCCGCAGGACATAGCTGTACAACTAAGGACCTCCTCACGGCCCTCCAACGAGGGAAGGGCCCGAGCTCGGGGGCGAGAGACTCCTTCCCCGAGCTCGGGCCCGGACGCCGTCACCCCTGGACCGCGGCGTACCGCAGGTTGGTATAGTAACCGGAGGGATGCTGCTTGAAGTTCTGCACCTTCTTGTTCTGGGCCGCGATGATGTCGGCCGAGTAGAGCGGGATCCAGGGAGCCTGCTCGGCGATCATCTGCTGGACCTGCAGGTAGATCTTCTCTCGTTCTCCCTTGTCCAGGGTGGTCCGGCCCTTGTCCAGCAGGGTCGAGATCTCCTGATTGTTCCACCGTCGGAAGTCCTTGCCCTCGGGTGGCTTGTGCAGGTGATTGTAGTACAGGATATCGGGATCGATGAAGCCGCCCCAGCTGTTCATGGTGAAGTCTTTGAACTTCCTCTGGGTGAAGTCGTCGATCCAGATCCCCAGGTCCACCTGCTGCACCTCGGCCGTGATGCCGACGTCTTTCAGGTTCTCCACGATCACCTGAGCCGCAGCGTTCAAGGCCGCGTAGCCGACGATGCTGCGGAGGGTCAGTTTCAGCGGAGTAGCGACGCCGGCCTCCTGCAGCAGTTGCTTCGATCGGGCCACGTCCCGCTTGAAAAAGGGGTTCTGCTCCGGAGGCATGGCGCCCCAAAGGGCAGGGGGTTGCCCACCCAGGAGGGTACCGAGGCCACTGATGGCCGCGGCCATGATGGCTTCCCGGTCGAGGGCTGAGGAGATCGCCTGGCGCACCTTGACGTTGTTGAAGGGAGCAGTGTCCAGCGGGAAGTCCAGGATGTCCCACCGGATCGCCGGGCTGCGAGTGGTGGTCAGGTTGGGATCGTCCTTCGTGAGGAAGTAGTTCTTGGAGTCCTCGAAGACGGCTAGATCCACCCCTCCAGAGCGAAGCCCCGCGACGATATTGGCCTCGTCTGGAATGATCCTGATCACCAACTCGTCCAGGCTCACGTCTTTGGCGTGCCAGGAGTTGGGGTTCTTCTGGAGCACCAGCTGCTGGTTCTGCACGAACTCCTTGACGATGAAAGGACCCGAACCTATGGCTGTCTGCTTCAGGTCTGCCTGCTTGTCCCCGTCCTTGGGGATGATGAAGGCGTAGCGGCCCCCGAGAGCCGTCAGGAGGGGAGCGGTAACTGCGGTCAGCTCCAGTTCGACGGTATACTTGTCCGCCGCCTTGGCGCTCTTTATCGTACTGTAGAAAGCCTTGCCCGGGGAATTCAGCACTCGCTGCAGGGAGTAGACCACATCCTCGGCATCCACCTCCTTGCCGTTGCTGAACTGCGCCCCCTTCCGGAGATGGAAGACCCACTTGGTGCCGGTCGTTTCGTAGCTCTCGGCCAGACCCGGGCGGATGGTCA
>JAMCTB010000086.1:1793-2840 GCA_023380955.1 Chloroflexota bacterium | reverse complement strand
TGCGGGAGCACCAGTTCCTTGCGGCTACCGACGGTGTGGACTACTCCTTCGCCCGTCTCAAGGGCGTATCCAACATGCTGTTCGGCGGGACTGGCTTCTTCATCGACACCTTCAGCTGCCGCGACGCCGAGGGTATGCTGTGGATCCATGGGTACGGCAACCTGTTCGAGATCGATCTGCAGCACGGGGAGCAGATCGACATCGAGCCGGGCGGGTGGGTCTACAAAGACCGCTCGGTGGGGATGCAGACGATGCTCCAGTCGCTGAAGACGGGTTTCTTCGCGAGTGCCGGCCAGATGGTGTGGAACCGATTCACGGGCCCCGGGCGGGTCTGTCTGCAGTCCATGTACGTGCACCTGCCCACGAGCGAATAGGCGCCGAAATTCAGCTGATTGAGGGCAAGGGCCAGGGGCCAGCCGCCGTCTTCTCGAGGAATACGCTGGGTGATGTCACTCTGGCCCCTATCTCGAGCAGGTTCGCGTTCGCCTCGTCGTCGAAGGTGTACAGAGGCTTCTTCCACGACAGCAGCTGGCGGCAGAGCGCCTCGGTCCTCCCACCAGCTTGGGCATGGGCGACGAACGCGCCGTCCACGAGCGCCCCGACGAACCGGTTACGCGCCGCCGCGGTATCCAGCGTGACCCTCGGGTCGTTCTCGGCGAACCCGGACAGTATGAGCATGCGTCCCTCCGCCAACGGCTTGCGCCAGTCCGAAGGGATCTCCATCCCCTCGATGGCGCGAGCTGGGCAGTGGATCACGGGTTCTGGACCTCGCAGCAGCGCCTTCAGACACTCACGCTCCACGGGCGTGTGGAATCCCCCGACGATGGCCAGATTGGATTGCCGGAGCAGTTGGGCGAGGTCGTAGGTGCGGAGGATAAGCCGGCCCGGGCAGCGGATGGAGCAGAAGAGGGCCAGCGTCGGCCGCCGCAACAGCTCCAGGTTGCCGATAGCGGAGATCGAGGGCGGCACGCCGTCACCCAGGCATGAGCCGAGGCTGGCGGGGTACGCGGGATCATCGGGGAGTATGCGAACCGTTTCGGCGCCCTT
>JAMCTB010000086.1:0-1783 GCA_023380955.1 Chloroflexota bacterium | reverse complement strand
CGGCCAGTTCCAGCACAACCGAGTCGCCCACGCATATGCGCACGGTCTCGGCGTCTTTCTGCCACGCCCTAGCCATCAGTCACCACACCTCAGTACCAGCCCTCACCGACCGTAGCGCTGTGTCACAAACCATCCGTTGAATCGAGTAGGAGCCGCCTCCCGGCGGCGATGGTCCATGTGCCCGACGAGGACGTTCACCGGCAGGAGCCGGCTCCTACGAGCACCAGGTCCCAACCCATTACCCGATCAAGCTGCCAGGTCTCACGAGGTTCGATTCCAGGATGCCAATCAAGGTGTCACAGGGCAGTAGTCTAGCTCATTCCGCGAGGATTGTGACCTGGACAGGATGGATCGGGTGTGCGGCGCATGTCGGCAGGCGGATGGAATCCCCTCCCTGGTACGTCGCGTGCACATATGTACCTGGCTGCCTTACAACGAACTAGACACGGTCCAGCGTCGAACCTGCCGCGGCAGAGCGACGTGCGGCATCAGCCGCGTGAAAGAGGGACCTATGCTAGTCGCTGGCCTCCTTGGTGTCCTCACGAGCCTTGCGCTAACTGCTATCTACTTTCTCTTCGAGCAGCTCGCGGGTCTCCCTTTCGTCCCCTTCGACGTCTTCGACGAACTCGCCCGCATCCTGCCCGGTGGCATCATAACCATCTTCATCCAGACCATGGTAACGGTGATCCGAGGACTGAACCTCGGCCCCACGGCGAGCGTTGCCAAGCTGATCGAGCAGACCCTGGCCGTCCTCATGATGGTGGTGGTCGGGGCCATCTTCGGCGCCGTCCTCGCCTGGGGCGTGAGACGGCACGGATGGCGCGGGCCGCGAGCCGGCCAGGTCGGCGCTCTCATTCTCTTCCTGCTGGCCGCGGCGGCGGAGCTCGCCTACGGACTCCAGCTCAATCCCTGGGTGGCTCTCCTCTGGATGGTTGTGACCATCAGCGCGTGGGGGCTTCTCCTGGGTGGATGGGTGGAGCGCTCGCTCCAGCCGCGCCAGGCCCCGGCGCGGGAGATCCAGCGCGGCATCAGCCGCCGAGCCTTCCTCTCCCGGGCTGCCGCGGGCTCCATCGCGCTGGCGCTCGCTTCCGTGGGGCTGGGCAGCCTCGCCCAGCAAGCCAAACGTCCCACCGGAGCCAGCGAGCCCCTGTCCGGCGTCGCGGGGGCCACCCCGCCCCCTGTGCCCACCCCCGCGATAGCCGGCCGCACCGTTCAGGCCGTGCCTGGTACCCGTCCGGAGGTTACTCCCAATAGCAAGTTCTACAGGATCGATATTGACCTGCTTCCTCCCTCGATCCAGGAGAACTCCTGGACCCTCGAGGTGGCCGGCCTTTTCGACAAACCGCGCACTCTCACGCTCTCCGACCTCAGGTCCTACCCGGCCGTCACTGTCCCCATGACCCTGTCCTGCATCTCCAATCCGGTCGGCGGCGACCTGATCGGCAACGCCTACTGGACAGGGCTCCGGATCCCCGCGCTTATGAAGGACCTGGGGCTCCGCCCCGAGGCGAAAGCGCTGCGAATCGACTCCGCCGACGGCTTCTTCGAGTTCGTCACCATGGCCGACCTCGCCGATCCCCGCACCCTGCTCGTTTACGGCATGAACGGAGACACCCTGCCGGCCGAGCACGGTTTCCCCCTGCGGATCCTGATCCCGAATCGGTACGGCATGAAGCAGCCGAAGTGGATCACGAAGTTCACGGCCGTCGACAGGGCGGACCTGGGCTACTGGGTGGAGCGCGGCTGGAATGAGCAGGCCCGACCGCAGACGGTATCGGTCATC
>JAMCTB010000085.1 GCA_023380955.1 Chloroflexota bacterium | reverse complement strand
TCTCTGACGCCCACGGTGTTGGGGATCCAACCGCCCCCCTGACCGTAGGAGTGGACGGGGACCGTACACCGGACCGCTAGCTCCACGTCATCGACCATCTGCCCACCGTTCATCTCCACCGTGAGGCAGCCCTTCAGCTTGCCCATGAGGGGCTGGAACGCCTTGACCGGGAACGGCCACAGGGTGATGGGCCGGATCAATCCCGCCGGTATTCCCGCCTTTCTCGCCTCCTCCACTGCCTCCATTGCGACCCTTGCCGAGGTGCCGTAGGCCACCACCGCCAGTTCGGCCCCGTCCATGTCCACGTACTCCCACCGCTGCTCAACCTCGGCGATGCGGCGGTACTTCTCCTTCAAGACGCGGTTGAGCTCCATCAGCTCGGCGTCGGTGTAGGGGGCGTTCAATACGATGTTGCGAGGCCTTCCTCTGGCGCCCGTGAGTGCCCACTTTTTCGGGTAGTTGTCGGACGGGAGCGGCTTCCACTCCAGCGGTTCCATCATCTGTCCCAGCATGCCGTCGGCCATGATGGCCACCGGGTTGCGGTACCTGTCCGCCAGGTCGAATGCGAGGAAGGCCAGGTCCGCCATCTCCTGCACTGTGGCCGGGGCGAGTACCACCATCTGGTAGTCGCCGTGGCCGGCGCCGCGGGTGAGCTGCCGGTAGTCGCGGGGGGGGATGCGGCCGAGGCCGGGGCTGGCTCGTGCGACGTCCACGACGACGGCGGGAAGCTGGGCCGCCGCGAGGAAGGACATGCCCTCGGCCATCAGGCTTATCCCCGGGCTGGAGGAGGCCGTCATCACCCGCTTGCCGGTCGAGGCGGTGCCGTAGACGTAGTAGATGGTGGCGACCTCGCTCTCCGTCTGGAGGAAGGTGCCTCCGCGCTTCGGCAGCTGGTGGGCCATGTACTCTAGCAGCTCGGTCTGCGGGGTGATGGGGTATCCATAGTAGAAGAGGCAGCCCGCCCGGATGGCTGCTTCGCCCAGCGCCTCGTTGCCCTTCATCAGCTCTCTTTCAGCCATGTGCACCTCCGACACCCAATACCTATCGATAGACTTCTATCGCCAGGTCAGGGCACACCTTGCCGCAGATGGCGCAGCCGGTGCAGCCATCCGGGTCCCGCAGCATGGCGGGGTGATAGCCCCGCAGGGAGATCCGATCCGACAGTTCTGTGACCTTTGGCGGACAGTACTCAACGCAGATGCCGCAGCCCTTGCACAACTCCTCGCTGACTTCGATCCTTGCCACGGTCGTTTTCACCTCTCACAAAGCCTCCTGGCGCCGGGTTCCGCGCCAGCCCATTCGCTCGGAGATCCCGCCGGCCGCGTCCAGAAGGGGACGTATGAACTCCTCGGCTCGCTGCCTGGTGAACCGGAACGCCGGACCGCTCACGCTGATGGCCGCGACTGCCTTACCCGCGTGGTCCCTCACCGGAGCCCCGAGGCAGCGGATACCCGGTCGGTTCTCCTCCTCGTCCCACGCGTAGCCCAGCACACGCACTTCGTCCAGGACGGCCAGCAACTCCTGGGGGTCGGTGATCGTGTTGGGGGTGTAGGCCGGCAGTTCGCGGTCTCGCAGGAAGCGCTGAAGCTCGGTATTGTCCAGGTCTGCCAGCAACACCTTGCCCAGGGAACTGCAATGGGCCGGGGCCCGGTGGCCGACCCGCACCGACATTCGCACCGACTCAGGGGTCTCGATATGGCCGATGAATATCACCTCGAAGTGGTCCAGCACGCCCATGTGGATCGTCTCTCGGCTCAGGTCGCCCAGTTGCTGCATCAGGGCCTTACCCTGCTCACGGACGTCCATGGAATCCAGGAGCACCGCGCTCAGCTCCACCACCTTGAGGCCGAGCCGGTAGCGCCTGGTATCAGGGGAGACCTCGACGAGGCCGCCCGCGACCAGGCCGGAGAGGATGCGGTGGGCGGTGCTCTTGGTCAGGCCGAGGGACTCGCTGAGCTGCCTGAGGGACATGCCCTGAGGGGCCGTGCCCAGCAGGTCGAGGAAACCGACGGCTCGGCGTATCGTCTGGGGTGTGCGATCGACCTGTTCCCCTGCGTTGGTCACCGGCTGCTCCATCGGAGTCGTTCCAAATAGTGGGATGGTGTAGCAGTATACGGAATAGTAGCATCAAGGTCGAAGTCAGTCAATCAACGGAGCAGTAGCACGTCGCAGAGGGCGTGATCCACCACGAAGCGGGCGATCGGGCCGAGGGGGCGCGGGCCCGGACCCCGGTGGGGACCAGGGCCAGGGTGCCCCGCACGCAGCACGATGATGTGCGTCCCTTTCTCATCTGCCACGCGCAGTATCTCCTGCTCGGGCCGGCCGCTGGCGATGATCACTTCGGCTGCCCGTCCCTTCTGCCGCAGCCAGGCCTCGATTTCTGCCCGTACTTCGTCCTGATTCAATGCGGCGGACAGCCGCATCTGACGCTCGGCCTGCCCGGGGCGTGGTCCACGCGCCAGCAATCCGCCCAGCGCTCTCCCCGCCTCTTCCAGGGGGCGCGTGTCCACGACGTGGAGCAGCACCCACTCGGTATCGTTGGAGAGGACCGCCTCTGTCGCCGCGAGCAGCCCCGCGACGTCGCGCCCGTTTACGCAGATCAACGCTTTCATCGCAGTTCCAACCAGAGGACGGCTGTTGCCGCTACCAGCACAGGGGGCACCGTGACGATACCTACCTTCATGTATTCCATGGTCGACACCTCGATTCCGCGCCTTCGAATGAGCGTCAGCCAGAGCATCGTCGCCAAGGATCCGTAGGTCGTTAGCGCCGGGCCAATGTTTGCGCCCACCAGCAGCCCGTAGGAAGCCAACTGTTGCGCGGTCCCCGACATGTGGGGCAGCAGGGACAGCCCGAGGATAGTGAGCGGGACGTTGTTGACGACGTTGCTGCCCAGTGCGCCTCCGAGTACGGCGGCCAGCAGGGATTGGCCGGGATCCGTCGGGAGCCCGAGGTTCAGATTAACCAGCCAGGTTTGCTCGATACCCCTGGCGACGAGGAACATGCCGATTACGAAGACGAACAGTGACCAGGAGATCTCACGCGCCACTTCCCTCAGACGTACCCGTCTGAGGAGTACCCCGAGCCCGAGGAGGATCGCCCCTCCCGCCAGGGCTGCCCAGGCCAGTGGAAGATCGGCCAGCCCAAGTGCCAGCACGCCGATCAGCGTCAGCGCTAGAACCACGGAGGCAATCATGAACCAGCCATCTGCCTTGCGCAGAGTGGGCGGCTGGAGGGTGTCGAACCGAGCCGACAATCGATCGCGAAACAACCACAAGAAGATCGCGAGGTTCACGACTACCGCGACGATGGCTGGCAACACCATTCGGGCCGCGAAAGCTGCAAATCCGATGTG
>JAMCTB010000084.1 GCA_023380955.1 Chloroflexota bacterium | reverse complement strand
GCATGGATCGACGAGGATTGGCCGTCGCGCGGGTGACGGGTGTAGGCAGGGGGTACGCCATATTCTACCACTTGGAGACTCGGAAGTGGATGGTGCGGGCCGGGCTGCTCGATCCCTTGAGAAGCCTGGCGATATCCGCTAGAATACCCGTGAGGGGTACTTCAGCGTTGGTGTTCCTGCTCGACCCTGGTCCGCGGCCGGACGGGTCTGACGTCGGGCCCGCCCTTTCCACCCCTCTCCCAGCAGGTAAGCCTCCCTGATGACGCCGTCGAGGGGATAACGACGATGACTGTCGCGGCGGGACGTGCCCGGATAGCCCTACCCAAGAGGTGGCGCCGCCTCCCGTCCCCGGCCCACTGGCCCCTGGAGTACCGCATCCCCCTGGCGGTTGCCCTCGTTCTGACCCTTCTACTCACGGCCTTCGGCCTCCTCGGCCTGTCGGCCCTGCAGGACAGCCGCCAGCACGCCCTGGCCGAGCAGCAGCTGATAGCCAGGGCGGCGGCGCAGCACATCGACCAGAACTTGCGGGAGGCCCTGGACACCCTGAACCGGGCCGCCGCCCTGCCCGCCTTCGATCTGAGGGAGGGCGACCTGGAGTCGAAGAAGCGGGCCATGGATGCCCTCTACGGCCAGACGGACCGCTTCCGCAAGGCGCTATTCCTGACCGACGCTCAGGGGACGGTGCTGTGGACGGTCCCCACCGTGCGGCGCATCGAGTTGGGCAGCAACCTGATGCACCAGGCCAACATCAGCACGGCCATCCTGCAGGCGAGCCCGTCGGTGTCGGGCGGGGACTGCTCCCTGGCGGCGGGGGAGCCGGTGGCCTGCCTGACGGTGCCGATCCGGGGCCCGGGGGGTGAGGTCATCGGCCTCCTCGGCGGCGCCCTGGACCTGAGCGGCCCGAACGTGGGCGGCTTCCTCTCCGCCCTCCGGCTGGGAAAGACCGGCTACGCCCAGATCGTCGATCGGGAGGGGATCGTCCTGGCCAGCACCGAGGGCGGCGAACTGTTCCAGAAGCAGGAGCACGGGGAGCGCTTCGCCAGCCTGATCGCCGAGCAGCGGGAGACGGTGGGGAGCTGCCACGCCTGCCATCAGCCGGGCTTCCCGGGGGAACGTCGCCAGGACGTGCTGGCCTTCTCGCCTCTCTCCACGACGGCCTGGGGGGTGGCGGTGGGGCAGTCGGAGGAGGAGGCGCTGGCGCCCACTCGGACCCTCCAGCAGCGGCTGCTGCTGCTCACGCTGTTCTCCGTGGGGCTGGCCCTCCTGGTGACCTGGCTGGCCATCCGAAGCGTGACCGGCCCCCTGGCGCAGCTGACCCACGCCGCCGAGCGGATGGCCTCGGGGGATCTCTCGGGCGGGCTGCGGCTGGAGCGGGGCGACGAGATCGGCCGCCTAGCCCGAGCCTTCGAGTCGATGAGGAGCCGCCTCAAGGCCTCCCTGGGGGAGATCCAGGGGTGGAACCAGACCCTGGAGGGGAGGGTGCAGGAGCGGACCCTGGAGCTGGAGCGATCCAGGCAGGAGACGGCCCGCCTCTACTCCGAGCTTCAGGAGAAGGAGAGGGCCAGGACGGAGCTGCTGGAGAGGACGATCACCGCCGAGGAGGAGGAGCGGAAGCGGATCGCCCGGGAGCTTCACGACGACACCAGCCAGTCGCTCTCGGCCCTGGTGTTCGCGGCGGAGACCACCACCCGCCACCTGGGCAACGGAGAGGATGTGGGCGCGAGGCTGGAGCGGATGCGGGGGCTGGCCGTCGCGACCCTGGAGGGCCTCCATCGGTTGATCTCAGACCTCCGCCCCACCCTGCTGGACGACCTGGGTCTGGCGGCGGCCCTGCGGTGGTACGCGGAGAGCCGGCTGGCGGACCGGGGGGTGCGGGTTCACCTGGAGGTGGCCGGAGACGAGCGAAGGCTGCCGGCGGGGCTGGAGACGGCGGTGTACCGGACGCTCCAGGAGGCCATCACCAACGTGGCCAGGCACGCCGAGGCCACCAACCTCAGCATCTCCCTGGAGTTTCGGGAGACCGGCCTGGTGGCCGAGGTGGAAGACGACGGCAGGGGGTTCGACACGGCGGGCGCCCACCGCTGGAACGGCTCCCACGGCCTGGGGCTGGTGGGCATGCGGGAGCGGATGGCGCTGGTGGATGGCGACCTGGAGATCCATTCGAAGAGGGGCGCCGGGACCCGGGTGGTCATTCGGGTGCCCATCGGGTGAGTGTAGGGGCCGGCATCGAAGACAAATGGGTGGGATACCGATGAAACAGATCCGAGTGCTGATAGTAGACGACCATGCCGTGCTGCGGGATGGGATCCGCTCCCTCCTGGAGTCCTACGACGACCTGCTGGTGGTGGGGGAGGCCGGCAACGGTCGGGAGGCCGTGGAGCTGGCGGGGCAGCTATCGCCCGACGTGGTGCTGATGGACGTGGCGATGCCGGAGATGGACGGCATCGAGGCCACCAGGCGGATCGTGGCCTCCTATCCCCAGATCCGGGTGCTGGTGCTCACCCAGCACGACAACCGGGAGTACGTCTTCCCCATCCTGGAGGCCGGCGCCGCCGGCCACCTGCTGAAGAAGGTCCGGGGCGCCGACCTGGTCTCGGCCATCCGGGCGGTGCAGGATGGAGGCTCCTACCTCTGTCCATCCATCGCCAGGACCGTCATCGAGAGATCGCTGCGGAGGCCGGAGGTTGCTGCGGAACCGGACGGCTCCGCGACCCTGACGGAGCGGGAGACGGAGGTCCTCAAGCTGGTGGCGGAGGGGCTGAGCAACCAGGAGATAGCGAACGGCCTCGGCCTCAGCATCAAGACCGTCATGGGGCACCGGGCGAACCTGATGGACAAGCTGGACATCCACAGCCGCGTCGAGCTGGTGAAGTACGCCATCCGGGCGGGGCTGGTGGAGATCTGAGCATGGGTCAAACTCCCTACCCGAAACGCTCCGAAGCAGGTAGTAGTCCCCATCGGAAAACCGGGTCCACTACCCTTGTTCCCAAATGCACGAACGCGTTAGAGTCGCCGCGAGATAGCGTGCGGTCGCGCGATCGGATATCGAGGAACCGAGACTTCAGCCGGTCCCGAAGGAGAGATCCGGCCGAAGCCTCGACTCCTTGCTTTACCGCTGTGGTCGCCCATCCGGTTGCCAATCGCGGTGTTGGGCTCGAGAGCCGACGAAGGCTGTTTCGATATTCGAGCGATGACGAAAGGGGAGAAGAAGTGGACAAGCAGGAAGAGATGTCCAGAAGAGGGTTCCTGGCGGGCGCGGGCAAGCTGGTGGCGGGGGCGACCGTGGGCGCGGCGGGGTTGAGCCTCTTCGCGTCCCAGGGGAGCAGCGCGGCCTCCGTGGAAATCCCCCCGTACCCGTGGCCGTACAAGAAGCTGGATCCCGAGGCGGTGTACTGGAAAGGGGTCGAGGGCTACGGCAAGGGAGGCTGCGGCTTCGGCTCCTTCTCCGCGCTGATCGGCCAGTTGGGCCACCCCTACAACATAATCCCCAACGATATCCTCCGGTTCGGTGAGGGCGGCGTGGCCGGCTGGGGCTCCCACTGCGGCGCCCTGCTGGGATCGAGCGCCGTCATCAGCCTCGTCCACCAGGACGGGGCCATCCGCGGCAAGCTGATCAACGAGCTGACCCTCTGGTACACCGAGGAGCTGGGATCGGGATCGCAGCTGTGCCACATCTCCGTGACGGAGTGGTCCAAGAAGAACGGGGTGGCGGTGGACTCCGACGAGCGGAAGGCCCGATGCGCCCGACTCACCGGCGAGGTGGCCAAGAAGGCGGCGCTGCTGCTGAACGCCCAGGCCGACGGCAGCTTCAAAGCGATGATGGGGCCCCGGGCGTCGGTGGTGGGTTGCATAGCCTGCCACGGTAAGCCGGGCATGGAGCAGGTGCGGAACACGGTGCTGCAGGACTGCACCTCCTGCCACGGCGAGAAGCACAAGAGCTGAATCCCAGGTAACCAACGGTCCCGGCGGCGATCGATCGCCGCCGGGACCGCGCCGTCCCCTTCCCCCATCCCCTGACTCCCCATCCATCGTGGAGATCCCTCTGATCCGGGCGGCCGGCATCTCGGCGGTCCTCGCCCGGAGCTTCGCTCGGATCTTCTTTCGCAACGCCATCAACATCGGCCTCCCGCTGGTCAGGTGCGACAGCTCGCTCATCGACCAGGGAGACGTCCTGGAGGTGGACCTGGGGGCCGGGCTGGTCCGAGACGTCACCAAAGGGGTCGACATAACGATCGTGC
The DNA here is from genome assembly GCA_023380955.1 of Chloroflexota bacterium. Next base: position 2,510 of record JAMCTB010000084.1, on the reverse strand, counting down.
CGCTGCCGCCGGTGATGATTCAGCTGCTGGAGGACGGTGGGTTGATGGAGCACTTCAGGCGGTACGGCACCTTCAACCTGTCCGCCGCCAAGCCGAGGGGCTAGAAGCGGGGCGCGGGGCAGTTGCCGGCGCCGCCGTCACCGATCACCGCTGTGCGGGGTCCGGCGGGCCGGCATCCCTGTCCGAGCCGGACTGGATGAAGCAGTCCAGCAGCTGGGTCACGCGACCGATCGAATCCAGCATCCGTTCGGGCACCTTCGCCTCGGCCGGCGGTGCCCGTCAAGTTTTCGCGTAGGGGCGACTGGCAGACGCCCTGGGCCGGCTGTAGAGAGCGCTTACAGGGGAGGGAGACCCGCATGGATGGGGCGACCACCGGTCGCCCCTACTTCTAGGGATATGCACGAGGCTGTGCCTTCCGTCCCCTGCGCGTAGCCGGCTCTGTCCCCGCTGGCGAGCCACAGAGCCCCAAGGAACCTGGCCTCAGCGACCACGGCCGGTTCACGGAACCGGCCTCCTCGTTCGATGCCGCCAAGTGTCGAGGGCCGCTGACGGAGTTGTCGTGGAAGAGGCTGCGATCTCCGGGCCGGAGGCTCACGTACCTCCTGTGTTCCCTATGCCCGGGTCCTCCTGAGCCCGCCGCATCGACAAGCCTCGGTCTCGAACCCGAGGCGCCAGGTGTGGCGGCGTGGGTCGCATCCACCGGGCTCCATGCACCCGAGTCCATCATTCTGGTGCGCTACGGAAGGTAGCCCAATCCGGCTATTTACACAGCGAGCGAACTACGATAGTAGAGGATGCTGTGTAGACCCGTGCGGGCGCGGTCGTGTCTCTTGTCTTGGGACTCCCGTTCGCAGCGGTGAGCGCAAATCTCTTCGAAGGTGATGGAGGAGGTCTCATGCCCCGGTCACCACGAGCTGTGAAGGAACGCTACCCCAAGATCATGAGGTCGGCAGAGAGCCTGCTAGGCCTCATCTGACTATGGGCGGTCTATTCGTTCGCATTTAACGGGAGCTACGACTTTGCCAGATGGAAGTTCTCGGATCACGTTAACCCCACTCCGCTCTTGATGGCCTTGATTCTGACGGCACTGGTCATTGCCGGCTTGAAGCTCGTGCTGCGCATACAGCTGGCCGCGGGCAAGTCGCTGGCGCAGTTGCAAGCCATGTCCCCAGACGAATTCGAGGATTGGGTAGCGGCGGGCTTTCGCGGCCTCGGGTACGGCACCAGGGTGGCGGGCGCTCAGGGGGATCACGGCGTGGACCTGGTTGCTGACAAGTCAGAAGTTCTGGCCGTCGTGCAGTGCAAGAACTATAAGAGCTGGTCCGTTGGGGAGCCGGTGCTGAGGGACCTCTATGGTGCCATGCATGACTTCGGGGCAAGTCGCGCTTTCCTCGTAACCACCGGGCGCGTGACTCGGTCTGCCGCGAAGTGGGCAGAAGGCAAACCGATCGAGATCTGGGACGGGGAATGCGTCGCGAAGCTTTCGAAGCAGTTGGCTGCTGAGCGGGAGAAAGGAGTATCGATGCAGATGACCCGGCCTGGGTCCGCAAGGTTGCGAGAGTGAGGGTGCCATGAGGTGAACCGAACTGGCGACCGGGGGGCGATCTCTCGGCTAGAGCCGGCGTCTGGACTTGAGTCATGATGGGACGACTTGGGCTATGGCTTCTCCGCCGGAATCCTGCGGAAGCGGTGTCTGCCCTCTTCCACCACGAGAAAGGCCTCCCTCAGCTCGTCCTCCGAGTGATGGGCCAGGGCTCTGGCCAACTCTCTGTGCACCTCATTCAGATTGGCCGGTGTCATCCGAAGATAGACAACCCCGGAACCCAGATTCACCATGAACACGAGAGAGCCGAAGTGCCTATCCCTGGTGATCAGAAGCCTGTCCAACTCGTGGGCTGCTCGGAGCAGTTCGGTGTCGGAGGAGCGGGAATGGCCCAAGTCTGCGGCCGTCGTCACATCGTGACCTTGCTCACGCAGAAACCGGGCGGTGATGGCGTAGACGTCCTGGTCACACAGGAACTTCAACGTCACGCTACCGATACGTGGAGATCCTCAGCCGCGAGCACCGCGGCCGCGTAGCGGACGCACGCCTGGATATCATCGACCTGAAGCTCGGGATAGTAGTCTCGGACGATCGTGTGGAAGGGAATGCCTTCGGCCACCAGCTCCAGGACATCCTGAACGGGAATCCTGGTACCTGCTACGCAGGGTTTGCCGGAGTGCACATTGGGGTTGACTTCGATCCGTTCTTTCATGCCCTACCTCGCCTGACTCTGCTCTATACTGTATCGGTTGAGGGTGCCGTGCGACTCGACTGAGAATGATATCACGACGCCAGGCCCCGAGGATACGCCGTGGGAAGAAGCAGGGCGCACACGCGGGTCATTCCTTACAAGTTAAGGTCTGCACAGAGTTGTCAATAGGCGGGCGGATGAGCAATCCTTATGTATGAGCAAACGCAGACATACCGACTCACACCGTCCGGCCGTGTTGGAGCGGGATCGGGCTCG
>JAMCTB010000083.1:15203-18244 GCA_023380955.1 Chloroflexota bacterium | reverse complement strand
CCAGGGCTTCGCGGGGACGGTGGACCTCGACGGGATCCGGCGGGTGGTGGAGACGGTGGAGCGGATCCCCGTGATCGGGAACGGCGACGTGACCACCCCCGAGGCGGCGCTGCGGATGCTCCGGGAGACCGGCTGCGCCGGGATCATGGTGGCCCGGGGGGCCATCCGGGACCCGTGGCTGATCCGAGACATCTGGCAGGCCCTCCGGGGGCTGCCACCCCTCCCCGCCCCCACCCGAGCCGAGCGGCTGGCGATGCTGCAGCAGCTGTTCGAGCGCTCCATCCTCCACTACGGCGAGAGGCACGCCGTGGCCCTCTTCCGTCGGTGGGTTCCAGAGACGGCGAAGAAGCTGCAGTTGGGCCGGGAGACGATGCTGCGGCTGCTGCGGACCCCCGACATCCCCGAGATGCGCCGGGCGCTGGCAGAGCTGGGCTGAGCAGACCCCATCGGCCCCCTCGGAACGAGTAAGGGCTCTTCCCTCCTTTCATCCACTCATCCACGCCTCACCGGTAGATCTGTTGCTGCATAATCAATCTGGTAGCGGAAGTCTGCCGAAGAGTTCCTGAGCCTGGCTTGCGAGAAATCTCTGCGGGATTGCTGGAGCAGCCGCCCTCGGGCTCGAGGTCGGAGCGCGACCTCTTCGTCCGAGGGCAGCTGGCCGGCTACTGCGACGTCGGCGTCGATAGCTCGAGCCAGCGAAGGGGCTAGCTATCGAGGAACGACGAGGTCCTCCGGATGGCCTACCGTGGAAACCGTAGGGCAGGGCGGTTTTTCTCACCGTCGGCGCTCCTTCCGGCCCTCCGAGACCGAGGATGGTTGGATAGTCGACATCGCTACGCAGAAATACTGGCGAGGGAAGGCGCAGATCCTGGATCGCTTTCGGTCGCTGGAACGGTTCAGGGCGCTGCAGCACGTCATGGCCGAGGATTCCGCGTTTGACAGCGAAGGCTCGGCCATGGCACGCACCACCAGCAGGGTGGCCCTGGTAGACCCTGCCACGGGGATCGAGAGATCCTAAACCGGCAAGGAGCTATGGACCTTTCAGAAGAGCGGCGGCCGGTGGAGGATCAGCAGCTTCCAGTACAACATCCCGTAGTGGTGCATTTGACCCCAGCCGCCTTCTTCTAGACGGGCATTACCTGGCCTGGATTTGGCGACAGGAAACCCGGCTGCGATCTCGCTGGCTGGGCAGCCTGGACGCAGTAGCCCTTACCTGCTATCATGTCGTCATGGATGCAGGTAAGGTAGAACTCAAGGTAAGGAGAAGCAGAGGCATGGCACCAGCCCGTATCACTTCAAAAGGCCAGATCACCATACCGAAAGAGGTGCGCGACCAACTGGGCGTGGAGCCGGGCGACGCCCTGGAGTTCCACTTCGAGTCTGGCCATCTGGAGGTGCGGCCGATACGACGCCGGAGGCTCGCAGAGTTCCGCGGCACCTTCCCGGTGGACCGAGTTCTGGATTTCGACCAGGAGCGAACCCGGGCCAGGAAGGCACGCGCGAGGCGCCTGACAGGGGACGAAGTGCCGACCGATGCGTGAGGCCGTGCTCGACGCCAATGTCCTGCTGCGCTATCTCACGGACGAACCGCGGGAGATGGCCGACCGCGTCGCTGCCATCCTCGAGGCTGGGGAGAGCCAACGGATCTCGCTGGTGCTGGCTCCTCTCACCCTAGCTGAAGTCGTCTACGTGCTGGAGTCGGTCTACCGCTGGCCGCGGAAAGAGATCGCCGATCGGCTCCTCGATCTGATCTCCGCCTCGGTGCTCACCGTCCTGGAACAAGACTCGCTCTCTCAGGCGCTGACCTGGTATCACGACCTTGGCGGCCTCGACTTCGCCGACGCCTACATCGCCGCGGTAGCAGCCGTCCGGGGCCACGGCCAGGTGGTGTCCTTCGACCGGCACCTGCAACGGGTGCCGGGCATCACGGCAATCCAGGACCCCGCCCAGCTGCAGCGCGACTGAGGCAGTTGAGGAGGCCATAGTGGCGCAGCATCGCTACACGATAGTCCTGCACTCCGAGCCCGTGGAGGGGTTCGAGCGCATGGAGGGCAACACCGAATGACGTCCACCTACCTTGCGCTGCTTCGAGGGACAAACGTCGGCGGCAAGAACAAGCTCCCGATGAAGCAGCTGGTGCAGCTCTTCGTCGAGGTAGGATGCAGCGATGTGCGAAGCTACATCCAGAGCGGTAACGTCGTTTTCACTGTAGACTCGCAACTGGCAGAGCTGATTCCTGCCAGGGGTCACCGCGGCAATCGCGGAACGTTTTGGCTATGAGATACCGGTACTGTCGCGGACGACCGAACAGATCCGTGACGTCATCCGCAACAATCCCTTTCTAGATTCGGGTGCAGCCGAAGACGCGCTGCACGTCCTGTTCCTTGCCGACTCGCCGGGACCCCGCCGCGTCGGTGACCTCGACCAGGATCGGTCTCGACCTGATGAGTTCATCGTTCGCGGTCAGGAGGTGTATCTGTGGCTTCCCAATGGAGTTGCCCGCACCAAGCTGACCAACGACTACTTCGATTCGAAGCTCGCCACGACCAGCACCGGAAGGAGTTGTCGCTGATGTCGTTGCCTCTAACCTCAGCCAATGCGCCCCGGCTGATCTGGATGCCGTTCTGGGCGATGAAGTCGACCTTCCCGAGTCCAGTCACGGTGTTGTCGGTGATCGTGACCTTGGTTCCCGAGCCGTTCGCCACGATCCCGCCCTTCTGGTATGCCGAGACGGTGCTATCGGTGACGGAGCCGGTGGCACCGCCCACAAAGTACACCCCGACCCCGTGCTGGCTGCCGTTGAAGGGAGACTCACCGATACCGTGGATGTTGGCGCCGTCCAGCGAAGCGCTCCCCCCATTCACCACGACCCCGAAGTAGTTGGCGCCATAGACTTCGGCGCTCACGTCGACCCCGGTGACGCCGGGTCCCACGTAAACAGCCACGTTGCAGGGCGTCGCATCGACGGCCGCGGCGTAGCTCGTGTTCGGCGAAGCTATCACAGCTGCCGTCAGGTCGATGCCGTCTCGGACGAAGCCGGT
>JAMCTB010000083.1:0-15145 GCA_023380955.1 Chloroflexota bacterium | reverse complement strand
CATGCGACCGCCGACAGAACCAGCGCCGCCAATACCGCGATGACCTTGAGTGCGATTCGCATCTTCCACTCCTGTTTCCGGACGGCAGGATTCCCCCTGCAGCCCGGCTGAACCTGCTTCTGCTACTGCCAAGAGACGATAAGCAAGTATATTCGGGCATGCAACATCAGTCAAGTAGTAGAAGATTATGATTCTGTCAGGATCGACGCCCTGCCCGTTCGCTCGCCTTTGCGCGAGGCCGATTCATGCCACCCGCGGGCATCCTCTGCTATAATCGCCCCGCTAGGTTGCTGAAGTTGCGTCCCAAGGAGAAGCCCCATGAAGGTTCTGCTGCTACAGGAAGTAAGAGGGGTGGGTGATGCCGGCCAGATCAAAGAGGTCGCCGAGGGCTACGCCCGAAACTACCTGATCCCCAAGAAGCTGGCCGTCGCCGCTACCCCCGCCGCCCTCAAGGAGCACGAGGAGAGGCAGGCCGCCGATAAGAAGCGGCAGGCCAAGGTCGACGAGGAGATGCGCGGCCTGGGCAAAACGATCTCCGGCTCCACCGTCACCGTCCGCTCCAAGGTGGGCGAGGGGGGCAAGCTGTACGGCTCCATCACCACCGGCGACGTGGCCGAGGCGCTGGAGAAGCAGTTGGGCCAGACCGTGGACAAGCGGAAGATAGAGATCGAGGAGCCGATCCGGCACGTCGGCGAGTACAAGGTGCCCATCAAGCTCTCGAAGAACGTCAGCGCCACCGTCACCCTGGTAGTCGAAGGCGAGGAAGGCGAGTAGCCGGACAGGAGCCGATTCCGCCGGCACGAGGGTGTTGAATCCTGAGTGCTGGGTCCTGAGTGCCCAAGAGGACCCAGGACATCGAACCGACCTCACCTCTCAACCCCGAGCGAGCAATGGCTGTAGACAGCGTCGACACCCAGCACCCCATCGATCGTCTGCCACCTCAGAACCCGGAGGCGGAGGAAGCCGTCCTGGGTAGCCTCCTCATGGACCCGGAGGCGGTGGGCAAGGTCTCCTCCTTCCTGAAGCCCGAGGACTTCTATCGGGAGCGGAACGGCGTCATCTACTCCGTCATGCTGGGGATCTACGACCGCCACCAGCCGGTGGACTTCCTGACCGTCAGCGATGAGCTGAAGCGGGCGGGACGCTACGAGGAGGTGGGCGGCCTCGGCTACCTCTCCCACCTGATCGGCGTCGTCCCCACGGCCGTCCACGTGGAACACTATGCCCGCATCGTGGAGCGGACCGCGGTCAAGCGCCGCCTGATCAGCGCCGCCGGCAAGATCGCGGGGGTCGCCTACGACGACACCCTGGACCTGGACACCACCCTGGAGAAGGCCGAGCAGCTGCTGTTCGACGTCTCCCAGCGGCGGGTCAGCAGGGACTTCGAGCCGCTGGGGGCCATCCTGGGCGACTACCTGGAGGAGATGGAGCTTCGGGCGGCCGACGAGGAGAGCGGCAGGGGGATACCCAGCGGGTACATCGAACTGGACAAGCTGACCGGGGGACTGCAGCGCTCCGACCTGATCATCGTGGCGGCCCGGCCCAGCATGGGCAAGAGCACCTGGGCGTTGAACATCGTCCAGAACGCCGCCGTCCGGCACCACGCCACCTGTGCCGTCTTCAGCCTGGAGATGTCCAAGCAGCAGCTGGCCCACCGCCTCCTCTGCTCCGAGTCCGGGGTCGACGCCACTAGGCTGCGGCTGGGGCTGATCAACGACGCCGAGCAGAGGAAACTGCACCACGCCTTCGAGCAGCTCTCCGAGGCCCCCATCTACATCGACGACACCCCCTCCATCAACCTGACGGAGCTGCGCTCCAAGGCCCGACGGCTTCACGCCGAGATAGGGATCGACATGTTGGTGGTGGACTACCTCCAGTTGATCACCACGGGGCGCTCGGGGGACAACCGGGTCCAGGAGATCTCCGAGATCTCCCGATCGCTGAAGGCGATAGCCCGAGAGTTGAACGGCCCGGTGATCGCCCTCTCCCAGCTCTCCCGCGCCATGGAGGCCCGCACCCCCCACATCCCGATGCTGTCGGACCTTCGCGAATCCGGATCCATAGAGCAGGACGCCGACATCGTCCTCTTCATCTACCGGGAGGACATGTACAACAAGGACACGGACAAGAAGGGGATCGCCGACATCCTCCTGGCGAAGCACCGCAACGGTCCCACCGGCCAGTTCTCGCTGCTGTTCCTGGACAAGTCCACCCGCTTCGTGGACCTGGAGGCGTATCGCCATGAGTAAGGGGGTCGGGGGCGCATCATGAAGAAGTTCCACGGCTTTCCCGACCGGATGCGCTATACGCCCGTGCCGAACCTCTTCTTCAGCTCCCTGCTGGGGGAGATCCAGGACCCGGCGGAGCTGAAGGTGACCCTCTACCTGTTCCGGGTGCTGTACGAGAAGCGGGGGCTGCCCCGTCTAGTCCGGCTGAGCGAGCTGTCGGCCGACCGCTGCCTGCTGACGGCCCTGCAGCAGGCGGGTGCGGAGCCCCCCGAACGGCGGCTCATATCGGCCCTGGACAGGGCATGTACCCGAGGCACCCTGCTGGGGGTGGCGCTCCAGGAGGGGGAGGCCGAGGACCGATGCTACCTGCTGAACACTGCCCTGAACCGGGAGATGCTGAAGCGGGCGGAGAGGGGAGAGCTGAGCCTGGGCCAGGGCGCCGCCCGAGTGGATTGGGCGGTGCTGCCGGAGCAGCGCGCCAGCATCTACGACCTGTACGAGCAGAACATCGGCCTCCTCACGCCGCTGATCGCCGAGGAGCTGCAGCAGGCGGAGGAGGCGTACCCCCCGGACTGGATCCAAGACGCCTTCCGAGAGGCCGTCAGCTACAACCGGCGCAACTGGCGCTACGTGCGCCGCATCCTGGAGAACTGGGCCACCGACGGGAGAGGTGAGGATGGAAAGGGTAAGCGATATCCTAAAGGGTCTGGGTCCCCTTCAAAGTACCTCGAAGGAAAATACGCCCACCTCCTCCAGCGATAGCGACGAGACCCAGGAGGAGCCCACCTGTCCCCTCTGCAAGGGGGCGGGCTACCTGCGGCTGGACCGTCCGCCGGGCGACCCCGAGTTCGCCAAATTGGTCCCCTGTCGCTGCCGCTCTCAAGTCATCACCAAAGAGCGGCGAGAGCGGCTCCAGCGGCTCAGCAATCTGGGTCCCCTGGTCCGGCTCACCTTCGACAACCTGACCAAGGAGGGGCGCAACCCGGATCCCCGCAGCCGGGAGCGGTACCGCCGGGCCTACAGCCTCTGCCGGGGTTACGCCGGCGCCCCCGAAGGGTGGCTGGTGCTGCTCGGCCCCAGCGGCTGCGGCAAGACCCACCTGGCCGCCGCCGTTGCCAACGAGCGGCTGCTGATCGGCGAGTCGGTGCTCTTCGTCGTGGTGCCGGACCTGTTGGATCACCTCCGATCCTCCTTCAGCCCCAACAGCGAGGTGCCCTACGACGAGCTGTTCGAGAACGTGAAGGCCGCGCCCCTCCTGATCCTGGACGACCTGGGGACCCAGAGCGCTACCCCCTGGGCCCAGGAGAAGCTGTTTCAGATCTTCAACCACCGCTACAACGCCCAACTGCCCACGGTGATCACCTGCAACCGTCCCCTGGAGGAGCTGGAGGAACGACTGCGCTCCAGGATGACCGACCCCGGTCTCTGCAAGGTGTGCACGGTGGAGGAGCGACAGTCGGCGGCCCAGGAGAAGCTGGGGGGCGAGCTACCCGAGCTGCTGCGGGGGATGACCTTCGACAACTTCGACCGTCGGGGCCAGGCGGTGGACGAGAAGGCGCTGGACAGCCTGCGGCAGGCCTACAACCTGGCCACAGAGTTCGCGGAGGAGCCTCACCTCTGGCTGGTGCTGCTGGGCCCCACCGGCTGCGGCAAGACCCACCTGGCCGCCGCCGTCGCCAATCAGCTGATCGGAGAGGGGTGGCAGGTGTCCTTCGTGGTGATCCCCGACCTGTTGGACCACCTCCGTTCCGCCTACAGCCCGGACAGCAAGATACCCTACGACGAGCTGTTCGAGGCGATCCGCGCGGCTCCCCTCCTGATCCTGGACGACCTGGGGGCCCACAGCAGCACCCCCTGGGCCCAGGAGAAGCTGTTCCAGCTGATCAACCATCGGTACAACCACCGTCTTCCGACGGTGATCACCACCAACCTGACCATGGACGAGCTGGACAGCCTGGACGAGAGGCTGGCCTCCCGCCTGGCGGATCTGAAGGTGAGCACCCTCTGCCCCATCTCGGCCCCCAGCTACCGGGCGACCCCGCAGCCGCGGAGCGATAGGCGCCGAACGTCGAGCAGCCGGGGAACGAGGCGGTAGCTCCCTTACCGCCTCTCCCTCACTCTGTGGACCTGCCCTCTGGCCGGTCCACGCCTCTCCCAGAGGGAGAGGGGGTCCTGGCGCGCCGCCCTCCCGATCAGTGCCCCGCCGCCGGCACCACCAACGTCTGCCCCACCCGCAGGTAGGCCCCATCCTGCAGGTTGTTCGCCTTCATCAACTCCTGCACCGTGACCCCGAAGGTCCTGGCGAGGGAGTAGAGGTTATCCCCCTCCTTCACCGTGTAGACCCTCACGGCCGCCGAGCCGGGTACTCCGGAGGGGGTAGCCCCAGGCGTGGTCATCGGTCGGGCCGGCGTCGAGATCGGTAGATGGGCCGCCGGCGTAGCCGGCGCCCGAGGTGCCGGCGCCGTGGCCGGAGGGGCGGTCGCCGAGGACCCCGCTGCTGCCCTCTGCCTCTCCGCGGTGGGAGATGGCGGGGGCGTCAGGGAGGCGGCCAGCGCCGCGGGTTCGGGGGTGGGCTCGGGAACCATCGTCGACGTCGCGGCGGGGGAGGGTCCGGTGGCCGGAGGCTCCGCCCCCAGAGCCGCCCTGCCGGCGTCCGAGGCGACGGGGAGAAGCAGAGACCAGGGCCTGAAGTAGACCAGGGTCGCAACGACCAGGGCGGCTGCCACCACCACCCCCAGCAGCCCCGCGTATCCGGTGCGAGAGTAGCTCCGGCGCCGGCGATCCGGAGGGTCCTCCAGGGCAGACACGAACCAGGAGCAGCCGTGGAAGTTGGCCGAAAGGCAGTGGCTGCGCTGCTGCTGGTAGTCTACCGGCTGGGGGGTGGGCCAGCGGAAGCAGCGGTGAGAGGAGGTGAGGAAGGAACAGTGGAGCGAGGGATCGCTGGCGAGCCCCAGGTAGGGACAGCTATGGAGGGCGTCGCTGCCGTTCTCTCGATCGTCCATGGGCGTGAGAGCACCCCGCTTGAGAACGCGAAACGGCGATATCCGAGACTCAGCAGGCTGAACGGGTGGAAGGATTGGCCAATACTACTACTTGACCGGCTATGGGGTCAACTTCGCCCGCACAGCTACGTCGCGGTCCGCTACGCGTACAGACCCCTGAGCCGCTTGGCCTCGGCCACCCGGCCCACGGCCAGGATGTAGGCGGCCATGCGGAGATCCACCTGGTGTCTCTCGGCGGTCTCGGCCACGTCCCGGAAGGAGACCACCATCTTCTCCAGCCGCTCACGGATCTCGCTCTCTCTCCAGAAGTAGCCGTAGCGATCCTGGACCCACTCGAAGTAGCTGACCACCACCCCGCCCGCGTTGGCCAGGATGTCCGGGACCAGCTTGATCCCCCTCTTGGCCAGGATCGCGTCGGCCTCGGGGGTGGTGGGGCCGTTGGCCCCCTCCAGCACCAGCTTGGCCGATATGCTGCCGGCGTTCTTCTCGGTGATCTGTCCCTCCAGCGCCGCGGGGAGCAGCACGTCGCAGGAGCAGGCGAGCAACTCCTCGTTGGTGAGGGCCTCAGTGCCGGGGAAACCGTTCACGAACCGGTTCGCCTTCACGTGCTGCAGCAGCGCCGGGATGTCCAGGCCGTTCCGGTTGTAGATGCCGCCGCTGACGTCGCTTACGGCGACCACTCGGGCCCCCGCCTCGTAGAGCAGCCTGGCCGCGCTGGAGCCCACGTTGCCGAAACCCTGGATGGCGAAGCTGGTACCCACCAGCGCCTGCCCGTAGTGGCGCAGCGCCTCCCGGGCCACGTACAGCAACCCCCGACCGGTTGCCTCGATCCGCCCCGCCGATCCCCCCAGCCCGACCGGCTTGCCGGTAACCACACCCGGCTCGATGAACCCTTTCTTCATGCTGAAGGTGTCCATGATCCAGGCCATGGTCTGGGGATTTGTGCCCACGTCCGGCGCCGGTATGTCGATGTTGGGTCCCAGCAGGTCGAAGATCTCGCCGATGTAGCGGCGCGTGAGTCGCTCCAGCTCGCCCTCCGACAGGGTGGCCGGATCGCACACGATGCCGCCCTTCGCGCCACCGAACGGGATGTCCACCACGGAGCACTTGAAGCTCATCCAGGCCGCGAGCGCCTTCACTTCGTCCAGGGTCACCCCGGGATGAAAACGTATGCCCCCCTTGCCCGGCCCCCGCGTGGTGTCGTGGAGCACCCGATAGCCGATGAACACCCTCGTCTCGCCCGAATCCATGCGGATGGGCAGGGAGACGATCACCTGCCGCTTCGGGTGCTTGATGCGGTCGATGATCCCCGCTTCGTAGTCCAGATAGACCGCCGCCCTATCGATGGTCTCGACAACATCGTCGAAGGGGTTGTACTGACGCTGGGAAGCCTGGGGCGCAACCTTCTCGGGCAAATCCTCATCGCTTTTCATATTGTTGAGCACTCCCATCACAGTTAGTGGCAGTGCGCCGAGCAGCATGCCTGCATCAGCCATTATACTCTCGTGGCGCGAATTGGATGCTTGCGCCACACCGCGCTCGCACCTCTCCAGGGGCATGGCCGATGGGCACGTAACGTGCGCAGGGCGCGCCCGGGCCTAACGACGGCGGTCGGCCACGTCGATGTCGCGGGATGGAGGCCCCAGTCGGTGCCGGAAAACGGCCGGATGAAGCCTCCGCTCTACTGGTTGGCGGCTGGGCGTGGGGGAATCGAAGCTTCGGAGGGTGCCGTGCCGGCCATTGTCGTTGAACGGCCCCAGGGCGGGTGTTAGAATTGTAGTTGGCAGTGGAGTTAGCTCACTGTTGGGGGTTGGACACGCAATGGAGTCTGTCTTAGTTTTGAATCAAAACTACGAGCCGCTCAACATCTGCAACACCAAGCGCGCCCTGGTCCTGGTGGATGGTGGAAAGGCGGAGGTGCTGGAGCATGGTGCCGGCGGTATTCGGACCCCTTCCCGCACCTTCCCGAAGCCCTCGGTCATCCGCCTGGTCTACCTGATCAAGCGGCCTCGCCCGCGGGTCAAGCTGTCGAGGCGCGAGATCTTCCATCGGGACCACCACGTCTGCCAGTACTGCGGCGCCAAGACCAAGGATCTAACCATCGACCACGTGGTGCCCCGCCACAGGGGCGGCAAGCACAGCTGGGAGAACCTGGTGAGCGCCTGCCGCGGCTGCAACCACCGCAAAGGTGGCAAGACCCTGGAGGAGAGCAAGATGAAGCTGCTTCGGCTGCCCTTCGAGCCGAAGAACAACAGCTACTACATCTTGTACCAGCACCTTCAGAGCTACGACGGGTGGTCCAAGTTCGTCCCGGAGTGGGAGATGGCGGACTAGGAAGTACCCAGAAGCGCGTTGCGCAGATCGGCCTCTTGCTCGGGCCTGCACAGCGCAATTAACTCGTCTCCCTCCTGCAGCATCAGCGGGCCCGAGGGGATCAAGAAGGCTCCGCCTCGGATGACGGCCGCGATGGAGGACTCCGCCGGAAGGGCCAGGTCGCTGATATTCTTTCCCACCCCGCGGGCCCCTGGGTTGAGCACCGCCTCGACGATCTCCACCCCCATCCGCTGGATGGCCAGCAGGTGAAGCAGCGCCCTCCGTGGCATCTCGTGCTCGATCATCGACATCAGGATGGTGGTGGCACTCACGGTGACGTCGATCCCCAGCAGCCGGAAGAGGGGCTCGTTCTTGGGGTTGTTGACCCGCGCGATGGTCCTGGGCACGCCAAAATGGTTCTTGGCCAGTTGGCAAGAGACCAGGTTGTCCTCGTCGTCTCCCGTCACCGCTACCAGCACGTCACCCCGGCCGACCCCTGCGTCCTGCAGAGTGGCCACCTCACAGCCATCGCCCTTCAGGGCAACGTTTCCCAGATCCTCGACGATCTGGTCGACCCTCTCCGCGTTCCTTTCGATCAACAGGGCCTCGTGGCCCTGCTCCAAAAGCTCCTTTGTAAGGTAGTAGCCAACCTTCCCGCCGCCAACAACGACGATATACATCTATCCCTTCCCCAAGATCATCTCGTGAAGCAGGCGGGCCCCCACCAGCGTCGGACAGTAGGTCTTCAGCCCCAGCTTCTCGTAGATCTCACTCCGCCCCGGATCGTAGGTTCGGGCAATCACCATCGGCACGTTGAACACCTTCTGGGCGATCTGCGCCGACATGATGTTGCGGTTGTCGCCCTCGGTGGTGGCGACGAAGACATCCGCGTGTTCGACACCGGCACGCCTGAGCACATCCTCGTCGATGCCCGTACCCAGCACCGTTTTCCCGCCGAAGTCCGCCCGGAGACGCTTGAAAGAGGCGCTGTTGCGGTCGACTACAGTCACCTCGTGGCCCTCGGAATCCAGCACGTTGGCCAGGCGGCTGCCGACCCGTCCGCACCCCATAACGATTATCTTCATCCCTGCGTGTCCCCTCCTGACATTCCCGCTCCACAAGGCGGGCAGCGACTCAAGGGATCGGCTCCCTGCATACACACACTCTGGACGAGGCATTCTTCAGGACGTACATCACGGTGCTGCCGAGGTAGAACTGCTCGTACTGCTTTCGGTACCTCAAGCCCATCACGATCAGATCGATGCCCCGACGCTCCGCTTCCTCCACGATGGCGGTCCCCGCGTCCCGGGCCTGTAGGACCTCAGTCTCGATGTCCTGCTTGGAGCGACGCGCCACCTCTTCGGCCCTCTGGAGGATCTCCTCCCCCTTCTCCACCTCCGCGGGTAGATCGATCTCCAGCGGAAGCGTCCGCTTCACCTCGATGACGTAAATCGAGTACAACCTGGCATGGCTGCGCTTCGCCAGTTCAGCCGCATATGCCACCATCTCCTCGTCGAGGGGATTCCCGGCAACCGGAACCAGGATCCTACTCGGGTTGAGCACCTCTCCACCTCGCGATCGACTCCGCGGTGGCCCATCGCACGAGCGAACCGCGGCCCATCAGGGATATCCAAACAGAACGGCGAATTCTACTCACCAACCATCGGACTTGTCAAAGACTGATGAACTGCATACTTCTTGCCATTCGGAGGGGGTGGCAAAATGGCGGGCGGCACCCGGGAAGGCCGTCGCCCTCGCACTGCCGCCCGCCACGAATCGAATCCGGGGTTCGCCCGGCGCTACTCGGCCAGTTGATAGGGGAAGCTGGTCACGGCCACCCTGGACCGGAAGAGGAGCGCCCCTTTCAATCGCAGGGCGGTTTGGTTGTGCAGAATCTGCTCCCACCAGTGCCTGGGGACGAACTCCGGCAACACCACGAGGATCGTCTCGTCGGGGTCGAGGTCCCGCACCGCATCCACGTAGGCCAGCAGCGGCGGCAGCAGCAGCCGGTAGGGCGACTCGATAATCACCAGCGGGGTGTTCCCAACCACCTCCTGCCACTGGGCTCGCAGGCTGTCCGCCTCTTCCAGCTCCGAGGTAACGTGGATGGCCACCACCCTCTTGCTCAGATCCTGGGCGAAAGCCAGGGCCTGGCGCGCCACCAGGCTCAGGCTGGAGATGGGCACCAGCACGAGGGGAGGCGTTCCCTTTGGCTTTACCGGCGCCTGGGTCCGCAACTGTTTGGCGATGCGGACGTAGTGCCCGTGGATCATGAGGAACAACAGAATGAGCATGGGGGCGATCAGGATCACCATCCAGGCCCCCTCCGCGAACTTGGTGACCGCGATCACCAGGGCAACCACCCCCGTTGCCACCGCGCCAACGCCGTTGACGATGGCTTTGCGCCGCCGATTGGGGTCGTCGCCCCTCAGCCAGTGGAGAACCATCCCGGACTGGCTCAGGGTGAAGCCGGTGAACACACCGATGGCGTACAGGGGCAGCAGCCTCTCCACGTTGCTCCCGAAGACGACCAGCAGAAGGCAAGAGAAGATGGTCAGAGCGAAGATCCCGATGGAGAAGGCGAGGCGATCGCCCCGCAACCCGAACCAGCGGGGCACGTATCGATCCCGGGCCATGACGTACAGCAGCCGAGGGAAGCTGACGTAGCTGGTATTGGCTGCCAGCACCAGGATCATGGTCGTGGAGAACTGCACCAGATAGTAGTAGGGACCCTGGCCGGTGATCAGCCGTGTTAGCTGGCTGAGGACCGTCTCATCCTCAGAGGGATCGGGGATGATTCCGATGTGGCTGGCCAGGAAAGAGATGCCCACGAACATGACGGCCAACAGCCCGGCCATCCAGCCCAGGGTCATCCGAGCATTCTTGATCTCCGGCGCCTTGAAGACCGGCACGACGTTAGAGATGGCCTCGGTTCCGGTCATCGCCGTGCAACCCTTGGCAAAAGCCGAAAGCAGCAGGAACCAGGTCAGGGTCTCCGTTCCAGCCTTGGCGCCGGCGGGCCCGGGCTCGTAGGGGATGCCCCCCGTAGCCAGGCGGAACACCCCCCATCCGATCAGTCCCAGGATGGAGAAGACGAAGACGTAGGTGGGAAAAGCGAAGACGGTGCCCGACTCCCGCACGCCCCTCAGGTTCAGCAGCATGATCAGCACCACTGAGCCGACGGCCAACGCCACGTCGTAGGACCCAAGGCCGGGGAAGGCGGAGACCAGGGCGGCGACTCCAGCCGCCACGGATACCGCTACGGTCAGCACATAGTCAACCAGCAGGGACGCGGCGGCGGTCAGGCCCGGAAGCCGACCAAGGTTCTCATGGGCCACGACGTAGGACCCGCCGCCCGAGGGGTAGCCCTGAATCGTCTGCTGGTAGCTGGTCGCCACGATGATCAGCAGCAGGGCGATAACCACCGAGATGGGCAGGGTGAGGGATAGGGCCGCCACACCCGCAAGGATCAGCGTCCGCATGGCCGCCTCGGTGCCGTACGCCACCGAGGAGAGGGCATCCGAGGAGAGCACCGCCAACGCCCTGATCTTGTTCAGCCGCTCCTGGGACTCGTTGGCCGAGGAGATGGGCTGGCCCACCAGCAGATGCTTGGCTCGCCACCAAAACCTGCCGATTCCATCGTGGGGCACCGTCGCCTCGGGGCGAGGGAGAAGGATGCCGGGGCCAACCCCATGAAAGTTGCGATGGCGGGCGATGCGGACCACCCGGTCGCCCGGCCGGGAGCCGACCACCTCCTCTCGCCACACCAGGTCGGGGTGAAATCCCATGGGTGGCTTAGCAGGGCTCTCGGACGATGTCGGTCGCGAGTGCTCGTCACTGGTCACGGAGAATCCTCCAAGAAGACACAAGCAGAGGTAGCGCCCCACTCAACCGTGGTCACGCTGCCACCGCTTGGATTGGTTGCCCGGGTGGGCGTTCTCGGCGCTTCGACTCGACTAGGATCGGTTGGGAGGGCCGTTTGGGTGGGCGACCTCGGCGCTTGGGCGCTACCCAGGCAGGCAGCGGTATCTGGTAGCTGAGCAGTTCTGTCATCGTCCACGGGTGGTCGGTCAGGCCCGCGGCCATCGCCGGTGTCCGATGGGGCCACTTGTGGCACGATCCTTCAGGAGCAAGCAACCGGAGGCTCTCGTGAAGCCAGACGAAATTGTAGGCGCAGCCTGCCAGATACATCCCAACCGAGAGCACCGTCTCCTTGCGGGCGAGGGCCCGGCCCCGACGAACCAAGGGGACCAGGGCAGCCCGGAAGGTGGCGTTGAGGCGCTCGATGTAGGCGGTGTTGATGCCCTTCCCACCACCCGTGGCCGCCAGGACGGTAGCGATGGCTTCCTGGGTGCCTCGTACCGCCTTGTGCTTCACACTCACAACGTGTCTCCTAGCGTACTGTTTGACCACCTGGCCCAGCATGAGCCCCTGGGCCAGCACCAGGCGAGGCCTGCCTCGGTGCCCCGTGCGCACAGGGTTCCGGAACACCCGCAGGAAGGCGGTGACGTAACAGACCAGGATGCCCAGGTTGCTGGCACAGGAACGGACCATCTTCACCAGGTTGGTGATCAACTCCATGTCTCGGTGGACGCTGATCACCCCGCCCAGCCACAGTCGAGACGGCACCGCCATGGCCATCGCCATCCAGACTCGCTTACCCACCATCTTGACCCAGATCTCATCGGCCTGGACGTGCTGCAAGTCCACCTGCCCCTGTTGAATGATGTGTTCGTGGACCTGCTGGCAGTGCTGGCCTCCTCGGGCCTGCCAGTCGGCTACAGTGCGCTCGTCCAGGCCAAAGGCGGCGACGATGGCCTGCACGGGGCAGCCGTGGCACAGCAGGGTCAGCACGATGACCATCAGGTCCGCCGCCTTGTGCAACCGATAGAAGGGCGTGCCCTTGGTCGAAGCGAACGTCTGACCGCAGACGGTGCATCGGTAGCGATGCTCCTTCTGACTGTGAATAGTGATCTTGCCTTCCCCGACCTTCCCCCTGGCAAGGCAGTCGGGGTTGTGGCAGAATTGGCTGGAAGGGTCGAGCATGGGCCGGCTCCCGTTGACTGGCGTGTAGTAGCACCAGTCCGGAGGCAAGCCCAATGCCGACCCTTCACCTTATCTTCATCCATGAACCACGGTTGAGTGGGGCGCTACCACTACGGACGTGGTCGGCAGATATCGGGTTCTCCGGATGCCAAGAACCCTGCAGGTAGTGGCTAGACGGATCCGGCCGGGTCGAGTCCTGGCACAACGTTTGTCGAGTACTCGGCGTCTCCACCCGCTACGTCGGCAAGCGACTCCGGACCAGTCTGCATGTTCTTTCGTTCCTCGGCCAGCAGTTGCTCTGCGTGGACCTGATCGATGTGGTGCAGCATGAACAAACGAGCAGCCTCTGGATCGCGTTGCTCAATCGCATCGACGATACGGTAATGGTAGTAAACCGTTTTCTCCTTGGAGCCGGTGCGGCAGCCACAACTCATCATGGTCTCTCTGCAGAGGCCCTGAATGGAGCCAAGCATAGCCTTGATCAGTTCGTTCTGAGTGGCCTCAGCAATAGTCCAGTGAAGCTCCAGGTCCAGCTCAGTCGCCCTCTCCGGATGGTGGCTGTTGTGTGCATAGTTCTCGGCGCTAAGCCGCAGTCTCTGCAATTGCTCCGGAGTTGCTCTCATCGCAGCTAAGGCCGCAGCTTCCGGTTCTATTCCTCGGCGAAGCTCGGTGAGGTGGTGTGGAGTGGCACGGCCAAGCCTGAAGAGCACTCCAAGACTAGCGGTAACGGTATCAGGCGACGGATGGGCGGCAACAACCCCTTTTCCACGGATAACCGTGACCAGCCGCTTCTCTGATAGGACCTTGATTGCTTCGCGCACCACTGTCCTGCTTACACCGTACTGCTCCGACAACTCACGTTCGGAAGGCAAGGCGTCACCCGGCCCGACCCCACCGCTCACAACCTCCTTGCTGATGTCATCAACTATCGCCCGAAAGAGTGGTGTACTACGGCCAGGAGTCGTCATTTTCAACGTTGGTCACTCTCACTGAATAAGTGGGCTAGGAATCGGTTTCCTGTTGAGCACCCTCTGGGTTTGGCTCAAGATGCATCTCTTGGCTAGCACTCACCGTCGAGACCGCAAGGTGGCTCGCACCTGGCTGGAAGCCGCCTTCCGCCTGGGGACCGGTTCTATCACCTGCTTATCGAGGCTCTTAAGTCTCGCTATCATGTCCAAGAGTCGCTGGCCTATCACTTCGTCCTATCGGCCCCGCCCAAATTTCGAAGTGCTGAGCATACAAGGCAGCTGCAAGTTGCCGTGCTGGGCCGGAGAGGTATAACAACTTGCAGCAATATAGGTTGGTATCTTGCTCTTGTCAAGGGGGAAACGCATACCTGTCCATGACCACTTGTCATACCAGCTGCTGGCGAGAACGCATTGGTTTCACAACTGGTATGACCTGGCTGGTCACGCGGGACTCCCGGGCTGAAGGAGTACGAGTCCCGCCAACTGGTGCAAGAGCCCGACGAGGTCTTCATCGTCGTAGCCGTCGTCGAGCCTGTGGCTGTTCCTGGATACGGGGATCCACCTCTCGGAGCCGGCCCCACCCTGAGCCGGGGCAGCATCGACCTGGGCTGCCGGGCGGACGGCCCCTGGATCCAGTTGATCGGCATGAACCGGCAGGACCGCAGGATCGGCCTCTCCTCCGGCGCCCGGGCTGCAGCGCAGCATTATGTCACCTGCTTCCGGACCGAGTGGGTACCTTATCCGCCCCAGGGCACCCGAAAACTGGAGGCTAGGGGCATCAAACTCGTCGTGACGGGGGAAATCCCAACCACCAGGTATGCCATCAGGCTCGCGGTCTCAAGCCGAGCTCATCAAGATACTCACTCGTTCCCGGAACCTCGGGGTCGGCGCCATACGGAATGTAGGTGGCTTCCACGCCAAAGTGAGTCCTGAAGTAGGCAACGGATGGATGATTGTCGACTACATACCCGTGATACCCAACATGGCACCCCCGCCCCCGTTCGGATTCCAGAGAGGCGAGACTGCCTTCCAGTTGACGGTGAGGGATGCTGCGGCCTGCGTCGAGCTGCACGACTTCCCGGCCCCACTGGTCGTCACTTACACGCCGACGCCCGCCGAGCTGGAAGCAGCCGGGGGTGACCTATCCCTGATCGTGTTGACCTACTGGAACGGCAGCACGTGGGTAGCGCTCACGGGCACGCAGAACGCCAACGGCACCATCACCTACACCCTGCCGCACACAAGCCTCTTCGGCATCCTGATCAGGCCGGCGGGCGCCGTACCAATCCAAATCGACCTTCCGGACGGGCGGTTCTTCACCGCGGCCAACGGCTTCGGGGGGGCCGGAGGCACCGGCTTTGCCGTCACCGACGGCGGGGGGATCGGCTTCTGGTCCGAGTTCCAGCGCATGGGCGGCGTCGATCGGATCGGCTACCCGATCAGCGGGCGGTTCATGCACGGGGGCTTCGTGACACAGGCTTTCCAGAAGCTCGCGCTCCAGTGGCGGCCCGACCTGGTCCAGGCGGTGCCGGTCAACGTGTTGGACGACCTTCACGTACACGGAGCAGACAGTTGGCTTAACACTGCG
>JAMCTB010000082.1 GCA_023380955.1 Chloroflexota bacterium | reverse complement strand
GGATCAAGCTGCCCCGAAAGGGGCAGCCAGGGGAACATGCTTTCCCAGCCACCAACCGACCACCATCAACACAACGCCGAATTCGCCAACACAGGATGGAACCGAGTCATCGTGGGACGAGGCTGAGATCGGCTGCCCAGGGCTGGGGGATAGACTCCGGCAGGCGGGGATAGAGATGGTGCCGGGGGAGGTGCCCAACGACGAGAACCACCAGAGGACCCTGGAGAGGCTGGCGTTGCTGGGGATGGGGCTGAGCGGGGTCGTCGCCGGTCTCGCCGATACCGGCAGCCTCGTGGTGGCGTCGGGCCCGGGGCGCTCTCGGGTGGCCTCCCTGCTGCCACCGGTGCACCTGGCCGTCCTACCGGTGTCTCGCCTCTATCCAACCATGCAAGATTGGCTAGCCGACGACGGCCCCGATCTGGCCAGGCGAAGCTCGAACCTGGTGATCATCACCGGGCCCAGCCGGACTTCCGACATCGAGATGCAGTTGACCCTGGGGATGCACGGTCCCAAGGAGCTACACGTGCTGCTGTACCGGGATTAGCCGTCAGCAATTCCGTGGCGTAGGGCGGGGGCTTGTCCCCCGCCGTCGGCGTGGCGGCGAGGGCCGGGCGGCAGGGGATGAACCCCTGCCCTACAGGAACGGCCGGCTAGAGCCTCCAGAGGGCCAGGCCTAGCAGCACCAGAGCCGTCGCGGCGGCGTAGAACTGGGCCATAGCGTAGTACGACGCCCGCATTTCCGCTACCTCCACTCGAACCCTACCAGGAGCCTCATCGATCTCGCGGATCTCCATCAATCGCCCTCTGCACTCTCCCCGGCCGGCTTTCTGGTCGCGGCCGGAGTCGCGTCGCCCGACAGGGAATAAGGTCTCAACTATTGAATCGGCAGACACAGGTGAAGTCTACAGTGATTCTCCTGGCTATCTAGTTTCAGTTCGGTTACGCTTGTAGCTTGATGATGCTGGGCGGGGTGGATGGAGGGGGTAGGCCCGGTTCGTGGCAGGGGGCGTGCTAGAATAGTCGAAGCCGCGAATATACGGCTGAGCGTCGTTTCCGAGGTGTCGCATGCCGACGTTGCGCGAGATCTTGAGGGAGTTGCCCGAGGCCCGACTGCTGGGGGACCAGGACACGACCGTGACGGGCATCGCCTACGATTCCCGTCTGGTGAAGCCGGGAGAGCTGTTCGTAGCCCTGCCGGGCTTCCACGTCGATGGATCCGCCTTCATCCCGGATGCCCTCCGTCGGGGCGCTGCCGCCGTGGTCACCCAGAATCCCTCGGTGCACATCCCCGAGGGGGTGCCCCTGGTTCAGGTGCCCGACGCCCGCAGGACTCTGACCGACCTCTCGGCCTCCTTCTACGGCTACCCAGCCCGCCGGCTGCGGGTCGTGGGGGTGACCGGCACCGACGGCAAGACCACCACCACCCACCTGGTGAGCGCGATCATCGAGGCCATGGGTCATAAGACCGGGTTCATCACCACCGCCGACGTGAAGGTGGGAGGGCGGATCAGCCACAACGACACCCAGCACACCACGCCGGAGCCGGTGGAGGTTCAGGGGCTGATGCGGCAGATGGTGGATGAGGGGATCGATTACGCCGTGCTGGAGTCCAGCTCCCACGCCCTGGCGCTCGATCGTCTGCTCCACTGTGAGTTCGATGCGGCGGTGTTCACCAACCTGAGCCCCGAGCATCTCAACTTCCACGGCTCCGTGGAGAGCTACCTGCGGGCTAAGGCAAAGCTGTTCGCCCTGCTGGACAGGGCGGTGGACAAAGGGGTCGAGAAGGTGGCGGTGCTGAACGCCGACGATCCCCACTCCCCGCAGCTTGCCGCGGCGACCAGGGCTCGGGTGATCTGGTACGGGATCGAGGGGGCGACGGGGAGACGGGGAGACGGGGCGATGGGGCGAAGGGGCGACGCGGAGATGAGTTCCCCTCTCCCTTTGGGAGAGGGTCAGGGTGAGGGCTGGAGCGTTGAGCACTCAGCACTCGGTATCCGGGACTCCTTCGTGACGGCGGCCGACGTGCGGCTGCTGCCGGGCGGCTCCCGCTTCACCCTGGCCACGCCCTCGGGCGCGGTGGAGGTGGAATCGCGGCTGGCCGGACGCTTCAACGTGTACAACTGGCTGGCGGCCGCGGCCGTGGGGTTGAGCCAGGGGGCGAGTCTCGAGCAGATCCGCCAGGCGATGGCCCTGGTGGACTCGGTGCCCGGCCGCATGCAGCGGGTCGATGGCGGCCAGCCCTTCACCGTGATAGTCGACTTCGCCCATACCCCCCAGGCCCTCCGGACGGTTCTTGGCACCCTCAGACCGACGACGCCGGGGAGGCTGTTCGTCCTCTTCGGCTTGGCCGGCGAGAGGGACCCCGGCAACCGGGGTGAGATGGGCAGAATCGCGGCCACCGTGGCAGACTTCGGCCTCTTCACCGTGGACGATCCTCGCTTCGAAGACCCTCTGGAGATCGCTGAGCGGATCGCCGAGGGGGCCCGGGCCGAGGGATGGCGAGAGGGCGAGCATTACCTGAAGATCGCCGACCGGGAGGAGGCGATCCGTGAGGCCTTCCACCGGGCTCGCCGGGGCGACACGGTGCTGCTGGCCGGCAAGGGGCACGAGCGGCGCCAGGTTATCGGCGCGGAGCTGGTCCCGTGGAACGACGCTGAGGTGGCCCGGCGGCTGCTCGCGGAGCTGGGGTACCGGGCGGATCGGCCCGAGTAGGGGTGCCGCCGCGGGATCCAGGGCTTGGTGGTCCGCCACGGTGGTCTTGATACGTAGGGTGGGGCCCTGTGCCCCACCGCCCGCGTGGCGATGACAGGCCGGCGGCAGGGCAGAGCGCCCTGCCCTACATCTCTAAACCTTCGTGGCGGAGTACTAACGAGGCTTCGCCTCAGACCGACGAGTTGTACGCGCCGAGACGGTGTAGGCTCACGCGGAGACGCGGAGAAGCCGACGATTATGTATCTTCCGCGTCTCCGCGTCTCCGCGCCTCCGCGTGAACCGCGCCAGACTCGCCGCCTGAAAACTTGACTCATCTGCAACGAGTTTCGTGGTTCTAGACCGCTAGTGCTCCGCCACGGTGATTGTGACAGCTGTAGGGGCGGGGCACGAGACCCTGCCCCACGTTTGGCGGGCGGCTCACTCCGGGTGGATGCTCTCGGAGATCCGCAGCAGCTCCTCGGGCGAGTAGATGGTGGTCACCACCAGGTGAACCCCGTTGGCGTGCCATCGAAGCTGGTTCACCTGTCCTCCCCCCTGTCCCCGACCGATTAGCAACCGGCCGGCAGCCCCGTTCACCGGCACATCTCTCCGCTCCAGCACCTCCATCGGCTCGGGAATGGGGAAGGGGAGCTCCTCCCCGGGTGAGAAGAGCTCCCGGACCTGCAGGGCCTGCTGGCCGTCGGAGGAGAGGAAGAGCAGGGAGGCGACCCGTGCGGGCTCCCGCTGCCCCCGGATGGAAGCGGGCGGCCAGATCAGGGTGGAGGGAAAGTAGCTGGGGGTGGCGATCCTCACCCGCAGCTCCCTCTCCGCTGCCTCGAGGCTGGGGAACTCCAGCCGCTCGCTGAGGACGGGCAGGGCAGGCGGGGGGCCGGCTATGAGCCGCTGCCAATAGTCGGGCACGAGGTTCAGCACACGCAGCAGCAGCACCGCCGCGACCACCGTCACCACCAGGGGCGCGAGGATGCCTGGCAGCTCACGGGCGAGATGTCGAACCCTGGTTTTCAGCGTGATCTCCCGCATTCTTGGGAGCCTCTTGTCATCTATTAGGGCGGCCGGCTAGACCACGAGATACGCCAATCCCACCGCGACCACCACCGCCAATCCGAGCCGCAGGCCCGGGTAGCTGACCCGAGCCACCGCTTCCGGGTGAAGGAGCCGCTCTATTCGGTCCTCTACCAGCGCCCTTCGAGCCCGATTCTCCAGGGCGACGGCCTTTCTCCCGACCCGTCGCGACCAACCCGGCGCGGTCTGGGTCGATGCCCGAGAGGCCTGGTGGACTTTCAGGAGGGCCGAAGCCAGAGCGACCGGCTTGCGGGTCAGCCGCCCGGCCTCGGCGTCGCAGATCCTCTCCATGTCGTGGCCGATCTGGTGGAAGGCGAGCAGGGCCACCGGGTTGTAGAAAGAAGACAGCCGCAGGCCGAAGAGGAGCCACCC
This sequence comes from Chloroflexota bacterium, assembly GCA_023380955.1. Next base: position 6,109 of record JAMCTB010000082.1, on the reverse strand, counting down.
CAGCCAGTTGTCCCGCCGCCTCCCGTGGGCCATCTCGTGGGCCAGCACCCCCTCCAGCTCATCCTGGTCCAGCATCTCCACCAGCCCCGTGGACAGCAGGATGGTTGGCTGCCGGAGGCCGGCGGTGCAGGCGGCCGGGTCCCGCCGATCCACCAACAGGATGGGGAAGGGAGCTATTCCTTCGTCGGCCAGCCTCTTTAGGGCCAGCTTGAGATCGGCGGGCAGGGGGAGCGAAGGTTGGGACCCGTGCGCCCGGCGCGCCGGCCGTCGCAGATAGCCGTCCGCCTCCAGGCCGATCGACAGCAGGGTGGTGGCGGCGACGACGGCCAGCAGCAGGGCCCAACCCGAGTGGGATAGGCTGGGCTCCGGCCCCAGCCAGCGGCGCAGCTCCAGCAGCGCGGTCTGCTGGCGGAAGGGCTCCGAGCCCCACCCCGGGCCGAGGAGGGAGAAGATGATGGGGGCCAAGGGTGGGATGACCAGGATCGACAGCCGAAACCCCAGGGCGAGGGGCGGGTCCTGCACCTGCCAGAGGTGGAGGAGGGCCTCCAGGATAGCCGCGGCCAGCAGCGAGTAGACAATCGCCAGCCCGGCGTATTCCAGCCAGTTCGCCACCATCAGCTTCAAACCCTTCATCGGGAATCGAGCGGAATATTACCATTCAGCCCTCCAGTATGCGATAGGCGCCGCCCGCGACCCGCCCGGGGGCGGGAACGCCCCGACTCCCAAAGAGAACGGGGCCGGCAGCGCTGCCGGCCCCTGCACCTTTCCCCGCGACCCGGGGTTCGGAGTCTCTCTGAACCTCTACTGGATCGGGATGTGCCGCTCCAGTATGGCCGTCTGGGGCCTCTTCGCCTCTTCGTGCTTCTCCTCTTCCTGGGTGATCCCCATGATTCGGGCATACTCCAGGGGGTGCTCCTCGATCATCTGCTCCCGCGACATCTTGCCGGTGAAGATGGTGAGGTCACCCGGGAAGCGCAGGGGGTTGAAGTGAGCCCCGTACATGTGCCAGACCACGATGACCGAGAAGGCGAGGATCGCCTCCCCACCGTGCATCTCCTTGGCCGCCGGCACGAAGGCCCCTGGGAGCAGATGGGTCACCTGGGCGGGGAACATCAGCATCAGCCCCGAGAGGATCACGATCACCCCGCCCATGGCCACACCCCAATACTCGAACTTCTGGCGGAAATCGAAGCGATCGAACCTGGGGTACACGGAGGAGGCCCCGATGCAGTACTTGAAGCACTGCAGGGCGTCGGCTACGTCCTTCAGTCCGGGTATCATGCTGGGGACGAAGCGGCCCGTCACTATCAGTCGGGCGATGAAGGCCCCGTGGTACAGGGCCTCCAGGCAGAACAGTATCGCGAAGCCCCGGTGGACCAGCCGAGTGGTCTCGATCCCGCCCAGGGCCAGGATGATGGTCTGAGCCCAGCCGGAGCCGAAGAACTTCTGCGGCAATCCGGTTACCACCAGGGCGGTAAAGGAGATCATCATAAACAGGTGTTCCGCCCGCTGGCTGGGGCTGAAGCGGACGAAGTATTCAGGCGCCCGGGTTTGTCCCTGATATTCGGCTTTCATATCCGTTCCCTCCCTTACCGATTCCTGGCGATGCGCCAGAGGTCGACGACGATGTGGAGCAGCAGCCCCACGAGCATGAAGGGGATCATGACCCAGTAGAAGGACCTCACCAGGAAGGGCAGAGGGGTCTTCTCCAGGCTGAGCTGGTAATGGCCCATCCAGGCCTCAGGGAAGTTGTTGCTGGTGTCGGAATGGCACTTCTGGCAGGCGACCATCACGTCCTGCCTGACCTGGGCCGGCTCCTCGTTCTTGAAGGACTTGATGTTGTGGACACCATGGCAGTCGGAGCAGACGGCCTTGGCGGTCCAACTGTCCCCGCTCTGGCGCTTGGTCAGGCTCACCGTCGCGCCGTGGAAGTCCTGGGCGTAGGTCTTGAAGACGTTGGGCGACAGTCCGTACTTGCCCATCATCGTCGCATCGGAGTGGCACTTGGCGCACATCTCGGGCGTGTTGTTGCGGAAAGAGGCTGAGCTGGTATCCCTGATGACGTGAGCGCCGTGACAGTCGGTGCACACCGGCACGTCCGCGCTCCCGCCGTTCATCAAGGCTGCGCCGTGGACGCTCTTGGAGTAGGTCTCGTAGACGTCGGTGTGGCACTTGCCGCAGCTCAGTGAGATCTTGGTGCGCGGCTCATTGGGAATCGACACGGAGTGGTAGCCGTGGCAATCGGTGCAGAGCGGGGCATTCTGGTTCCCGGAAGCCATCACCTTGTAGTGCATGCTGTCCAGGGTCTTGGTGTAGTTGGCGAAGTGGCACCGCTTGCACGCCTCGTACTGGGCGATGGAGTACTCCTGTCTGCTGTTGAACTGAACCTTCTTGTGGGGAAAGCCGGTGATGCGGCTGTGGCAGTCGGTGCAGCTCAGCTTGCCCTGGTGAACCGACTGGTTCATGTCGGCCTCATTCACGGTAAGGCTCAGCTTATCCCCGTTCCCCAGGGCCATCGAGAGGCCGGGGTTCTTGTGGCAATCGATGCAGGATGGCGCCGGCGCGGCGGAGGCGGGCGGGACCGGTTTGCTGGTCTCTCCCCCCAACTGCTCCAGAGGGCTGGAGGGTTGGGCAGTGGCGGGGGGCGATGGCGCCGGGGCCTGTGCGGCCGGGGACGCGGGTCGCGACGGCTCGGCCGGCGGTGTGGTGGGCTGCGCCGGGGGCTTCGCGGCTGCTGCCGGCGCAGCGCCAGCGACGGGGTGGCATCCGAGGCAGGTGGCGTTGCTGTAGGAGGCGTGATTGGCCGGCGATGGCTTCACGCCGCCTCCAACCGGGTGGCAGGTCAGGCAGTTCTCCCTGCCCTGCAACTCGTGGGTGGTCTTGGGTTGCTGATTGGGTTCTGCGAGAGCCATTCCTATGAAGGCAAAGGCGATCGCCACTGCAACAGCCACGACGGCCAGGGCGACGGCCAAGCGTCTCTCCACCGACCTCTTCGTCCGAAGCAGCATCTTTGCTTGCATGCTCTCTCCCTCAAACAAAAGGGGCGCCGGGGGCTCCGTCCTCAGAGCCCCTCGGCGCCCCATCATCGGGTCTGCCCTCTAGATCTGGTTGTTCACTCCACGGGTAGAGATGCGACCTGTCGCGTCTCTACAGCTTTCCCCTCTACCTGTCTTGCCACCTTTTTTCGGCGATCTCCTTGGCCAGGTCCACCAGCTTGCCCTGTTCCGGCGTTTCGGTGGGTCGCTCCTCCGGGGCCGTCCGGGGTCGGGGCTCCAGGTAGGAGATGCCCGGCTGCAAGGTAGTGCCTGCCGCCGCGTGGGCCGCGCTGGGGATCAGTGCCCCGCGCAGCTTGTCGGCCAGGAAGGGTACCAGAACCAGCAGACCAGACAGCGGGAGGAAGATGGCGAAGGCGAGGCCCATGATGGGACCCACCACCAGCACCACCGGAAGGGGTGCCCTGAGGTAGCTGTCCTGCATGCTTCCGGCCAACCGCCCGCCCTCTCTAGGGACCGAGACGAACTCTCCCGCGCTCATGCTCCAGTAGATGCCGCCCTTGACGACTTCGCCGCCAACGTGTTTGGTGATCATCGTGACCTCCTTCTCCAAGCCCTGGGGCTTGGGCCTCGACACTGAGTTGGAAGGCTGCTACCGAGCCGGTGGTCTACCTCTCTCCTTCGAGGGGACCACCACCATTTCCTTTTGGTAGCACCATTGTACTCTTTGGAACGATCCAGGGAATCGGCAGAAGATACTAATCCGGCAGCGCATACACCCTATTTCCCACGCGTCTGGAACTCTGTCCGGACCCGTGAAAGGAAAGAGGGTGGCCTCAGAATACGCAAGGTGTTAGAATCGCGCGCCAGGAGGGCACAGGCGATGAAAATAGCAGGTAAGATGGATCGGTTGGGCATGGAGACCGCCTTCGACGTGCTCGCGCAGGCGCGAGCCCTGGAGGCACAGGGAAAAAGCGTCATCCATTTGGAGATCGGGGAGCCTGATTTCGACACTCCCCCCGCCATTACAGCGGCCGCCAAGGAGGCCCTGGACGAGGGCTTCACCCACTACGGTCCGTCTCAAGGCTTGCCGGAACTTCGCGAAGTCATCGCCGCCGAGGCGTCCAAGAGCCGAGGCATGGCGTTGGATGCGTCCCAGGTGATCGTCACCCCGGGCGCCAAGCCCATCATGTTCTTTACCATTCTGGCCCTGGCCGAGGAAGGGGACGAGGTGATCTACCCCGACCCGGGCTTCCCCATCTATCGGTCGATGATCGACTTCGTGGGCGCCAAGGCGGTTCCCCTGGAGTTGCGGGAGGAGCGGGACTTCGGGATCGACCTGGAGAAGCTGCGCTCCAAGATCACCCCGAGGACCACTCTCCTGATCCTCAACTCCCCTCACAACCCCACGGGGGGTGTCGTTCCTCCCTCCCAGTTGGAGGAGATAGCCGCCCTCGCGGTGAAGCACGACCTCTGGGTGCTGTCGGATGAGGTCTATCGCCGTATCCTCTACCAGGGCAGCCACGTCAGCATCGCCACCTTCCCTGGTATGGCGGAGCGGACAATAATCCTGGATGGCCACTCCAAGAGCTACGCGATGACGGGTTGGCGGCTGGGATTTGGCATCGTGCCCCCGTCCCTGGTCATACATTTCGTCCGGCTGGTGAACAACAGCGTCTCCTGCACCCCCACCTTCATCCAGCGGGCTGCCCTGGCCTGTCCCCAGGCGGAACCCGACGTGGCGAAGATGGTGGCGGAGTTCACCGAGCGGCGGAAGGTGGTGGTGGAGGGGCTCAACTCCATCGAGGGGATAAGCTGCCGCTGGCCGGCCGGCGCCTTCTACGCCTTTCCCAACGTCACTCGGGTGGGGATGCCGTCGAAGCAGTTCGCACATTACCTGCTCCACGAAGCGGGGGTTGCCAGCCTCTCTGGAACCGCCTTCGGCGATGCAGGCGACGGCTACCTGCGGATTTCCTACGCCAACTCCCTGCCCAACCTGCGAGAGGCCCTGCGGCGGATCGACGGGGCGATCAAGGCGATCAAGAGGTAGATGTCTAGGGGGCCAGGCCCCTTTGACGCCACAGCCCTCACCCTGACCCTCTCCCAGGGGGAGAGGGAAAAGAAGACCCCCTCTCCGCTTCGGAGAGGGGGTAGGGGGTGAGGTCCTCTACGCGTCCACCGCGATCAGCCCCTTGCGGATGGCGTACTTCACCAGCTCCGTCCGGTTGTGGATATTCAGCTTCTCCATCAGGTTCGCCCGGTGGGCGATCACCGTCTTGACGCTGAGGCTCAGCATGTCCGCGATGTCCCGGTTGCTGCGCCCTTCGGCGATCAGCTTCAGCACCTGCTTCTCCCGATCGGTCAGCCGGTCGTAGCTGGATTCGGAAGCGTCCTCGCCCCTCTGGATGTAGCCCTCGATCACCGCCCTGGCCACCGAGGGGTAGAGGAAGGAGCCGCCCTCGTGCACGGCCCGGATGGCGGCCACCAGCTCCGTCCCCACCGCCTTCTTCAGCACGTAGCCCGAGGCGCCGGCTTTCAGGATGGGGAAGATGTACTCGCTGTCGTCGTGCTGCGTCAGGATCACCACACGGCTGTTGGGGCTCTGCTTGTGGATCTCCAGGGTTGCCTCGAGGCCGCCCAGGCCGGGCATGGCGATGTCCATCAAGACGATGTCGGGGGTCAACTGCCGGGTCTTGTTGATGGCCTCCAGGCCTTCGCCCGCCTCTCCGATCACCTCGATGTCCGGATAGAGGCTGAGAAGCGCCCGAATGCCCTCCCTCAAGATGGCATGGTCGTCGACGATCAGTACCCTAATCTTGCCCATTCTTGGTCCCTTCTAGCGGAACCTCGATCCGCAGTTGAGTGCCCGCGCCGGGGGAGGTCTCCACGGTGAGAACGCCCGAGAAGAGCGCCACACGCTCTCGCATCCCCATCAGCCCCAGCCCTCGCCCCCTGTCGGCGGTTCGGGAGATGGCCGTCAGGTCGAAGCACTTGCCGTCGTCCTCCACCTCGATCACCACCGCGGCCTGAGAGAAATCTAGGCTGATGACCACGTTCTCCGCCTCGGCGTGGCGGGCGATGTTGGTTACCGCTTCCTGGACCACCCGGAAGAGGGC
>JAMCTB010000081.1 GCA_023380955.1 Chloroflexota bacterium | reverse complement strand
GCGGGCCGAAGCGCCCACTAGCAGCCCCTCGGCCGCCCGCCAAACCGGTTCTCCACCCCCTTCCCACATCAAACGAGGAGTTCTTCAGAAGTCTCCTAGCTGACCAGGAGAACGAAGATGGAACGGGATTTCGTGGGCTACGCCGATAGCCCGCCCATGGTTACCTGGCCAAACGGGGCGCGGTTGGCCGTGCAGGTGTGCGTCAACTACGAGGAGGGGGCCGAGTATTCGCTGCTGGACGGGCCGCGCCGTGAAACCATGGGCGAAGTGCCCTCGCCGGTTCCGCAGGAACTCCGCGACCTCTTCAACGAATCCTTCTTCGAATACGGCAGCAGGGTCGGCGTTTGGCGTATCTTGAGGATTCTCAAGCAGTACCACGTGCCGGCCACCTGGTGGATGTGCGCCCAGGCGCTGGCACGGAACCCCCGCCTGGCCCAGGTGCTTGCGGAAACAGGGGACGAGGTGGGCGGCCACGGCTACCGCTGGGAGGAGTTTCACGCCACATCCCCCGAAGCAGAGATGGACAACATCCATCGCACGGTAGACACCATAGTGCGTTTGACCGGGCAGCGGCCGCTTGGGTGGTTTACCCGGTACGCTTGCAGCCCCAACACGCGTGCGCTGCTGATGGAGGAGGGTGGCTTCCTCTACGACAGCCTGGGGCTAAACGACGACCTGCCTTACTACGTCCAGGTCAAGGGCAAGCCGTGGCTGGTGGTTCCCTACACTTTCGAGGTGAACGACGCCCGCTTCTGGCGCGGCGGGCTGGTGAGCGTGGACGACTTCTACGAGTACATGCGCGGGGCCTTCGACTGCCTGTACGGCGAGTCCGCGACGGTCCCGAAGATGATGTCGCTGGGACTGCACTGCCGCATCGGCGGCACTCCGGCCCGGTCTCAGGCGCTGGCCAGGTTCCTGGAGTACGCTCGAGGCTTCTCGGACGTGTGGTTCGCCCGTCGGGTCGACGTCGCCCGCTGGTGGCTCCAGCACAACCCCCCACCGGCAGAATAACCCGCCCGCGGCCGGGAATCGCAAGCCGTGGAAGCAAGGAAGGGGAAAATGGCCCAGTACGATGTGGTGATCAAGTCGGGAACCGTGGCCGGCCCTCACGGGGTCTTCAGAGGCCACGTGGCTGTGCGCGACGGCCGAATTGCCGCCCTGCTGTTCGAGCACGATTCCGTTCCGAGCACGGAGGAAGTGATCGACGCCTCCGGCAAGCTGGTGCTGCCCGGCGCCGTCGATACCCACGTGCACTTCAGGGAACCGGGGCTGACCGACTCCGAGGACTTCACAACTGGAACCATGGGGGCAGCGGCAGGTGGAGTTACAACGATCGTCGAGCAAGCCAGCACGATTCCTCCCGTTACCGATGGGTCGATATATCGGGAAAAGCTGGAGATCGTTGGCCCCAGGGCGGTGGTGGACTACGCCCTGTGGGGCGGCATAGTGCCGGGCAACCACGATGGTGTTCGGAGGCAAGCCGAGGCCGGCGTGCGCTATTTCAAGGCATACATGTCCCACGGACCGCGGCACATGCCGCCCCCCGACGACGGCGATCTTCTTGCGGCGATGGAGTTCATCGCCCGACAGGACGGTTTGATCGGCATCCACGCGGTGAACGAAGCCATCCGCCGGCACGCGGAGCAAAAGATGAAGGCCGAGGACCGCCACGACCAGGCTTCTTTCGCCGGGACGGGCTCGCCCATCGCTGAATACGAGGCAACTCAACGGGCGCTGACCCTGGCGGCCCACGCGGGCGTCCGCACCGCCATCCTCCACGTCAGCTTGCCTGAGGCAGCGCAGCTTGTGAAAGAGGCGAAGGCCAGACGGCAGAAGGTGGTGCTCGAGACCATCCCCTCCTTCCTGCTGCTGGACGAGAGCCTCTATCAGCGAAAGGGCGCCTACATCAAGCTGGGCCCCCCCTGTCTGCGGGATAGGGCCTCCGTGGAGAAGCTGTGGGACTACCTGTACGACGGCACCATAGACTACCTCTCCTCCGACCACGCCCCCGTGCCGCTTTCCGTCGACGAACGGGGCTCGCCCGATATCTGGCTGGCGGGTAGCGGCCTGCCGGGGGTCCAGTTCACCCTGCCGCTGATGCTCAGCGAAGCGGTCCACAAGCGAAACCTCCCTCTGGACCGATTGGTGCAGCTCACTTCCACCAACGCTGCCAGGGCCTTCGGCCTCTACCCCCGCAAGAGCAGCCTGCTGCCGGGCAGCGACGCCGACCTGGCCATCCTGGATCCCGAGAGAGAGTGGGTGGTCACCCCGGAGTCCTTCTTCACCAAGTGGAAGGTCTCACCGATTATAGGCAGCACTATCAAGGGGTGGGTGGAGCGGACCCTCGTGCGCGGCCAGACGGTCTATCGCGAGGGCGATTTCCCCCTGGGCGCGGGCTACGGACAACATCTTGGAGAGGTACACTAATGGCCGAGTTCATCAGGGTCGAAACCGTAGAGCCAGATTCCGAGACCATACCCGGCCTCGCCGTCCGGTGGGTGCTGAGCAAGCAGACCGTCGGCTCTCTGAAGCTCACCTCCGGCAAGACCACCATGGAACCCGGGGTGAAGGGGCAGGCTCACTTCCACCGAAATGCCGAGGCCGTGATGTTCATCCTGAAGGGGCGGGTGAAAGTGACCATAGGCCCGAACCGGGAGGAGCACATAGTCGAGCCGGGCTGCTTCTGCTTCTATCGCATGGGGGAGATCCACGGGCTGGAGAACGTGGGCACCGAGACGGCCGAGTGGGTTTACTGCTACGCCGGGGCGCCGGACGTCAAAGAGGCGGACACTGTGTTCGTGGACTGAGAGAAGGGATCAGCCG
>JAMCTB010000080.1 GCA_023380955.1 Chloroflexota bacterium | reverse complement strand
CGATCCCCCGCAAGCCGGACGGTGTGCATCTGATGATGTCCGTCAGCGAGTCCCACAATCGCTCCAACGCCAATCGCTCCATCGAGGACTCCTTCAAGGAGTTCGAGCAGATGGTGCCGGTTGCCATGGAATCCGGCATCCGGGTGGAGGCCGGCATGGCGGTAGTCTTCGGCTGCCCCTTCGAGGGGGAGATCCCACGGGCGCAGCTGGAGGGGATCATCTCACGCTACTACGAGCTGGGCATCCGGCGTATGAGCCTGGGGGACACCGTCGGCGTCGCCAACCCTAGGCAGACCTACGACCTCTGCTCACGGCTGGTGGACAGGTACCCGGACGTGGAGTTCACCCTGCACCTGCACAACACTCGGGACATGGCACTGGCCAACGTCGTCGCCGCGATGCAGGCGGGGCTGACCTGCTTCGCCGGGGCCAGCGGTGCGCTGGGAGGGTGTCCATATGCCCCCGGGGCGACGGGGAACGTCTCCACCGAGGACCTGGTGTACATGATCCAGGAGATGGGGATCGAGACGGGCATAGATATCGATAAGCTGCTGGCGGTGTCCCGAATACTCCAGGAGGTGATCCCTCACAAGCTGGATACCGCGCTGCTGAAGGCCGGGAAGCGCACCGACCTTAAGCCCGCTCCGAAGGAGCAGGAGAAGATCGGCTAGCGTAGAGGCTGATTGAGGAGGAAAGCGCGATGCCACGAGTGCTCGTCACGTCCAGTTTCGTGAAGCCGGATGGTGAGGCCCACCGGCGGCTGCAGACTGCCGGCCTGGAGGTCGTTCTCAATTACTGTGAGGGAAGCCGCTCGGAGGATGAGCTGATCGGCCTGCTCCAGGGAATCGACGGCGTTGTGGCCGGGGTAGACCCCTTCACCGCCAGGGTGCTGGACGCTGCGCCGCAACTGAAGGTGATAGCCCGCGTCGGCGTCGGGTATGACGCCATCGACGTGAGGGCAGCCACCCTGCACGGTGTAGCCGTGGCCATCAACCCGGGCGTGAACCGGCACGCCGTTGCCGAATACGCCTTCGCACTCATGCTTTACTGCTCCCGCCGCCTGGCGGAGAGCCTCTCCGAGGTTCGAAAGGGTGGCTGGAACCGCCACGCGGGAATCGACCTGGCCGGGCGCACCCTGGGGATAATCGGGATGGGCACTATCGGCAAGGAGGTGGCCCAGCGAGCCAGGGCCTTCGAGATGCGGATCCTCGCCGTCGACGTGCTGCGGGATCGCCAGTTCGCCGAGGAGCATGGGGTAAACTACGTGCCCCTGGAGCAGTTGCTGCGAGAGAGCGACTTCGTGACCATCCACGCCTTCCTGGATGCCAGCACCCGCCACCTGATCAACGACGAAGCCTTGAGCCTCATGAAGCCTACGGCCTATCTGATCAACACGGCCCGCGGCGGTCTCGTCGACACCAAGGCCCTCTATCGTGCACTGAAGGATAAGCGCATCGCCGGGGCAGCATTGGATGTCTTCGAACACGAACCGCTGGAGGCTGATAACCCGCTGCGGAAGTTGGACAACGTCTATTTCTCTCCGCACATGGCTGGCTCCAGTTTGGACGCAATAGATGCGTCGGCGATGGAGGCCGTGGATAACGTGATCCGGCGGCTGCACGGCGATCGCCCCGTCTACACCGTCAACCCCGAGGTGCTGCGGTAGTCCCCTGGGCCTTTGGTGCGCCGTTCCATAAATGCAGGGCACTCGCCGGCATCGTCATGCCCGCGAAGGCGGGCATCCAGGAATTACCTAGCCACCAGACTACGCGCCTGGATCCCCGCTTTCGCGGGGATGACAGGTAGGACGCTGGGATGGCGGGCCAGGCCCCTGTTCAACCGGAATTGAGGAACGACGCGCCAAGCGCGCCCCGAACTCGAGCTACGCTGCCCGATTCTTTTGGGGTTCCTTCTGCTGCTGGCTTCCGTTGCCCTCGGCGACCGGGCCCCGCTCCGCGGTATCCTCGGGGCTCATGGGTGCCTCCCTGTCTGCCGGACCAGCCGCATTCTTCTGGGGCACCGCCCTGGGACCGTATTTGTTGGCGTACACCTGCGTGAACTCGGCTCCCACGAAGAAGATCTGCGCAGAATAGTAGACCCAGAGCATCAGCACAACCAGCGAGCCGGCCGCGCCATAAGCGGAGGTAACGCCTTCCCGACCCAGGTAGAAGCTGAGGCCCAGCTTCCCAGCGGTGAACAGCAACGCCGTGATGGCTGCCCCTATCCAGACGTCGCTCCACGCCACGGTGGTATCCGGTAGGAGGCGGAAGACGGCCCCGATCACCAGTGTGATCACCGCAAAGGACAGGACGAGCTCGGCAGCTTGCGGGAGAAAACCCGAGAAGGAAGCTGGAAGCATCGACCCGAAGAAGGTGACGGCCGCGGTCACAACCGCACCCAGCACCAACAGGACAATGAGCAAAACACCCAGTAGCACCACCATCAAGAAGGTGAGCGCTCTCTGCTTCACCATTTCCCTGATGCCGGAGGACGGTGGCTTAGCTTCCCAGATCATGTTCAGCGAGGACTGGAGCTGCCCGAAGAAACCGATCGCACCGAAGACCAGCGTCACGACGCCTATGGCGGTCCCGATGAGCCCGGCGCGCGGATGGTAAGCCGCCTGCAGCAGACTCTGGACGGTATTCGCCGTCTGCGGACCAACCCATCCCTGGATCTGGCCAACGAGCTGCCCCTCAGCGGCCTTCTGGCCGAAGACCAGTCCTGCCATCGAGACGAGGATGAGGAGCAGGGGGCCGATGGAGAAGACGGCATAGTAGGCCAGCGCTGCCGCCAGGGTAGAAGCGTGGTCCTGGCTCCACTCCTTGAACGTGTCCTTCAGCAGGTCAAAAACCCTCTTCGGGCTCATAAAATCCTCCCCCCCCATGACTCCTGACCCAATACGTCATCGGTTGTAACGGAAGGCAAGCGGCGTGCCCGACAGGTGGGACGGAAGTGCTACGACAGCAGCTCCACCTCGGTGCCGACCTTGTTGGCGAGGGCCTTGCGGTACACCATGCTCGCCACGGCCATGTCCTGGATGGCGATGCCGACGGACTTGTAGACGGTGATCTGGTCCGGAGAGGTGCGGCCGGGCTTCAGCCCCTCCACTACCTCGCCGAGCTCGTCGGAGAGCTGCTCCGACGTCACCTT
>JAMCTB010000079.1 GCA_023380955.1 Chloroflexota bacterium | reverse complement strand
CCTCCGGCTCTGGCATCTCAAACAAGGTCTCCTTGGTCACCGCTCACCTCCCAGGCGCTTTAACCTATTCTAGCTCGCCTGGCAGGACACTACAACCAACCGAGGTGATTTGTTCACAGACTCTGAGGATTAGGAAACGACGGCGAGTGATGGACAACATTGACCTTCCTCTCCTTCCATCATGTCCATAGCAACTTGGCAACACCCAGTAAAAGTGCAGGCTTGGCTAACCTATAGCCAATGGTCTGGTGCTAATACTAGCAGAAGGCGAACATGCAGTCAACAAAGCAAGCGAGGCGCGGCCAGAACCCGCGCCTCGCTTGCCTAGGCCGCGACGGTGTTGCGCCGCCGCGTAAACCTACTTATCCAGCCAGATGCCGCCGGCGAAGATGTAGTTGTCCATGTTGTAGGTCAGGCCCTTGACGTAGCTGCCGTAGACCCACATGCGCGGCACGCCGGCGACGGGGTTGGTGAAGCACTCGTCCAGCATCAGCTGCTGGATCTGGCGCGCGAGCTTTTCGCGCGGGGCGGTCCAGGGTGGACCGCATGTCAGCCCGCAGCTTCTCGTACTCCGCGCCGGTGTAGTGGCACCAACCGCCTTCCTTCTCCAGATACCAGGACTTGGCGCCGGTGAGCGTGGTGCCCGGGTCGCGGGCCGCCCGGCCATAGGCGTGGGTGATCATCTGGATGTCGCCCTTTTGGGTGGCGGTGTCGTACTGGGCGGGCTCTATGTCGTTGACCTTGGCCTCGATGCCGAGCTTCTTCAGATCGGCCTGAAGGTGCCGCCCCGCTTGGGCTCGGCCGCTTTCGGGGCGGCAGTGGGCGCGGGCGGCGCCGCCGGGGTGCAGGCCGCCAGCAAGCCAAGTCCGGCGACGCTGCCGCTTGCCGTCAGGAACTGACAACGAGCGAGATGCTTGGACAACTCTTTTCCTCCACTACTATAGTTGATGTCTATCCAGTCCGTAGGGGCGGGGCCATGTCCCCCGACAGGGGGGCTCCGTACCCGCCCGCCCCGTAAACGCCGGCTAGCTGTCCATCAAATCGGGCGTTCCCTGGTACGGCCAGTCGTCGCCCTTACCCACCAATCCCTTTCGTCCGGGATTGGCCAGGATGTACTCGCAGGTACTAATCAAGTCCTCGGCTCGGCGCACGATATGGTCGTGAAAGCTGCGTTGCCACAACTCGCCGCTCAGACCATATCGCCAAGCCAGCCTCGTCGTATAGGTCTTGAAGTCCCTCACTACATCGACGAGCGACCGCCCCGCGTCCACCACGCCGACGGCAGCGTGCAGGTGATCGGGCATCAGCACGTAGGCGTAAAGCCGCACGTGCCCGACACGCCGCTGGTAGAGCAGAGCCTCGGTCACAGCCCGGGCGAGTCCCGGGTCGGTGAACGGCACCAGGCCCGCCCGAGCCCGCACGGTGACCAGGTAGACACTGCCCTCGGCCTTGTAGTCGAAACCCGCGAGACGAGGGCTCTTGCGCGTCCGCAGGTCAGGCGGTAGGTCTTGGTCGGACATCGACAATCATCACCTCAATGCCCGGGCGGGCGGGTACAGAGCCCCGCCCCTACGACCAGACATCAGCACATCGGCGGTCTTTCGACCATCCGCTGCAGGCGCTCGACGTTGCGCCGCAGCGACTGCAGCTCCTTCACCTGGGCGTCGGGATCCTCCAGCGACTGGTAAATGATCGAGCCCTCGCACTGCTTGGGCACGGGCAGCTCGGCCAGGTGGCAGAGGGTGGGCACCACGTCGGTCAGCCAGACATTGCGCTCCACTTCCACACCCTGCTTAACGCCCGGGCCCTTCATTATGAAGAGCGTGCGCAGGTCGCCCTCGCCGAAGCGGGTTGTCGTCAGGTGCGGGCCGTGCTCCATGTAGAACTCGGGCCGGAAGGCGAAGACAACGTCGCCCACCCGGTCGCCGTAGAGACCGAGGATGCGTGCGTCCTCCTTCTTCAGGGCCAAGGAGATGGGGTGCAGGCCGGTCTTGGGCTCGACGTACTCGAGCAGCGCCTTGACAACCTGCTCGCGTACCTTCTCGTACTCCTCGCCCGGCTCGACGATGCCCTGCGGGTCGCGGCCCCTGGTGTTGACGTAGACGTAGACCGTGCGCTGCTCGCTGGCCTTGGTATGGGACCAGTCGACCTCGTGCGTGCCCGGCTTGTAGGCGACCAGACCCGCCGCCGCCAAAGCGTCGTTGACGTGGAACTCGTTCATCGCCGCCTTAGCACCGTGGTCGGAGACGATGACGACGACGGTCTTGTCGTCGGCGGCCTCGACGATGCTCGCCACGCAGCGATCGACGCTCTCATAGAGCGCCATCTCCATGGCCACTGTGTCCGCGATGCGCTCGGGATGCTTGGCCGTGAGCGGGTCGATGTCCACCGAGAAGGTGTGGTACATCGAGTCGGGAGTGTGGATATGGCAGTAGAACAGGTCCCACGGTTTGTTCTTCAAGAGATAAGCCGCCGCCTTGCCGAGCCAGACGTTGTGCAGGTCGACGGTCTCGACCAGGGTTTGGTTGTCCACCCACTCCAGCAGCCAGGAGTCCCAGGGCGTCTTGCCCAGGGGCATACCGTCTTCCATCTTGATCTCGTCCTCGATCTCGGCCGGCAGGCCCCAGCCGTGCAGGGCGGAAATGGCGGGGACGAAGAGGCGAAACTGCTGGCCGTCGGGCGAGAGCTCGATGAGCTTCATCCGGAAGACGCACTCTACCGGCCCGGCGTCGGTCTGGAAGGCCTGGTAGATGTTCGGCGTCCACTCGCCGGCCCGCAGGCGAGCGAAGACGCCGCCCTTGTCCTTGGCGGTGGCCACGAGCAGCTTGTCATAGCCCTTGCCTTCGCTCTGGTCAAGGAGCAGCTGCCAGGTGACCGGCGCCACCTTGTGCAGCGTGCGCCGCATGGCGAGGGTTGCCGACGCCTCCAGCGCCTTGGGGGAGTGCTCCACGTCCTGCCAGCCCTGGGCCTTCTGCCAGGCGATCTCGGTGCCGAAGGGATAGGCCTCGGTGGAGAGGAGCACGTCATAAGTGAGGTTGTTGAGGTTGACGAGCTCTTTGGGCGAGCCGAGGCGGTAGTCGTTGATATTGAGGCCGTAGCCGCCGATCTGCCAGCCGTCGAGCTGGGTGTGCCAGGTGGTGGGATAATTAACCAGGATCGCCTTCTTGCCGGCGCGGGCGGCCGCCTGCCAGATCGTCTCGGCCAGAATTTCGCGGGCGTCGAAGGCCTGATGGATCTTGTCCAGCGGGTCGCCGGGGACGTGGAAGTCGAAGTCGGTGATGCCGTGGGTGCCCGCCCAGGCGCCGGTGGCCAGGGTGGTCCAGTTGGGCGGGGTAATGGTCGGGAAGGGAGCGAGACAGTTGGGAGCGAAGACGCCCTCGTCGAGGAACTTCTTGATCGTGGGCAGTTTGCCCTCGCGCGCCCACTTGATGAGACGCGGCACGATGGGAGCGTCGATGCCGACGACCATCACCTTCTCTGCTTTACTTGACACTGTGTTAGATACCCCCTAATTACTGGTCTTGCGCCGCCTCGGCCAGACTTAGCGAGGCTAGGACTCGCTCGCGGCTGTTGGCGACGTGGTAGCGCACGGCCTGGCGGGCCATCGCCCCATCGCGGGCGCGCAGCGCCGCCAGGATGGCGCGATGCTCGGCGGCGTTGGCCTCCTTGGACACCGCCGGGCTGACCGGGCCCGGCCCGGCGCGCAGGTTTTGGATATGAACGTTGAGCCGCTCAAACAGCTCGCCGAGCCTGGGGTTCGCGGCCAGGGCGACGAGCCGACGGTGAAACTCGTGGTCCACGCGCAGGTAGGCCAGCCGCTCGGTCGGCTCCGCCGAGCTGGCCAGACGGTCGTACTCCGCGAGGGTAGAAGCCATGCGGGAGAGCTCGTCCTCAGTTGCCAGCGCCGCGCCCTTCTCGGCGGCAAACTGCTCGCACATCAGGCGCAACTCGTAGAGGTGCTCCAGGTCGACGGTAGAGATGGCGGTGACACGGAAGCCATTGCGGCCTTTGGGCTCGACCAGCCCCTCGCCGGCGAGTCGCGAGAGGGCCTGGCGGACCGGGGTGCGGCTGACGTGCAGCCGCGCGGCCAGCTCCTCCAGCACCAGGCGCTCGCCCGGGGGCAGACGGCGGGCGACGACCAGCTTGAGCAGGCTGTCGTAGACCTGCTCGCCTAGGCTGCGGAACTCGGCCCCGACAGGCGGAACCTCGAGAGCCAGCGCCGCCACCCCCATTCAGCCGCCACACAAACCAGCGGATTCCGGATACGGGATACATTGACCGCTCTGGCGAGCGCTGTCAAGGGGGCTGAGTAGAATCGCGCGCTTGACAATTCGCATTCCGACCCTAATAATGGTCGGACAAATCATACCTTTCCCTGGTAGGGTATGATCGGCTCCTGGCATCGGGCCAATCTAAGCCAGCGCAATCAACGGGGGAGAAGTAGTAGGAATGATCGGTAAGACGCTACCCACACGCAGTAAGTTGGAGCGCCTCTTTGGTGAGCGAGCCAACTTCGATCCCGTGGAGCGCCGGCTCTACGGGCACGACATCGCCGCTATTCCCAGCCTGGTGAAACCGCTCATCGGTAGCACGACCCCAGAGGCTGTCGTGCAGCCGCAGAACGAGGCGGAACTGGTCGAGCTGGCCCGTTGGGCGACGGCCGCCCGCTGTCCCCTGACCCCGCGCGGCAAGGCCTCATCCGGCTACGGCGGGGCCGTGCCGGTCGAGGGCGGGGTCGTGGTCGACTTCTTCCGCATGAAGAATGTGCTGGCGGTGGACGTCGCGGCGCAGACCGTCACCGTCGAGCCCGGCATCACCTGGGAGAAGCTGGAGCGAGCCCTGAAGCCGCACGGTCTGGCCCTGCGCCTGTATCCCACCAGTGCCCCTGCCTCGACCGTCGGTGGCTGGTTGGCCCAAGGCGGTGCCGGCATCGGCTCCTACGAGTACGGTTGGTTCCGCGAGAACGTGGTCGCCGCCCGAGTCGTGCTGCCGACCGGCGAGGTGCGCCTGTTCACGGACGACGAGCTGGACCTCATTTCCGACGCCGAGGGCACGACCGGCTTCATCACCCAGGTCACGCTGCGGGTCCAGCCGCATGCCGAGCTCGGCCTGGCCGCGGCGGCGTTCCCCGACGCCCCCAAGCTGCAGCAGGCCCTGGAGGCCATCATCGCCGCCGACCTGCCCATCTGGTCGCTCGTCTTCATCAACCCGCGCATGGCCGAGTTGAAGAATCGCGCCCCGGCGCAGGAGCACCACGGCCACCCGGCGGAGGAGCGGGTGATTCTGCCCGCTGCCTACGTCGTCACGCTCGCCTTCCGCGCCGCCGACCGCGAGCGAGTATTGGGCGGCCTGGCCAAGATCGCCGGCCGCTATGAAGGCGAGGTGCTAAGCGAGCGGATTGCCCAACACGAATGGCAGCATCGCTTCAAGCTGATGGTCGTCAAGCGACTAGGCCCCTCGCTCGTGCCGGCCGAAGTAGTAGTGCCGTTGGCGGAGCTCGGCGGCGCCCTGGGCGAAATCGAGCGTAAGGTCAACCAGCCCATCGTCAAGGAGGGCGTGATCGTGCGCCGGGGCAGTGGCGGCCGCCCCGAAGCGGTAATCCTTGGCTTCATTCCCAGCGACCAGCGTCACCTCGACTATAACTTCGTCTTTGGCCTGGTGCTGACGGTGATGAACATCGCCGAGAGGCACGGCGGCCGACCCTACGCCACCGGACTCTACTTTTCTAAGTGGGCAGGCCAGATCCTGGGCAAGGAGCGCAAGGAAAGGCTGCGGGCGTTCAAGCAGCAGGTGGACCGCGCCGGCATAATGAACCCCCGCAAGGTCATCGGCAACGGTATGCTGGGGCGAGCGCTAAACCTGGCCAGCAAGGTCGAGCCGCTGATCCGCCCCTTCGGCAACCACGTCATAACCCAGATAGGCGAGCGGCCGACCAAACCAGTGCGCGATGTGCCGCCGGACGTCGCCTGGTACGCCTACTCCTGCTCGCAGTGCGGCTACTGCATCGAGGAGTGCCCCCAGTTCTATGGGCGCGGTTGGGAGAGCCAGAGCCCGCGCGGCAAGTGGTACTGGCTGCGCGAGTACATGGAGGGCCGCGCCGACTGGACGCAGAAGATGACCGACACGATCCTCTCCTGCACTACCTGCGAGCTGTGCAACGAACGCTGCTCGGCGGCCCTGCCGATCGAGCCCTCGTGGCTGAAGCTGCGCGGGCAGCTTATCGAGGAAAAGAAGAAGATGACCTTCCCGCCCTTCGAGGTGATGGCGGCCGCGCTGCACAAGGAAGGCGATATCTGGGCCGGCTACCGCCGGGACCGGGCGGCGTGGTTCCCGCGCGACCTCGCGGCGAAGCACGGCGATGACCACGAAGCGGCGGCAGTCTACTTCGCCGGCTGCACGGCCAGCTACGTGGAGCACGATATTGGCATGGCCTCCGCGCGGCTGCTGGACGAGGCGGGCGTGGACTACACCTACCTGGGCGAGAAGGAAAGCTGCTGCGGCACGCCCATGCTGGTGGCCGGCAAGTGGGACCTCTTCGCCCAGACCCTGCGCCAGAACGTGGCCGCCGTGAAGTCGGCGGGCGCCGACACCGTGATCACCTCCTGCCCTGCCTGCGACATGATGTGGCGCTGGGTGTACCCAGAATGGGCAGAGAAGCTGGGAATCCAGTACGCCATCACGACCAAGCATTACAGCGAGGTGATCTCTGAGAAGATCAAGGAGGGCAGCTTCCGGTTCACGCACGAGGTGCCGGCCAAGGTCACCTGGCACGACTCGTGTCACATCGGCCGGGCCTCCGGCATCTACGAGCCGCCGCGGGACGTGATCAAGGCCATTCCGGGCGTCGAGTTCGTGGAGATGCCCTACCACCACGAAGAGGCGCATTGCTGCGGTTCGGTGCTGACCCTGATCAAAGAGCCTCAGGTGGCGCACGACGTGGGCGACAGGCGCCTGCGGGAGGCCATCGAGGTTGGCGCCGAGGCAGTGCTCGCTCTTTGCCCCTGCTGCCAGTTCCAGTTGCGGGTGAGCAGCGAGAAACGCGACAGCCACATGCCGGTGCACGACCTGGCCTCCTTCGCCTGCAAAGGTCTCGGCTACGAGTTCCCGCAGCCCGAGCTCGAGGTGATGCGCCAGTGGGCCGTCTTTGAAGCGATGATCGCCGTGATGACGCCGCGCGGCTTCGCCGAACTGATGGGCACGATGTGGCCGGAGCTGATCGACGCCATGCCCTTCGGCATGGGTCGCATGATGCGGGCGGTCGGCAAGGCCGGCCCGGTGGGCGGCCTGCTGCTGAACGCTATGCGGCCCGCCTTCCCCGTGCTCTTCCCGCGTCTGCTGCCGCTGATGATGCCGAAGGTAATGGACACGATGCTGCGCCGGGTAGGCGAGCGGGTGCCGATGCCCGACTACATGGCCGAGCAGATGCCTGAGCTGATGCCCAGGGTTATGGATAATCTGATGCCGCATATGATCACGGATGTGGTGCCGCTGGTGATCGACCCCATGATCACCTACCTGCGCCGCGGCTACGCCGAGCACCGGACGCAGGTGGAGACAACCGGGGCGTAGGTCGCTCATCGACCAAGAGAGGTAGTAGACGCCGGAGGGGTGGCCGATCGGCCACCCCTCCGGCGTCTGTTTCCAGGGCCCTTTCCTTGGGGCCGCCCCGGCGCGGACAAGACCACGGCCGGGGCTCGGGCAACCGGCTCTAAACCAACCTTCACCGCCAGACGGGAACCTTTGGGCGGGCGGGCACGTCATGGTGTCAACAAGTCGAGAAGGAGGCTGGATATGGCAGCCGGCATCACGCGCCGTCGCGCTCTCAAGCTATTACTCGCGGCCGCGGCCCTTCCCGCCCTCGCCGCCTGCAGCGCGCCCTGGGAGACGCCCACCCCCACAGCGTCGGCGCCGCTGCCCCGGCCGGGCACGCCCATCCCCATCCCAGGCAGGGAGGACAAGATCGACGGCTACTTGGCCGTCGCCCCCAAGGTGCTGCGCTCGGGGCAGAGCGAGCGGGTTTCGTTCTCGCTCTTCTCCGGCCAGACTGCCGCCGGCGCCACCGTCGAGGCCCTGCTCCTGCAGAGCGACAAGCAGGTGGCCAAGGTCAGCGGCTACGTCGCCGGTCGCGGCGATCTGCAACTGAACCTGCCCGCCCTCGCCGAGGGCGACTACCAACTGCGCGTGCAGGGTCGCGACTTTCAGGCCCAGTCGCCCGTGCGGGTGGAGGATGGCACCCTCGTCTTCGTCGAGACCGACAAGCCGATCTACAAGCCGGGGCAGACCATCCACATCCGCACCCTCACCCTCGACCCCGAGCTGAAGCCGGCCGGCGGTACCGTCTCGGTGGAGGCGCTGGACGCCAAGGGGCTCAAGGTCTTCAAGAAGGACGTGCCGAGCGACGAATACGGCATGGGTGCCCTCGACCTGCCGCTTTCGCCCGAGCCCAACCTGGGCACCTGGAAGCTGACGGCCCTGCTGGGCAAGCGCACGGCCCAGATCGACGTGCGGGTGGAGCGCTACGTCCTGCCCAAGTACGAGGTGACGGTCGACCTGCCCAAGGATTGGGTGCTGGCGAGCGATCGCATCAAGGGCACCGTCGGCGCCGAATACTCCTACGGCAAGCCCGTCAAGGGCGAGCTGGTGATCAAGGCCAGCCGCTACGTGGGCACCTGGCAGGAGTTCGCCAACGCCACCAAGACCATCGACGGCAAAGTGGACTTTGATCTGCCGCCGGTGCGGTACGTGGCCGGGGCGCCCGGCGCCAAGGGCCTGGGCAACGTGCAGCTGGACGTGACCGTGCGCGAAACCGGCACCGGCTACGAGGAGAAGACCAGCCGGCTGATCGCCATCGCCCAGAGCCCGGTCACGCTCAGCTTGATCCCCGATAGCGTCAGCTTCAAGCCCGGGCTGCCCCTGGGCCTGCTGGTCGTGGCCGAGACTCCCGACCGCAAGCCGGTGGATGCCGACGTGCAGCTGGTGCTCAGCTACACCAGCAAGGAGTTCAAGAACCAGCAGCAGACGCAGAAGGTGCGGGCGCGCGGCGGCAAGGCGTTGGTGAGCGTCACCCCGCCCGCCGACGCCATCGCCCTGACGGCGAACGCCAACGCCAACAACGCCTACGCCGCCATAACCATGAACGCCGGCCACTCGCCCAGCGGCACGTTTATCCACCTCGAGCAGACGAGTCAGGGCGCTCTCAAGGTGGGCGACACGGCCCAGTTCCACGTTTCCGCCACCAAAGAAGCGGTCAACTTCTACTACGAGGTGGTCTCGCGCGGCAAGGTGGTCTTCTCCGACTTCACGCCCTCGGCCGATATCCAGTTCACCCTGACGCCTTTGATGGCTCCCACGGCGCGCCTGCTGGTCTACCAGGTGCTGCAAACCTCCGAGGTGGCGGCGGACTACCTGCCCTTCGCCATCTCCGGCACCTATCCCCAGCAGCTGGCGGTAGCCTTCGCCAAGGAAGAGGTCAAGCCCGGTGAGGAAGTGGACCTGACCGTCCAGGCGCAGGGCCAGGCCAAGGTGGGCCTGGCGGCGGTGGACCGCTCGGTCTTCATCCTGGCCGAGAACCGGCTGAACCTGCGGCAGGTCTTCGACGAGCTGGAGAAGCTCTACCAGAAGCCGCAGGCCGAGCTGCACGAGGCCCGGCCCCTGGCCAGCCTCACCGCGCCCGGCGCCGCCGAGGTCTTCCAGGACGCGGGCGTGGTGGTGATCAGCAACAAGAACGTGCCGGCCGGCAAGCAGTACGAGAACCCAATGAACAAGGGGTTTCCGGGCGGGCTGGGCGCGGCCCGTGAGGCGATGCCGTTGGCCGTGCCGGCCGCGGCCCCGGCGCCGATGGCGCAGGACGCGGCCAAAGCTTCGGCCGGGGCGATCGCCCAGAGCACCGAAGCCGGCGGCCTGGCTGAAGTACAGCGAGTGCGCCAGTTCTTCCCCGAGACCTGGATCTGGGACAACCTGACTACCGACGCCAGCGGCAAGGCGAGCAAGAAGTTCGCCGCGCCGGACAGCATCACCACCTGGATGTTGCGGGCGGTGGCGCTCTCCAAGTCGGCCGGCCTGGGCATCGCCGAGGCGCAGCTGAAGGTGATGCAGCCCTTCTTCGCCCAGATCGACCTGACCTACTCGGCCATCCGGGGCGAGCAGTTCCCGGTGAAAGTGGCGCTCTACAACTACACTAACAAGTCCGACCAGTACACGGTCGAAATCGAGAAGGGCGACTGGTTCGACCTCAACGGCCCCAGCTCGCAGCAGGTCACGGTCGGCCCCAACGACGTTGGCGGCGCCAGCTTCACCATTCGGCCCACCAAACTGGGCAACAAGCAGGTGAAGATCACCGCCCGCTCGCGGGAGCAGGCCGACGCCCTGATCAAGGACCTGCTCATCGAGGCAGAGGGCGTGGCCCGCGAGGAAGTGGAGAACGTGGTGCTGGCCGCCGGCAGCAGCAAGGAACTGGCGATGGGCCTGCCGGACCTCATCGTAGAGGGCTCCGCCCGCGGCTTCGTGGCCGTGACCGGCAGTTTCCTCACCCAGTCCATCCAGGGCCTGGAGAAGCTGATCCAGATGCCCTTCGGTTGTGGCGAGCAGAACATGATCCTCTTCGCCCCCAACGTGTTCGTCGCCAAGTACCTGCGCGAAACGGGGCAGATGAAGCCAGAGATCATGGCCAAGGCCGAGACGATGATGGTCACCGGCTACCAGCGCGAGCTGACCTACCGGCGCAGCGATGGCAGCTTCTCGGCCTTCGGCAACCAGGACAAAGACGGCAGTCTCTGGCTGACGGCCTTCGTGATGAAGACCTTTGCCCAGGCCAAGGGCCTGGTCTTCATCGACGACCAGGTGCAGGGCGGCTCTCGGGCCTGGGTTACCAAGCAGCAGAAGGCCGACGGCTCTTTCCAGCCGGTAGGCTTCCTGCATCACCAGGACATGCTGGGCGGGCTGAAAGGCAACACAGCGCTGACCGCTTTCGTGGCCATCGCCTTGAAGGAGACGGGCGACGACGCGGCGGCGGCCAAGGCGGTGCGCTTCCTGGAGGGGGCGCTGGGCGACACCGATGACCCCTACGCCGTGGCCATCACCACCTACGCCTTGGCCCTGGCCAAGAGCGGCAAGACCGCGGCGGCCAAGGACAAGCTGATCAAGCTGGCCAAGCAGTCCGACGAGGGCCTGTACTGGGGCGGCAACGAGGTCCAGCCTCTGCCGGCCCAGCAGGCGAAGCCGGGCATCGCCCCGGGCGCGCCCGGCATCCTGCCGGTGCCGCGGCCGAACCAGAGCGCGGCCATCGAGACCACCGGCTACGCTATCCTGGCCCTGCTGGAGGCCAACGACTCGGCGACGGCCTCGCGGGCCACCCGCTGGCTGGTCTCCCAGCGCAATTCCTTCGGCGGCTTCGGCTCGACGCAGGACACGGTGGTGGGCCTCCAGGCGCTGACCCGCTTCGCCAGCAACTCGCGCACCGACGTAGACGCCACGGTCGTGCTGCGGGCGGGCAATTGGCAGAAAGAGCTGCCCGTGAACCCGGGCAACGCCGACGTGCTGCAGCTGGTGGATGTGCCCCTAGGCAGCCCGCTGACCGCGGAAGCCAGAGGCAAGGGCCAGGTAGTGTTGCAGGGCGTGCGCCGCTACAACGTGCCCGAGGCGGGCGAGGGCCGCATGCCGATCTTTCAACTGGACGTGCAGTACAGCGCCGCGGAGATAGAGGTCAACGACCTGATCACCATCACGGCGCGCATCACCTTCAACCCGCCCGAACCGATGGAGGCGGGCATGACGGTGCTGGACGTAGCGGTGCCCACCGGCTTCGCGCCCGAGACGCCCAGCATCGACAAGCTGGTGCAGCAGCAGGGCGGCAAGATCAAGCGCTACGACGTGGCCGGGCGCAAGGTGATCTTCTACATCGAGAACATGCAGCCGGGCGACAGGCTCCAGTTCGCCTTCCAGGCGCGGGCGCTCTTCCCCGTGAAGGCGCAGGCCGTGACCTCGCAGGCCTACTCCTACTACAAGCCAGAGTGGAAGGGCGAGGTCCTGGCGGGGGCGATGGTGGTGCGGTAGAGAGTGGCCGTCGTTGGACTCGGGGCCCGGACCCTCCGGTAGGTACGCTAGGCAGGGCTGCGGGCCCCGCAGGTCCTCCGAGCAGGCGATTCTGGTAGGCGCCGGCACCAGGCAGCCGGGGAAGGTGGGCTCTTCGCAGATCACCAGGGCGTCCAGGTGATCGCCGTCGGGCGCCAGGGTGTGCGGGATGAAGCCGTAGTCGGTGGGGTAGTGAACCGAGGAGTAGAGCATGCGGTCGAGCCGAATGAGGCCGCGCTTGTCGTCGTACTCGTACTTGTTACGCCCGCCCCGGGGGATCTCGACGATGATTTCAACGTTCGCGCTTCGAGTATACAGGCGGTGGCCGGGAAAGGCCAAGGGGAAAGGCCAAGAAGAACGGCGGGTGGCAGTGACGCCACCCGCCGCGGGGAGGAAAGCACAACAGGCGAGGCGCCGCTACTCCTGCAGGACCGCGACGGCCTCCATTTCGACCAGAAAATCGGGGCCGGCGAGGCGGGACTCGACGGTGGCCCGGGCCGGCCGGTGCTCGCCGAAAAAGGCGGCGTAGGCCGCGTTCATGCCCTCGAAGTGGGCCATGTTGGCCAGGTAGACGTTCACCTTGACGATGTCCGTCACTTTGCCACCCCCCGTCTCGACGACGGCCCGCACGTTCTCCAGCACCTGCCGGGTTTGGACCGCCGCGTCGCCGCGCCCCGCCAGCGTGCCCTCGCGGCCCAGTGGCAGCTGCCCCGAGACGTAGATCGTGTTGCCGGCCTTCATCCCCGGCACGAGCGGGGAGGACGGTCGGCCCAGCCCCTCAGGAATCAGCGGCACGTTTGCCATCGGCTTCCGCCTCCGCCAGTATCGGCGCCCTACTCGACCAGCGTGGCCAGGTAGGCTTGGCCGAGATCCTTGACGAAGTCGGCCTTGTTCTGGAACTCGTCCAGGTGCCCTTCTTCCTGCTTCAGGATGTCTTCGAAAAGGTCGGCGGAGGCGTTGTCGCCCTCCGCGCGGCACAGCTTGGCCGAGTCGTTGTACATCAGTATCGCCGCTTCCTCAAGCCCAATGTCGGTCTGCAGCATCTGGGCAATGGACTGCCCCTTCTGCGCCACCACATCGGGTTTGGAAGCCGGCACGCCACCCAGGAAGAGTATGCGCTCGGCGAAAGCCTCGGCGTGCTTCATCTCCTGGATGCCAATGTCCTTCAAGCGATCGGCCAGCTTGCCGTACATCTGATCCTCGAGCTCGTAATGCTGCTCGAGGTACTGGCTGACGGCGCCCAGTTCGCGCATTCTCGCGGCGTTAAGTGCATCGATGACCTTCTGGTTCATGCTGCCCCCTCTAATTCCTTAGTTGGGCGCGAGGGCCGTTCACGTTCACGACTGCCAGCCCGCGCCTAACGTCGCGTTAATTGTACCACGCCGCTCGGTCGAAGGATAGTCAGGCCTTGGTCAGGTAGGTGTCTGGCAGCGCCCTGGCAGTGCGCCCTCGGACAGACGGGCCTTTGCAGTACGCCGGCTTTCTCTTATAATGACAGTAGCAACTGGCCGACGTGCCGCACGCCCCCGATGGTTGCCGGCCAGGAGTGGAAGGAGGCGCGTTTGGACGAACTGCTATTGGCCCGCCTGCAGTTTTGCATCACCACTATTTATCATTTCTTCTTCGTACCGTTGACGCTGGGCCTTTCAATCTTTGTCGCGCTGCTCGAGACCCGCTACGTGCAAACCGGCGACGAAAAGTACAAACATCAAACGCAGTTCTGGGGCAAGCTATTCCTCATCAACTTCGCCATGGGCGTCGTCACCGGCATCGTGCAGGAGTTCCAGTTCGGCCTCAACTGGTCGGACTACTCCCGTTTCGTGGGCGACATCTTCGGCGCGCCGCTGGCTGTGGAGGCGTTGCTCGCCTTCTTCCTGGAGTCCACGTTCCTGGGGGTCTGGATCTTCGGCTGGGAGCGGCTCTCTCGCCGCCTGCACGCCGCGGCCATCTGGCTGGTGGCCATCGGTTCGAACCTCTCAGCTCTCTGGATTCTCATCGCCAACTCCTTCATGCAGCACCCAGTGGGCTACACGCTGCGCAACGGCCGGGCAGAGATGACCGACTTCTTCGCCCTGCTGACCAATTCCAACATCTTCAGCCAGTATCCGCACGTCTTGGCCAGCGGCATCGCCACCGCCGGCTTCTTCGTCCTGGGCATCTCGGCCTATAGGCTTTGGCGGCGCAGCGGCGACCAGGACTTCTTCAATCAGTCCTTCCGCTGGGCCGCGACCTACGCGCTGCTCGGTAGCCTGGCCGTGATTCCCATCGGCCACGCCCAGACCCAGCACGTGATCCAGACGCAGCCGATGAAGATGGCCGCGGCGGAGGCACTCTGGAACAGCGAGAACCCGGCCGGGCTGTCGCTCTTCACCTGGGGCGACGAGGCCGGCCGGCGCGACATCTTCGCCATCCGCGTGCCGGTGCTGCTGAGCTACCTGGCCTACGGCTCGCCGGTGGGGCAGGTCGAGGGCATTAACGATCTGCAGGCCCAATACGAGCGCCAGTACGGTCCCGGCGACTACGTGCCGCCCGTAGCGGTAAGCTACTGGAGCTTCCGTCTGATGGTGGGCGCCGGCTTCGCCATGCTGGCGCTGGCCGCGGCCGCGATTCTCCTGCTCTGGCGACGGCAGCTACAGCGCTTTGCCTACACCCTGCCGGTGTTCACGGCGGCGCTCTTCCTGCCCTACCTGGCCAACTCCACGGGCTGGCTGCTGACCGAGATTGGCCGCCAGCCGTGGATCGTGTTCGGGCTGATGAAGACGGCCGACGGCGTTTCGCCCACCGTTTCCTTCGGCATGGTGTTGTTCTCGCTCGCCGCCTTCACGCTGCTCTACGGCGCGCTGATCGTGGCCGACGTCTACCTTCTGGTCAAATACTCGGTGGGCGAGGGAGCCGAGGCAGTCGAGGCCGAGCCCATGGCCGCGCTGTAGGCTAGCGGGCGGTAGAGGAGAGAGGAAATGGACCTAAACACGGTTTGGTTCGGCCTGATCGCCGTCTTGTTCACCGGCTTCTTCTTTCTGGAGGGCTTCGATTACGGCGTGGGCACGCTGCTGCCGTTCCTGGGCAAGAAGGACGAGGAGCGGCGGGTGATCATCAACGCCATCGGGCCCTTCTGGGACGGCAACGAGGTCTGGCTGTTGACGGCGGGCGGAGCCATGTTCGCGGCCTTCCCCCACTGGTACGCCACGCTCTTCAGCGGTTTCTATCTGGCGCTGGTGCTGATGTTGCTGGCGCTGATTGGGCGCGGGGTCGCCTTCGAGTTTCGCAGCAAGGACCGCAGCCCCGCCTGGCGGCGGCTCTGGGACTGGTCGCTCTTTCTGGGCAGCGCGCTGCCGGCCCTGCTCTGGGGCGTGGCGGTGGGCAACCTCGTGCGCGGCGTGGCCGTCGACTCCCAGATGAATTACGTGGGCAGCTTCTTCGACCTGCTCAACCCGCTGGCGCTGCTGGGCGGCCTGGCTTTCCTCGCCCTCTTCAGTCTGCATGGGGCCGTCTACCTCGGCCTGCGCACCGAGGGCGAGGTGGCGGAGCGGGCGCGCACCGCGGCGGGCGTTCTCTGGCTGCCGGCCGTGGTGCTGGTGGTTTGCTTCGTCGCCGGCTGCTTCTTCTTCACCGGCATCTTCGCCAAGGCCGGCCTGAACGCCCTGCCCTTCGCCGGCGCGGCGGCCGTGGCCCTGCTGGCGGTGGGCCTGTTCCTGCACCTGGGACGGGGCGGCTGGGCCTTCGCCTGCACGGGCCTAACCGTCGCCGGCGCGACGGCGATGGTCTTCGCCGGCATCTACCCGAACGTGCTGATCTCCAGCCTCAACCCGGCCTGGAGCCTCACCGTCTACAATGCCTCCTCCAGCCCCTACACATTGGGCATCATGACGACGGTAGCCGCCATCTTCGTGCCCATCGTGCTGCTCTATCAGGGCTGGACCTACTGGGTCTTCCGCAAGCGAGTCGGCGGAACCCAGAAGCTAGAATACTGAGCGAATGAGCCTTGCCAGACGGCTGCTGGCCGCGGCCGGCGGGGCCCGCCAACCGCTGTCCCTGGCGGTGGGGGCGGGCCTGTTGGCGGGGCTGGCCACGGTCTGGCAGGCCCAGCTCCTGGCACGGGTTGTGGCCGGCGCCTTTCTGGGACGGCAGGGCCTGGCCGACCTGCGGGCACCGCTGGCGTTGCTTCTCCTGGCGCTCGTCGTCCGCTCGGCCCTGGTCTGGCTAAAGGAAACCAACGCCAGCGCCGCGGCCGCGCGGGCACTGAGCCAGCTGCGGCTGCGCTACCTCGCGGCTTTAGTGGAACTAGGGCCGGCGCACGTCGTCGGCGAGAGGACCGGCGCGCTGGCCAACGCCGCGGTGGAGGGCGTCGAGTCGCTGGGCCCGTTCTTCTCTCAGTTTCTGCCCAGTCTGGCCCTGGCGGTCCTGGTGCCCCTGGCGATACTGGTCTGCGTCGCCGCGGTCGACCCGCTGTCGGCGCTCGTCTTCGCCCTGACGGCGCCGCTGATCCCCCTCTTTACCTGGCTCGTCGGCAAGACCACCGATTCACTCTCCAAGCGGCAGTGGCAGACGCTGAGCCGTCTTAGCGCCGATTTCCTGGACGCAGTGCAAGGCCTGCCGACTCTCAAGGTCTTCAACCGCAGCCACGAACGGGCGGCCAGGCTGGAGACCACGGGCGAGCGTTTCCGCCGCGCCACCATGGGCGTCCTGCGAGTAGCCTTCCTCAGCGCCCTGAGCCAGGAGCTGCTGGCGACCGTCAGCACGGCGATCGTGGCCGTGGAGGTCGGTCTGCGCACGCTGTACGGCGGTCTCGGCTTCGAGCAGGCGTTCTTCGTGCTGGTGCTGGCGCCGGAGTTCTACCAACCCCTGCGCGCCCTGGGGGCGAGCTTCCACGCCAGCGCCCCGGGGCTGGCCGCGGCGGCGGAGATACTGGCGATGTTGGAGGGTGCTTCTCCCTCTCCTTCTCAGGGGGAGGGCAGGGGTGAGGATACGGGTCGCCTCAAGGCGGCTCCACCCAACCACACCACCATCGCCCCTCACCCCAACCCTCTCCCCGCGGAGGAGGGGGGGCAGGCGCCGCCTCTTTTCGTAGGGGCGGGGCTCTGTCCCCGCCCGCCCGGCCCCGCATTGCCCTCTGCCTCACCAACGGCAGCTGAC
>JAMCTB010000078.1:395-2768 GCA_023380955.1 Chloroflexota bacterium | reverse complement strand
CGTTTGCGCTATGCTTGCCCGCCTCTCATCATGCAGAAGGGGCGGTGAAAAAGTATAGCCCGGCGTCGTCCAAGGTACAGGCTCGACCTCGTATGAGGTACAGGCCCACCGTCGTCCACTGTAGCGTTGGCCCCATTCCCAACATTTGCGGGAGAGCCATTTTCCCACCGTTGCTGACATAGGCTCGGAAGACCCCCTGGGTGGTGGCTTCCTTCCAGTTGGACAGCACGCAGTAGATGCCATCCATTTGTCTGTCTTGCCGAAGTCGCTCCCTGTCCAGCCTCCAGTGCAGATCGAGTCCCCCAGTCCCCTCGGCAATCTCCACCGTGACGTAGCCCTTCACCTTGGCCACCGCTTCGGACGCTTTACGCTGGACCAGAGCCCGATCCCGATAGGCTGGGCGCAAGAGACGCGCTCTGATTGTCCAAAGGGCCTGCCTAGCTCGCGCCAGTTCCTTGGCTCGCTGATGCCGGACAGCCTTCCGATCGGCCAGGCTCTGCACGAACAATCGCCTCAGGGGATAGCTCTTTCCAGTTTCTGGGTCTTCCAGTTCCTCGCGCCGCTCCAAGCCCCAGTATTGCCCGGCACTCTGTCCCTGTTCCTCGCGCCCCTCCTTCTGAACTGGCTCGTCCAGACGATGCATCGCCTCGCCTGCTTGCCACAGGTCGAAGAGACCACCTCGGTCGGCTTCGCTCAGGCCGGTTGGGCCGACAAAGCGAGCCCCAACTCGATAGAACCCCAGTATGTTGGAGCGAGTTATCAACTTGCTGTCCCCGATCACCAGAGGCCTGTCCAGATGGAGATGTTTCCTAGCGTCGCCGAGGTGGGCCAGATAGGCCTTCGTATCGGCGGCACTGCCATCGGCGACTCAGTACCAGGCCGGTATGGCGCCATCGGCGGTCACGCTCATGGAGAGGGTGACCTGCTTGCGGTTAGGGTCCTCGTGGCCGGTGAAGCCGTAGGTGATCCTGGGCAGGGACCTCCCAGTCTCGGATTCGGTCAAAACTCCCTCATAGGCCCCCTCGAAGGCGAGCCGCGTGACGTCACTGTGCAACCGGTCGAGCCTCAGGCCGTACTCCTTGAGCCCCTTTGAGCACGATGGCCGCCCAAGCATCGCTCAGATGGGGATGGATCTCGTCCAGGGCACGGCCAATCCGGTCGTCGTTCAAGGCTTCCGGTGCCAGGTGATAGGTCTCCTCGATGGCGTAATGCCTCGCCCAATCCTCCACCTGGCTGATCGGCGTCGGGCGCAGGGAGAGCCGATTGAGAGCCAGGATTTCGATCACCTGTCCAGTCGGCACTTCCCGCTCCTTACCCGCAGTCGTCATGCTGTCGATAACCTCGGCCACCCCCAAACGGCGCAGGTACGGATACACCAGCGCGAGGGTGCCGATAGTCTTGGTAACGTTCTGGATAACCTCGATTTGCAGGCCACCTCGATCTCGAAGTGACCAAATTCTCACATATACCCACCCCCATCAGGGGGCGCGAAATATGGGCCTAGTAGCGCATCCTGTCAGCGTGGGTCCGCAGGTACTCCCCGAGCAGCCGAGTTTCCTTCTCGGCCGCCTCGCCCCGCGGCTCCAATTCCGCCAGGGCGGCGATCACCGCCTGCACCCGACCGGCCCACAACTCCCCCTCGCGCTCCCCCACCCCGGCGTGAGCCTTCTCGGTGCCCTGTCCAAACGCCAGGTTGGCCACCTTCCATATCCTGTCCACCACGTGCCACCAGTCCACCACCTGTACCGCCATCGGATAGCACCTCAGCACCAGCGCCCAGATCCACACGGCGCCGTCGTTCACACAGGTCAGCCGCTTGGCCGCCTCCACCCCACGCCTAGCCGCCTCGGCCCACTGCTCTTCGCCAAACCGCTTGGCCTCCCAGAACCCAGCCCGATAGCTGTGGTTCACCAGCGCAACCACCCTCCCCTCAGGGCTCGGATGCTCCCGCTCCCCCACCCCCGACACCGACACGACCTTCACTTCTCGCCAGCCCTCGTGGGTGTTGACCGTGGTCCCGTCCAACGAGATGCAGAGGTGCCGAGCCGCCCCTGTCGCCCCACTGCCATCCCCTGATGGCTCATCCCCCCTCCCGACGGCAGGGCCACGCTCGCCCGCGCCCCATCCGCTTCCAGTTCCAGCAGCCGCCGGCCCGCCACCGTCGTCACCTCTTCCAGCGTCGACGCCGAGACACTCAGCCCAACCAACTCCGCATAAGTCCCCGCCGCCATCCGGTAGAAGGGGATCAGCGCCCCCAACCGAGCCATCCCTTTCTCAGCCGCCTCGGTCCACGGCCGCCTTGTCAGCCCCAGTTCCATGTCCAGGGGGGAAAAGCCCTTCCTTGCAGGAAGGGCAGTAGTAGTAGGTGCGATC
>JAMCTB010000078.1:0-385 GCA_023380955.1 Chloroflexota bacterium | reverse complement strand
ACACAACCAGGAGGATGATGGGTCAGGTTTCAGGCGGAAACCTGGGTCAACATTCAAACGGAATCAAGAGCAGTAGTAGTAAGTGCGATCCAACCCCACCGGCCCCTCCGGCCCCGATACCGTCCGAGGGTACCGTCCCTTGTCCTCCATCGGGTGACCGCGCCTGGCGCAAAGGACCCCTTCCTCGGGCCGGCCAGCCCCCTCTGTGCCACGAGGCCGCTCATCATCTCGCCCATCAGCCGCTGCCGGATCACCCGCGCCTGTTCCTCCAGGTCCAAAAGGGTGTATTTCGGGTGCGCATCGCACCAGGCCTGAAGCTCGTCGAAGCCCTCCTCTGCAGCACGCCCCACACGACCCCGCGCTCGCTCGCTGCTCATCAGCATCC
>JAMCTB010000077.1 GCA_023380955.1 Chloroflexota bacterium | reverse complement strand
CAGTAGAGGGCCTGGGGGCTTTCGTTCTGAACAACCGGATCTTCGACATCTGGGTGCTGTTCTTCTTCGGGTTGATCGGCTACTTCCTGACCAAGCACGACTTCGACCTGCCTCCCTTCGTGCTGGGCTTCCTTCTGGAGCCGATAGCCGAGATCAACCTGAAGCGCGCCCTGCAGACCAGTTCCGACCCGACGCTGTTCCTGACCCGCCCAGCCTCGGGGATCTTCATACTGCTGGCGGTGGCCTCGGTGCTGTACTACTTCTGGACAGGCTATAGGCGGACGCAGCAGGAGCTACCTCAACCGGCCGAGGCATCCGTTGGGGTGGAGCATTAGCAGCCGGATAGGGAGTGGGGTGTCAAGGGCAATGGCTGCCGAGGTTTGCGCGATGGCCCCCTCTGCCACTATCATGGGGCCGACTAGGAGACTCGGAGGTCATTGGTGCTCTCCAGCCCCGCCAACAACCGCTTCACCGTCCTCTTCTCCATCACCACCTTCTTCTACTGGACATCGATGTACCTCTACCTGCCGATTCTGTCGGTTCACGCCGAGAACCTCGGCGCTTCCATGGGGCTGGTGGGAGCCATCGTCGGGGCCTATGGCCTGGCTCAGCTCTTCTTCCGCATACCCCTGGGGATTTGGTCCGATCGAATCGGCGTGCGGAAGCCCTTCATTCTTGCCGGACTGGCAACTGCCGGCGTTGGGGCGCTGGGGCTTGCCCTATCCGCCGATCCCATCTGGTTGGTGGTTTGGCGAGCCACGTCCGGCGTGGGCGCAGCCGCCTGGGTGGTCTTTACGGTTCTCTTCTCCAGCCACTATCCGCCGGAAAAGGCTACCCGTGCCATGGGTCAGGTGACCTTCATAGCGGCCACGGGCCAGATGGTATCCACCTACGCCGGCGGGTTGATCGCCCAGAACTGGGGATGGACCGCCCCCTTCTACGTAGCCGTGGTGCTGGCTCTTCTGGGTGTGGCCGCGGCGGTACTGCTGGAGGAGAAGCCGACGACGGCCAGGCGGCAGCTTACGGTGCAGGAGCTGTGGCGCATCGGGACGGTCCCGCTGCTGGTGGCTGTGTCCGTCGTCGCCATGTTGGGAAGTTGGACCCAGTGGGCGACGGTAAACGGCTTCTCGCTGGTGTACGCGGCGGGGCTGGGCGCCAGTCGCGCCGACCTGGGCATGCTGACGACGATGATGCAGGTGGGCTTCACGGTGGCAACCCTGGCGAGCGCTTACATGGGCGACAGGGCGGGGTCGCGGGCCACGGCGATGGCCGGCATGGCCATCCAGGCCGCGAGCGCCTTCATCGTGCCTCTCGTACACACCCTGCCGATGGTTGCGGTGACCCAGCTGTTGGGAGGCGCGGGGCGCGGGCTGGCGTATCCTCTCCTGATGGGGCTGAGCATTCGGTCGGTTCGCCCGGCCGATCGAGCCACGGCCATGGGGGTGTTTCAGGCGGTTTACGCCCTTGGGATGTTTGTGGGGCCGGCATCTACGGGGGTGATAGGTGACGCACTAGGGCTCACCGCCGTCTTCGTCGTGGCGGGGATGGCCGCCGCGGCGGGCATAGTGGTGGTGGCCGCCACCGTGCCGGAGAAAAGCGGCTAGCCCTGAAGGGGCGAGGGAGTGGTGCTTCGTGCCTTCACCTTCGGCATCTTCCTGACGGCGAGGCTACAGATGGTGGCGGCGGCCAGGCAGGCGAAGGCCGCCAGCAGTCCCAATCCCGAATAGCCTCCCATTGTGACCAGGAGGCCGCCCAGGGAGGCGCCGACCATCAACCCCACCTGGTTGGTGGTGGCGGTGAACCCCATGGTGGCGCCCCGTCGCTCCTCCGGGACCTGGCTGATGAGCCACATCCAGGCCGGCCTAGCCATGGAGTTGGCCAGCCCGAAGGTGGCGGCCAGTAGAGCGGTGAGGATGACGCCCGGGGTTGTGGCGAACATGGGAAGGACCGTCGCGGCGGCCAACGCCTGAAAGCCGGCGAACACCAGGACCGGACGGCTGGTGTTGTCGGCGAGCCTCCCTCCCAGGGTGCTGCCCAGGAGGGTGCCCGCGGCGGTGGCGGACAGGACAGGGGCGATCTGCTCCAGCCGCAGGGAGTAGGACTGCATCAGGAAGGCTGCCGTGTAGGTGGATACCGTGGTGAAGGCCGCCCTCTCCAGGCCGTTGGCCAGCAGCAGGAGCCTGGTCGAGGGCTCCGCCAGCGCCACCCCGAAGCCTGAGAGGTATCCCCCTCGGGAAGCGGGCGGCTTGGCTCGTGGGAAGGTGACGTAGACGATTACCCCTAGGCCGAGCAGGAGACACCCGAGTCCGGCAAAGGCCCACCTCCATCCCGCGTAGGCGGCCATCATCGCCACCAGCGGCACGCCGACCACCGTGGCGAGGGACACCGCGGCGAGGACCATGCCCAGGGCGCGCCCGCGGCGGTTGGCCGGGAAGTGGTCGGCGGCGCTGGACATGATGTTGGGCCCGGTGGAGGCTCCCCCGATCCCTCCCAGAACCCGCAAGACCAGGAGGGAGGGGTAGCTCCAGGCTTGAGCCGACAGCAGGGTGGTCACCCCCAGGATGGCGACCCCCATGGCCAGGAGCGGCCGTCGTCCGAGGCGATCGGACAGCGCCCCCATGAATGGTGCCAGGAGGGCCCAGGGTATGGCCGCGGCCGCGGCCAGCTGCCCCATGGACCCGACCGAGGTGTGGAAATCGGCGGCGAAGTCCACCAAGAGGGGGGCCATCATGTTGATGTTGGTGACCACCAGAAACATGGCTGCCACCAGCGTGGCCAGCAACCGGCCCTCGTCGATCTTATGGGAGTCAGGGCTCGCGCGGTCTGGCGGAGCGGGGGCCGGCCCGGCGGTGGCGCCGGTTGCCGGACGGTTGGACTGGGGACGGACGTCCATGACGATGAAAAGCCTCTTTGCGTGCTGACCCAGGGGGTTCGCGGCAAATGCACAAGCCCGGCCGACCCGAGGGGGCATCAAGGATCAACCGGGCCCAAGGTCGCGACGGGTTGCGTCACCGACGCGGCCCGCAGTATACCACAGCCTGCGGCAGGCGGCTAAGCGCCCGTGGTAGAATCCGCCTTTGGAAGCGCCCCAATCTTGGAGGGTTACCGGATGAACGTCGAGGTAGTTTTCCTACCCCCTATCGCCACCGATCTGCCTTCGAAGCTGTGCGTCGTCATCGACGTGCTCCGGGCGACCTCGACCATGGTCTCCATGTTCGAGGCGGGGACCAGGCGAGTCACCCTGGCGGAGAGCATCCCGGCCGCGCTGGCCCACGCTCAGCGATGTGGGGAGCGGCCCCTGGTGTGCGGCGAGTCGGGAGGACTGCCCCCTGCCGGCTTCGACCTGGGGAACTCGCCTCGGGAGTTCCATGCGGGCACGGTGCAGGGGCGGGATCTGTGCTTCTGCACGTCCAACGGCACCAGGGCGATGCAGCAGGTAACCCAGTCCCCGGTGGTGCTGGGCGGCAGTCTGTTGAATGCCTCGGCGGTCGCCCGGGTGGCCGTGGAAGAGGCCCGGCAGAAGGGGCTGGGCATCGCCTTCATCTGCTCCGGGGACTACCTGGGGAGCAAGTTCGCCATAGACGATGCCTTCACTGCTGGGTATCTGGCGACGCTGCTTCAGAGGGAGTCGGCGGGTGCCGAGGTGGCCCTGGAGGAATCGGCGGTGGCAGCCGTGAGGCTGTACCGGTCGTACCTGCCGGAGGCCGGGGGCTCGGACCGGGAGGCTGCACCCCCCCGAGAGGCGATCTTGCGGGCTTTCTGGGAGTCCCACAACGCCGAGGTCCTCAGCCGGGTAGGGCTGGCCGAGGACGTGGAGTATTGCGCCCAGGTCGACATAAGCAGCAAGGTGCCGCGGCTTCGGATGGAAGAGGGCATGCTGGTGCTGGTGTAGGAGCAGGAGAGATCGTGGGGCTTGGTCCCCTCGGACAGGAGAGAACGACGTGGCAGGGGTGATGGAGCGATCGGGAGAGCTACTGGAGGCCAAGGTGCGGGAGATCGGCCGGCTGCTGGAGGAGGAGTACGGACGGCCTGCGCCTCGACGAAAGCTGAAGCCGCTGGACGAGTTGATCCTGACGATCCTCTCTCAGCACACCAGCGACGCCAACTCCGGCCGTGCCTTCGAGGGCCTCAGAGCGCGTTTCCCCTCGTGGGAGGAGGTGCGGGACGCGGATCCCGCGGCCATAGCCGATGCCATCAGGCCGGGGGGACTGGCCCGCGTCAAAGCCCCCAGGATCAAGGAGCTGCTGCAGCGGCTGTCGGCAGAGCGGGGCGTTCTGAACCTGGACTTCCTGGGCCAGCGCTCCCTGGAAGAGGCCAGGGAGTACCTGCTGGGACTGGACGGGGTGGGGCCGAAGACGGCCGCCTGCGTCCTGCTCTTCTCTCTGGACCGGCCGGCTTTTCCGGTAGACACTCACGTCCACCGGGTGTCCCGCCGGCTGGGGTTGATAGCGCCCACCACGTCGGCAGAGGAGGCCCACGGCATCCTGGAGGGGCTGGTCCCTCCCGAGGAGGTCTTCCCCTTCCACGTGAATCTGATCGCCCACGGCCGGCGGGTCTGCAAGGCTCAGCGACCCCGCTGCGAAGACTGCGTCCTGGCCGTCCGGTGCGATTACCTGGCTGGCGCCGCTTCCCACGAAGAGGGGAGAGGCCGAGGGGAAGGATCGGAGCTGTGGTGATGGCTTCTGAATGCTGAAGGCCTGCGCGGATAGCTACACCAAGAAGCCGATGTGCTGATGGAGGTGAGGTGGCTGGTGCCAGCGACCTCCAGCAAGGCCACCCGATCGCTCTGAAACTCGATCAGGTTGGCGGCACAGCTGGGCTGGCGGGCACCCTCCCACTCGGTGAAACCGACCGTGCGACCGCCGCAGGGGTTTCTCGGGTGACCTACGCCCTTGGGATGTTCGCCGGTCCGGCCTCCACTAGGGTGCAG
>JAMCTB010000076.1 GCA_023380955.1 Chloroflexota bacterium | reverse complement strand
TCCACCGTGGCTCGCCCGCGCCGTTTGAGGAGTTGGAGTATCTCCCATCGGGTTGGCTGCATCGTAGTCTCCCCCTCCATCCGAACCATCCCCTCTAGGCCGACGGGTGTCCGCAGCCGCCTGGGCGGGGCTGCGCTACCGCGCGATCATAACATAACGGGCCAGGAATGGACAGTAGAGATAGTTGCTATAGCCTTATCCTTTCCTGGTAGCGCGCTATTTACCATTTTTATCGCGCACAATTGCGCAACTCCACCCGGCGAGTTAGAATGCTGCTGGACAGCCTACAGAAGCCCCGGAGGAGGAGCGTTTAGTGTTCGGCAAGAAGGATGTCACCAAAGAGGATGTGCTCAAGGTCCTCGGCACCGTCCAGGAGCCCGAGCTGCACCGCGACCTGGTAAGCCTGGGCATGGTGGAGGATCTCCAGGTCGAGGGTTCCAGTGTCGGTTTCACCGTGGTCCTCACGACCCCCGCATGCCCCCTCAAGAGCGAGATCGAGAGGCAGGCCAGGGAGGCCGTGATGGCGATCCCGGGCGTGAAAGAGGTGCAGGTCAAGCTGACCTCCAGGGTCCGCACGGCCCAGCGAGAGAAGGCGATGATTCCGGGCGTTCGGAACGTGATAGCGGTTGGCAGCGGCAAGGGGGGAGTGGGTAAGTCCACCGTCTCCGTGGGGTTGGCCCTCGCCCTGGCCGAATCCGGCGCCAAGGTCGGACTGCTGGACGCGGACGTCTGGGGCCCCAATATCCCCCAGATGCTCGGGGTTCAGACCCCGCCCCAGCAAGACGGAGACAAGATCCTTCCGGCTCTCAGCCACGAGGTCAAGATGATCTCCATGGGCTTCTTCGTCGACGAGAGCACGCCGGTCATCTGGCGAGGCCCCATGGTTGGGAAGATGGTGGAGCAGCTCCTCACCGACGTGGATTGGGGCGAGCTGGACTACCTGGTGGTGGACCTGCCGCCGGGCACCGGCGACGCCTCGCTGACCCTCGCCCAGGCCATACCCCTGAGCGGCCTGGTCGTGGTGGTTACCCCGCAGGATGTAGCCGTGGCCGACGCCCTGAAGGCCGTCTCCATGTTCGAGCGACTCAACATCCCTATCCTGGGGATCGTCGAGAACATGAGCTACTTCCTCTGCCCCCACTGCAACGAGCGGACGGACATCTTTGGCCAGGGTGGAGCCCGGAGGATAGCCGAGAAGCACGACGTCCCGCTGCTGGGCGAGCTTCCCCTGGATCCCGCCGTCAGGGCGGGAGGAGATACGGGGCAGCCGATCCTGGTGGTGGCCCCCCAGTCCCCGGTCTCGGAGGCCTTCCGGAAGATGGCGGGCCGGGTAGCCGCCAGGGTTAGCGTGCTCGGCTCTGTGAGAGGAAGCGAGAGCGCTGAGGCCACGGCGCGAAGGGGCTAGCCGAAGTTGTTGCGGTTTCTTCTGGCACAGGGGCTGCAGAGGCTCGGTTGAAGTTGCGGCCGTCTGGAGGTGTCATCCCCGATGGAAGAGTACGACGTGGTGATCGTGGGAGGCGGACCTGCCGGATTGACGGCGGGCCTGTACGCATCCCGAGCCAAGCTGAAAGCGCTGCTCATAGAGAAGAAGTGGCCTGGCGGCCAGCTGATGAACACCGAGAGGGTCGAGGACTACCCCGGTTTCGAGAGCATATCGGGGCCGGAGCTGGCTCAGCGCATGGAGCGCCAGGTGCGGAAGCTGGGGCTCCAGATCGAGCTGGACGAGGTGCGCTGCGTCAAGCCGAAGGGCGAGCGGAAGCTGGTGGAGGCGGAGAGCGGTAAGCAGTACCTGGCCAAGGCCGTCATCGTGACGGCGGGGGGCGAGCCGCGGAAGATGGGGGTGCCGGGCGAGGAGGAGTTCGCCGGCAGGGGCGTCTCCTACTGCGCCATCTGCGACGGGGCCTTCTTCCAGGATCATGAGATCGCGGTAGTGGGCGGCGGCGACGCGGCGGTAGAGGAGGCGGTCTTCCTCACCCGTTTCGCCCGAAAGGTGCATCTATTGCACAGGAGGTCCGATTTCCGGGCATCCCCCACCCTGATCGAGCGGGCCAGGGGGAACCCCAAGATAGAGATCCACCTCAACACCCTGGTGACGTCGATCCACGGGACCGATCAGGTGGAGTACGTCACCTTCCAGCGGGACGGCAAGGAGGGGAGACTGGACGTCACCGGCGTGTTCATCTTCATCGGCTTCGTCCCCAACACCCAGCTCTTCTGCGGCCACGTGGAGCACGACAAGTACGGCTACGTCCTCACCAACTCCAACATGGAGACCTCGGTCCTGGGGATCTACGCCGCCGGTGACCTGAGATCGCAGCTCACCCGCCAGATCACCACGGCCGTCGGCGACGGCACAACGGCCGCCATCGCGGCCCAGCACTTCATCGAGAAGCTGCCCGAAACCGTGATGGAGAGCTACCCGTAGGGGCCAACGGGGGGACGGGGATTGCGTACCGCCTCTCCCTATGGGAGAGGCCGCCCGGAGGGCGGGTGAGGGCTGAGACGTTGCCAACCAAACAGCCCTCACCCCGACCCTCTCCCAGAGGGAGAGGGGAAATCAGCGCTCTCCCCCGCCTCCCCGTCTTAGAAGGCTACGCTCGCCAGACCAGGTGGACCAGGTTGCCTCCCGGGTCCCGCTGCTTCAGGTACACCAGCTTCGAGGAGGGGCTGATCTTCGGCTCCTCCAGCTCGTATCCCCGAGCCTTCAGATCCGACATGGCCGCATCGAAGTCGCTCACCGACACCGCGATGTGGCACCGCTCCCCGGTCGGACTCGCCATCGCCTCGATCCAGCCGTACTGTCCGTAGTTGGCGAAGAAGCCCGTCTTACCGGCGGGGCTCACCGGCCACCCGAAGGCCTTGCGATACCACTCGGCCGTGCCTTCTGAGCCGCCCTCACCCCCGGGGTATACCCCAACGTGCTCGATGGGCCCGAACAGGGGCTTCCCCCTGGCCTTCTGCACCCAGCCGATCACCTGGGCCACCTTCCCCTTCAGGGCGTCGAACTCGCCGGCCGCCACCAGATCCTTCCGGATCAGGTCCGAACCCATGCCCAGGCAGGCGACGCCCCCCTTTATCCAGGCCGTCACGCTCTCCTCGGTGGCCTGCACCCCGCCCGTCGGCATGACCCTCGTCCAGGGCATCGGCCCCAGCACCGCCTTCACGAAGCTAGGTCCCCCCACCTCGGAGCCTGGGAACAGCTTGACGATCTCCACCCCCAACTCCTCGGCAGCGGAGATCTCGCTGGCGCTCCCACAGCCGGGGGAATAGGGAACCTTCCGGCGGTTGCACAGCCTGGCCACCTCCGGGTTCAGGATCGGACCCACCACGAAGTTGGCCCCGCTGGATATGTACAGCGCCGCCGTCGGCGCGTCGACCACCGAGCCCACCCCCAGGATCACGCTGGGGTCCGCCTTGGAAAAGTGGCGCACCAGCTCTCCGAACAGCTGGAAGGCCAGATCGCCCCGATTGGTGAACTCCACCACCTTGGCCCCACCTGCCGAGCAGGCCTCGACGATCTTCTTGGCCACATCCACATCCTCGTGGTAGAAGACCGGCACCACCCCGATCTGGAGCATCTTATTCAGCACGTCCAACCGACTGAACCGAGCCATCGCTACTTTCCTCCTCCTCCCTTTGTTAAGACGTAGGGCAGGGGCTTGTCCCCTGCCGCCGGGCGGGCCAGCAGCGTGACGCGAGCGGGCGCAACGTCACGGCCAGCCCCTACGACGGCACCGGGCGGCGGGGCCCTGTGCCCCGCCCTACACCGCCCCTGTTTACTTATCGGGAGACCCGCCCCGAGGCGTCGCCACCCATCAGCTTCTCGACCTCGTCCACACCGACCATGTTGTAGTCGCCGAAGATGGAGTGCTTCAGGCAGGAGGCGGCCACCGCGAAGTTCAGCGCCTTCTGGGGCTCGCCGTAGCTCTTGAGCCCGTAGATCACCCCCGCCGAGAAGGAGTCGCCACCACCTACCCGGTCCACGATGTGGGTGATGTCGTAGGTACGAGCAGTGTACAGCTTGCCGCCGTCGTACAGCACGCCCGACCAGCTGTTGTGGCTGGCGGAGAAGGAGCCCCGCAGGGTGATCGCCACCCGCTTCAATCGCGGGAACCTGGCCACCAGCTGCTGGCAGACGGCCTCGTACCTGGCAGCGTCCACCTTCCCGCTGGTAACGTCGGTGCCGGCCGCCTTGATCCCGAACACCTTGTCGGCGTCCTCCTCGTTGCCGATGGCCACGTCGGCGTACGCGACCAGCTCGCTCATCACCTCGCCCGCCGTCTTGCCCCACTTCCACAGCTTCGCCCGGTAGTTCAGGTCGCAGGACACGGTCAGCCCCATCTCCCTGGCCACCGCGGCCGCCTCGATGGACACCTCCGCCGCCCCTCGGGATATGGCGGGAGTGATCCCCGTAACGTGGAACCAATCGGCGTCGGCGAACACCGCCTTCCAGTCCACCATCCCCCGCTCGATGGTGCTGATGGAGCTGCCCGACCGATCGTACACCACCTTGCTCCCTCGCTGGACGGCCCCATTCTCCAGGAAGTAGATCCCGATCCTCTCGCCACCGCGGACGATCTTGTCCACCCCGACGCCGAAGCTCCTGAGGTTGGCCACGCAGGCGTCGGCGATTTCGTTCTTGGGCAGCCGGGTGACGTAGTCTGCCGCCACCCCGAACTGGGCAAGCGACACGGCGACGTTGGCTTCGCCGCCACCGAAGGTGGCGTCGTAGCTGCCGGTCTGCCCGAAGCGCAGAAAGCCGGGCGGCGAGAGCCGCAGCATGATCTCCCCAAAGGTCACTACCTTCTTGGCCATGACTCATCCTCCAGATCTGAATGCCTAGAGCCGCCAACGGGCTATCGGATCCACAGAGCGCCCCAACCCGATTGGACGCCCACGGTCACACCCCTTCCCAACAATCTCAGGCATCGATAAGCATTCGGTGATAAACTACATGGTAGCCCACCCCTGCATCCTGTCAAGGGCAGAAAGGCGACGAGGCGAGAGCGACCGCCAGACTGCTCGGATAACTGCGCCCGAGGCGGCTATGCCACCCACTCCAGAATTGTTGGTGCCGGAGGTAGCGCCGAGGGTCGGCGCGTGCTAGAATAGCATGGCAATCGGTTTCCGGCAACCGATTGCCATGGCCGCGGAGGCCGCCACCCAATTCGCGCGGCGCTCACGCCATACTACCGCGGAGGAGCCGAGATGAACCCTACCCTTCGGGATGTCGCCCGGCATGCAGGCGTCTCCATAACCACCGCGTCGCGAGTGCTCAGCGGCAGCGATCACCCCGTCGCCGCAGAAGTGCGAAAGCGCGTCCTACAGGCTGCCGAGGAACTCGACTTCACCCCCAATGCCTTCGCTCGAGGGCTGTCCAAGCGCGAGGTTCGGCTGATCGGGCTGGTGATTCCGGACATACGAGACCCCTACTTCGTGGAGATAGCCCGAGGCACCGAGGATGTGGCCAGCCAGGAGGGCTACATGGTGGTGCTGTGCAACACCGACCGCAATCCCGACAAGGAGCGAAAGTACGTCGAGGAACTGCGAGCCATGCGGGCGGGCATCATCCTCACCGGCGGCGGTGTCAATCGCGAAGCCCACCTGGCGGACATCGTCAGCCATCCCGCTCCCGTCGTGGTGATCGGCCACCACGAGATCCCCTGTTCCTCGGTCCAGATCGACAACGTCCGCGGGGCCATCGAGGCTACCGAGCACCTCATCAGCTTGGGGCACCACAGAATCGGCCACATTAGCGGTCCACTTGCTTCCGCAACAGCGACAGACCGGGTGGAGGGATTCGAGCGGGCCATGGATGGGCACGGCTTGCCGGTGGATCGGTCCCTGGTGGTGGAGAGCGACTTCACCTTCGACGGGGGCGCGGAAGCGCTTCGCCGGCTGTGGGAGAACCCCTGCCCTCCTCAAGCCCTCTTTGCCGCCAACGACATGATGGCCATGGGCGCCCTGCGCGAGGCCCGCCACCTGGGAATTCGGGTCCCCCAGGATCTACCCGTCATCGGATTCAACGGCATCGCCGGGGCGGAACGGACCGATCCGCCCCTGAGCACCATCCACTTCTGTCTGCGCCAGATCGGCAAGACAGCGACCGAGATGCTCCTCCATCAACTGAAGAGCCATCAGGAGGAGCGCACCTCGGTGCTGATCCAGGGCAGGCTGGTAGTGCGCGAGTCCACCGTGACCACGACGTAAGTCGAGATGCCT
The DNA here is from genome assembly GCA_023380955.1 of Chloroflexota bacterium. The sequence continues at coordinate 2,227 of JAMCTB010000076.1, read as the reverse complement.
GGGGACCCAACCCTCCGCCGGATGCGGACACATCGATGGCATGTCTACAGAGACGGCCCCGAGAAACCATCGGGGAGTGTAAGACACCTTGGAAACCCGCGAGATCTACTGGAACATCCAGGGCGTTTGGATCATGTACGCCCTGTTCGGCCTCGCCGTGGCGGTGTTCGGCTACGGCGCCTACCAGCACTACCGTCTGCTAGCCCTGGGAAAAGCCGAGAACCGTTTCGAACGGGCCAGGGAGCGCTGGATCGGCGTGGTCCTGCATGCCCTCGCCCAGGCGCGCGGCCTCCGGGACAGATACTCGGGAGGGATGCACCTTCTGTTCTTCTGGGGCTTCGTCGTTCTCTTCCTGGGGACCGTGGTAGTGTTCCTACAGGCCGATTTGGGACTGCAGATCATGCACGGCCCCTTCTACCTCTACTTCCAGTCCCTCACTTTGGATCTCCTGGGGCTGCTGGCCACATTGGGCCTGCTCATGGCGTTGTCCAAGAGATTCGTCCTTCGTCCGGATGGGCCTCTGAACCCCCCTCGCCACCGAACCCTGCTGGCTAACGGGGTGATCTTGGGCCTTCTCCTCGCCATCCTGATCACCGGATTCCTGGTGGAGGGTATCCGCATCGCGGCCACCAACGACCCATGGGCCGGTTGGTCCCCCGTTGGTCGATCGGTGGCGCTGACGCTCCAGGGCGCCGACGCGGCCACGCTGCAGCTGGCCCACCGCTTCCTGTGGTGGTTTCATCTCTTGCTCGCCCTCGCCTTCATCGCATACATCCCTTACTCCAAGCTACGGCATCTGGTGCTATCCCCGGCCAACATCTACTTCCGATCTCTCCAGCCGATGGGCGCTCTGAAGCCGATCGATATCGAGTCGGCAGAGACCCTTGGAACCCCCAAGATCGAGGATCTCACCTGGAAGCAGCTTCTGGATACCGTAGCCTGCGTGGAGTGCGGCCGGTGCCAGGAGGCATGCCCTGCCTACAGTGCGGGTCAGCCCCTTTCGCCGAAGGCACTGATCCTCGATCTGCGCAACCACCTTTACGGATCCAAGGGCTCGACGGCATCCCTCACCTGGGGACATAAGAGACCGGTGGAAGTCACGCCCAAGGGCTTGGAGGAATGCCCAACCGTCGCTGCGGTGACTCCCGACGCGTTGTGGAGCTGCGTCACCTGCGGGAGCTGTATGCAGCAGTGCCCCGTCTACGTCGAGCACGTACCGACCATCGTCGACTTGCGCCGCTACTTGGTGATGGAGCAGGCGGAGTACCCGGAGCTGATGCAGGAGGCGCTAACCAGCATGGAGGCCAGAGGGCACCCCTTCCGAGGAACTATGGCATCCCGCACCGATTGGTGTGACGGGCTCAACGTCAAGGTCGTGGGGGAATCGAGCCCCACCGAGTGGCTGTACTGGGTGGGATGCGCCGCAGCCTTCGACGACCGGAACCAGCGGGTGGCGCGGGCCTTCGCGAAGCTGCTCCAGCGGGCGGGGGTGGACTTCGCGATCCTGGGGGAAGAGGAGCAGTGCACGGGAGACGTGGCTCGCCGCATCGGCAACGAGTATCTCTATCAAGTGATGGCACAGGGCAACGTGGAGACGTTGAAGCGCCACCAGATCAGGAAGATCGTGACCACCTGCCCCCATTGCTTCAATTCCCTCAAGAACGAGTACCCCCAGTTCGGCGGTGACTTCGAGGTCTACCACCATACCGAGTTGCTGGACCAACTGCTGAAGGAGGGCAAGCTGCGGCCCACCGGGGCCACGGTTGAGAGTGTGACCTTCCACGACTCCTGCTACCTGGCTCGCTACAACGGCATCGCCAAACCACCACGCCAGATCCTGAATGCGCTGGATGGTCTGAGGCTGGTGGAAATGCCGAGAAATCGGGAGGAAACCTTCTGTTGCGGGGCCGGTGGAGGGCACCTGTGGTTTGAGGAAACCGAGGGCAAGAGGATCAACTACGCGCGCGCTGACCAGGCCCTGGCGCTCCACACGACGGCGGTGGCCAGTTCCTGCCCCTTCTGCATGGTCATGCTGACCGACGGGGTGAAGGTGCGGGCTGGCGAACAGGAGGTAGCCGTGCTAGACGTGGCAGAGCTACTGGAGCAGGCTACGCGGCCGGCCGGCGAGTCCTAAGCACGTATCCAAAAGAAAGGCATCGCGATCAAGCTACCTGTAGTAGTTGCACTGGATGGGGCGCAAGCTCGTCGAAGAAGCGACGGGCCGTGT
>JAMCTB010000075.1 GCA_023380955.1 Chloroflexota bacterium | reverse complement strand
GACAACAGCGGGAAGCCGAACCCTGTAGGAGCCGGCTCCTGCCGGCGATTTCAGCCGGGCGGTGGCCCGCCGGAGCGGCCCCGGCGAGACGCAGCCCTAAGTGGCAGAAACAAGTAGTTGGATTCCGCGCCGCATGTGGTAGAATCCCCGCCGGCCTGTGCCGAGGAAGGCTCAAGGAGGAGAGGAAACGGTATGAAGCTCGCGGAGAAGATCCGGGACGTTCCTGATTTCCCCATCAAGGGCGTTCTCTTCAAGGACATCACGACCCTGCTGAAAGACCCGGATGCCTACCACCAGTCCATCGACCTCATGGCCCAGAGATATCGCGGTGCCAAGATCGACGTCGTAGTGGGAATGGAATCTCGAGGTTTCATCTTCGCCGCTCCCCTGGCCTACCTGCTGGGCGCCGGTCTGGTGCCTGTGAGGAAGCTGGGCAAGCTGCCGGCGGAGACCGTGAAGTGCGAGTACGCCCTGGAGTACGGCACCAACACCCTGGAGATCCACAAGGACGCCATCCAGCCCGGACAGCGGGTGCTGGTGGTGGACGACCTGCTGGCCACCGGCGGCACCACCGCTGCCACCGTCAAGCTGGTGGACATGCTGGGAGGTGTGGTGGCCGGCGTCGAGTTCCTGATCGAGCTCACCTTCCTCCACGGGCGGGACAAGCTGAGGGGCCACGAAGTCCACGCCCAGGTCCAGTACTAGCCCCAGGCAAGGATCAACATCAGCCTTGGCAGCCCTGGAGGGATCTGATATACTTTTCTGCGAAAATCGAATAGGTGGTCACTCTTATCGCGAGTGGTGGAGGGACTGGCCCGATGAAGCCCGGCAACCAGCCCTGCCGCGGGAACGGGCTGGACCGTTACCGATCCAGCGGCGGCGTGGGCATGGTGCCAAGTCCGACAGGACGGCACCGTCCTGAAAGATGAGAGGGAGTAATGCAAGGCTTCTCTCCTATGGAGAAGCCTTTTTGTGTCCGCAGGACGAACCCCTCCGATTCCATCCTCTCGCCCAACCGGTGGCTACCTAGCGAGGTATCCCGCACCGTTGAACACCGTCGAATGGGTCGAAGGCAAAGTCCGGCTGATCGATCAAACGTTGCTGCCCCTGGAGCAGCGGTGGGTGGAGTGCTCCTCGTACCAGGAGGTGGCCGAGGCTATCCGCAGCATGAAGGTGCGGGGGGCCCCGGCCATCGGGGTCACCGCCGCCTACGGGATGGCTCTCGGCGCTGCCGCCTACCGGGGCTCCGATCCCCAGCAGTTCGGCATCCACATGCATGGCGTCGCCGAGCGGCTGAGGTCCACCCGCCCGACGGCGGTGAACCTCTTCTGGGCCATCGAGAGGATGCTCTCCGTGGCGGTCCAGGCGCCGGAATGTGGCGTCGAGGCAACCCGGCGAGAGCTGCTGGAGACGGCCTGCCGCATGGCGGCCGAGGACGTACAGGCCAACCGGCGCATGGGCGCCTTCGGGGCTGAGCTGCTCCCCCAGGAGGGGACGGTGCTCACCCACTGCAACGCCGGCGCCCTGGCGACCGTGTCCTACGGGACGGCCCTGGGGGTGATCCGAGCCGCCGTCGAGCGGGGCAAGCGGATCCGGGTCTACGCCGACGAGACCAGACCCTTCCTCCAGGGGGCCAGGTTGACGGCCTGGGAGCTGGTTTCAGAGGGAATACCGGTGACCCTGATCACCGACAACATGGCCGGCCACTTCATGCAGCGGGGGAAGATCGACGCCATAGTGGTGGGGGCCGACCGCATCGCCGCCAACGGAGACGTGGCCAACAAGATCGGCACATACTCCGTCGCCGTCCTGGCCAGGGAGAACGGCATCCCCTTCTACGTGGCGGCGCCCATCTCCACCGTGGATCTCTCCATCGCCTCGGGTGAAGGGATCGTTATCGAGGAGAGAGATCCCCGGGAGGTGCTGTACATTGCGGGCCGGCGTATCGCCCCGGAGGGAGTGGAGGTGGCCAATCCGGCCTTCGACGTGACCCCGCACCGATACGTCACCGCCATCATCACGGAAAACGGCGTCGCGCGGGAGCCCTTTGGGGAGGCACTGCGACGATTAAGCGGTCAGCAAAGAGCTGATAGCTGATAGCACGGAGGACAACAGCATGGACCAACCCGTGGCAGAGATCGGCGTCTTCGGAGGGTCTGGCTTCTACCAACTGCTGGAGAACGTCGAGGAGAGGGCCATCAACACCCCCTACGGCGCCCCCAGCGATAGGATCGCCCTGGGGGAGGTCGGCGGCCGCAAGGTGGCCTTTTTGCCCCGACATGGGCACGGCCACAGGCACCCGGCCCACGCCATCAACTACCGGGCCAACCTGTGGGCCATGAAGTCGTTGGGGGTCACCCGCATCATCGCCCCCAGCGCCGTGGGCAGCCTGCAGCGCCACATCAAGCCCGGCGACTTCGTCATCTGCGACCAGTTCGTCGACCGAACCACCGGTCGTAAGGATACCTTCTACGACGGCCCGGTCTCCATCCACATCAGCACCGCCGACCCCTACTGTTCGGAGCTGCGGGAGCTGACCATCGAGGCCGGCCAGCGGCTGGGCATCACCGTCCATCCCGCTGGGACGGCCGTGGTGATCCAGGGTCCTCGCTTCAGCACCCGCGCCGAGAGCAAGTGGTTCAGCGGCATGGGGTGGGAGATCATCAATATGACCCAGTACCCGGAGGTGGCTCTGGCTCGGGAGTTGGAGATCTGCTACGTCAACATCTCCTTGATCACCGACTACGACGTCGGCCTGGAGGGAACCGGGATCGAGCCGGTGACCGCCGAGGAGGTGATGAGGGTTTTCGGCGACAACAACCGGCGGGTCAGGGACATGATCTTCAAGCTGATCCCGGCTATCCCGACGGAACGGCAGCATTGCGGTTGCGGGTCGGCGCTTCAATCGGCGGTGATATCGTGAGTCTGATGGTCGTGGGCACCGTCGCCCTGGACAGCGTGGAGACCCCCTTCGGCAAGGTGGAGGAGGCCCTCGGAGGGACTGCCTCCTACTTCGCCTTTGCCGCCCGGCACTACACCGACGTCAAGATCGTCGCCGTGGTCGGCCAGGATTTCCCGGAGAAGTACCGGCAGCTGTTCAAGAGCCACCACGTCGAGGTGGCAGGGCTCCAGACCCTGCCGGGCAGGACCTTCCGCTGGGCGGGCCAGTACGATTTCGACCTCAACACGGCCCACACCCTGGACACCCAGCTGAACGTGCTGGTGGACTTCCACCCCGCGCTGCCCGCGGACTATCGGGCCAGCAAGCTGGTGTTCCTGGGGAACATCGATCCCAACCTGCAGATGGACGTCCTGGCCCAGACCGGCTCGCCCCGGCTGACCGTTCTCGACTCCATGAACTACTGGATCGAGCGCAAGAAAGAGGATCTGACCCGGGTCATCCAGAGGGTGGACATCGTCCTCCTGAACGAGGCCGAGGTGCGCCAGTACGCCCAGAACTACAGTCTGCTGGCGGCGGCCCGCAGCATCCTGGCCCTTGGCCCAAAGGCGATCATCATCAAGAAGGGTGAGTATGGGGCGCTGATGATATCCCAGGACGTGGGCGAGGAGATCTTCATCGCCCCCGCCTATCCCCTGGAGAGCGTGAAAGACCCCACGGGGGCAGGCGACTCCTTCGCCGGTGGCTTCCTGGGCTACCTGGCCAGCACCGGCGACTTCAGCACCACCGGCATCCGCAAGGCGATGGTTCACGGCAGCGTCATCGCCTCCTTCACCGTGGAGGACTTCAGCGTCAACCGGCTCCTCTCCGCCACACGGGAGGAGATAGAGGAGAGATACCAGGAGTTCCAGCGGCTCACCTTCTTCGAGCACAGCTGCAAGCACGCCGACGACTGCCAGCGGCTGGCTTTCTCCTGGGCGGGGGGGTTAGGTCGGCACCGGCAGAGTAGTTACCAGAGCAGCTAGCTCAACGTTGTAACCGACAGCTTAGTGAATAGGAGACAACCACATGACGAAGCTGGTCCCGGTTGAAAGCGACGCCAAGGACCTTTCCCTGGCCCCTACGGGCAAGCTGAGGATCGAGTGGGCCGAAATCCAGATGCCGGTTCTTCGGCTGATCCGGGAGCGGTTCGAGCGAGAGAAGCCGCTGCGAGGCCTTCGCCTCGGCGGCTGCCTCCACGTCACCACCGAGACGGCGAACCTCGCGAGAACCCTGCAGGCCGGCGGTGCCGAGGTGTATCTCTGCGCCAGCAACCCCCTCTCCACCCAGGACGACGTCGTCGCCTCCCTGGTGGTGGACTACGGGATCTCGGTCTTCGCCAAGAAGTGGGAGGACAACTCCACCTACTACCGGCACATCGAGTCGGTCCTGGCCCGCAAGCCCCAGATAACCATGGACGACGGGGCCGACCTGGTCTCCTCCCTTCACAAGGAGCACCAGGAGCTGCTGCCCAACGTGATCGGCGGCACCGAGGAGACCACCACTGGCGTGATCCGGCTGCGCAGCATGCAGGCCAACGGGGTCCTCGAGTTCCCCATCGTCGCCGTCAACGAGGCGATGACCAAGCACTTCTTCGACAACCGCTACGGCACGGGCCAGAGCACCATCGATGGGGTCCTGCGAGCCACTAACGTCCTGTTGGCCGGCAGGCACTTCGTGGTGGCCGGCTACGGCTGGTGCGGCCGGGGTCTCGCCATGCGGGCCAAGGGGATGGGGGCGGACGTGATCGTCACCGAGGTGGATCCCATCAAGGCGCTCGAAGCCCTGATGGATGGCTATCGGGTGATGCCGATGGCCGAGGCGGCGCCCATCGGAGACGTCTTCGTGACCACCACCGGCGACCTGAACGTCATCGACGCCCAGCATCTCGCGGCCATGAAGGACGGGGCCATCGTGGCCAACTCCGGCCACTTCAACGACGAGATCAACATTCCGGCACTGGAGCGGGACACCAGGACCAAGCGGCGGATCCGGGAGTTCGTGGACGAGTACAGCTACCCCGACGGCCACCGGGTCTACCTGCTGGGCGAGGGGCGGCTGGTGAACCTGGCAGCTGCCGAGGGGCATCCGGCCGCGGTGATGGACATGAGCTTTGCGAACCAGGCGCTGGCAGCCGAGTACATGGTGCAGCGGGGCAAAGAGCTGGAGAGGAAGGTCTACGACGTCCCGCTGGAGATAGATCGAGAGATCGCTCGGCTCAAGCTGGTGTCCATGGGCGTGTCCATCGACGTGCTAACCCCCGAGCAGGTCAAGTACCTGGCCTCCTGGGAATCGGGAACGTGAGTGAGCCATCAGCCATCAGCTTCTGGCTGATAGCTGATGGCTGCAGAGAGAGGAGCGAGAGAATGAGCAACACCTTCATGTCGGCCGAGCAGAGCTTCTTCACCTCGGAATCGGTCACCGAAGGGCATCCGGATAAGCTGTGCGACCAGATCTCGGATGCCGTGCTGGATGCGATCATCGAGCAGGACCCCAACGGTCGGGTCGCCTGCGAGACCGCCGCTACCACCGGCCTGGTTCTGGTGGCCGGCGAGATCACCACCAACTGCTACGTGGACATCCCTGAGATCGTTCGGAACACCGTCAGGGACGTGGGCTACACCAGGGCCAAGTACGGCTTCGACGCCGAGACCTGCGGCGTGATCGTCTCCATCAAGGGGCAGTCGCCGGACATCGCCCAGGGCGTGAACAAGGCGCTGGAAGTGAGATCCGGCGAGGCGTGGGACAGGGCGATCGAGGCCACCGGTGCCGGCGACCAGGGCATGATGATCGGCTTCGCCTGCAACGAGACCGAGGAGTTGATGCCGCTGCCCATCTCCCTGGCCCACAAGCTGTGCAAGCAGCTGTCGCTGGTGCGCAAGGAGAAGGTGCTCCCCTACCTGAGGCCCGACGGCAAGTCCCAGGTGACGGTGGAGTACTCCCAGGGCAAGCCGAAGAGGGTCGACACCGTCGTCATCGCCGCCCAGCACGACCCGGTCACCGACTACGAGAAGATCCGCACCGACATCCTGGAGGAGGTCGTCAGGCAGATCATCCCGGCCAACATGCTGGACGACAAGACCAAGTATTACGTCAACCCGACCGGGCGCTTCGTCATAGGTGGCCCGATGGGCGACGCGGGCCTGACCGGCCGCAAGATCATCGTGGACACCTACGGCGGCATGGCCCGCCACGGTGGCGGCGCCTTCTCCGGCAAGGATCCGACGAAGGTGGACCGATCCGGCGCATACATGGCCCGATACGTGGCCAAGAACGTGGTGGCCGCCAGCCTGGCCGAGCGGTTCGAGATCCAGATCTCCTACGCCATCGGCGTGGCGAGGCCGCTGTCCATCATGATCGAGACCTTCGGCACCGAGAAGGTGGCCCCGGCCAAGATCCTGGAGCTGGTCAAGAAGCACTTCGACCTGAGGCCGGCCGCCATCATCCACCACCTGCAGCTGCGCCGGCCCATCTACAAGGCCACCGCGGCCTACGGCCACTTCGGTCGCAACGACATCGACGCCCCCTGGGAGATCACCGACAAGGCGGCCGCCCTGCGGGCCGAGGCGGGGCTTGGCCCCATGGAGAACCGGTCCGGCAACGGCCACAAGGCCGGCAAGACCCTTGCGGGAACCGAGGCGTAACAGCTACCATTGGTTGGGGGTGGTTGAACGTCCCGCGGGAGGGCGAGGCTCCTGCCGAGCCGCCTTACGAGGTGGACACGTGGCTCGCCGGGAGGCTCGCCCTCCCGACACCCAACATCGGGGATTGGTTGAAGCGTGACGCACACTGAACCCAGGGCACTCATCACAGGAATGGCCGGCTTCGTGGGAAAGCACCTGGCCAGGTATCTGGCCACCACCACCACGGCCAAGATCTACGGCATCGCCCGCCCGGGCGAACCGACGGCCGACGTCGAGGCAGAGCTGGGCCCCAGACTCGAGGTTCTGATCGGCAACCTGATGGAGACCGACCGGATGCGCGAGATCGTGGAAAGGGTGCAGCCCACCTGGATCTTTCATCTGGCTGCCCAGGCCTTCGTACCCACCGCCTTCGCCGATCCAACCGGCACCCTCGTCAACAACATCGTCGGGCAGGTGAACCTCTTCCAGGCAGTTCTGGCCTGGGGAGGACGGCCTACCATCATGGTCGTGGGCTCCAACGAAGAGTACGGGATGGTGGAGCCGGGGGATCTCCCCGTCAAGGAGACCACCCCCTTCCGGCCGGCCAACCCCTACGCCGTCAGCAAGGTGGGCCAGGACCTGCTGGGCTACCAGTACCAGCTGGCCTACGACCTACCCATCGTTCGCGTCCGACCCTTCAACCACATCGGTCCCGGCCAGAGCGACCGGTTCGTGGCCTCCAGCTTCGCGCGCCAGATAGCCGAGGCCGAGCTGGGCCTGAGGCCGGCCGTTCTCAAGGTGGGCAATCTGGAGGCCGAGCGGGACTACACCGACGTCCGCGACATCGTCCGGGGCTACCACCTGGCGGTGACACTGGGAGTGCCCGGCGACGTCTACAACCTGGGGAGCGAGCGAGCGGTATCGATACGCCGGCTGCTCGACCTGCTGCTGGCCCAGAGCCGGATCTCCCTGGGGATCGAACAGGATCCCGAACGGCTTCGCCCCTCCGACATCCCGCGGATAGTCGCCGACTGCGGCAAGCTCCGGTCGCTTACGGGCTGGAAGGCGGAGATACCCCTGGAACGCACCCTCACGGACACCCTCAACTGGTGGCGGGAGACCCTGTCGGCCAACAAGTAGCTTCCCCCCTACCCCTCCCACGTTTGATAATTCCCCTGTAGACTCGCTAAACTAGGGCTTGAAGAGAGTTTAAGCAGCGGGCGACCGCACCTGAGAGGGGACCCTCGGAGGCTGGCCACAGCCCACGGCGTCCCACTGTTTTGCTGAGGAGGGCCAGGTGGCAACAGAGATCAAGTTTGGCACCGATGGTTGGCGCGGGGTCATCGCCGAAGACTTCACCTACGACAACGTGCGGATCGTTGCCCAGGGCATAGCCAACTATCTCAAGGAGAGCGGCAAGGCCACCAACGGCTTGGTAGTGGGCTACGACTTCCGGTTCGCCTCCGAGGGCTTCGCCGCGGCGGTGGCGGAGGTGGTGGGCTCCAACGGCATCAAGGTCTGGCTCTGCCAGGAGGCGGCGCCGACCCCCGTGGTGTCCTACTCGATCCTCGCCCAGAAGGCCGCGGGGGCGGTGATGGTCACCGCCAGCCACAACCCCGGGGTGTGGAACGGGATCAAGTTCCGGCCCGAGTACGCGGGAGCCGCCTCGCCCGAGATCCTGGAGAAGATCGAGGCCCAGGTCCGGCAGGTCCAGGCCGGCGGTGGGGTGCAGCGAAAGAGACTCGAAGAGCTGGTCAAGGCTGGGACCGTCAACTACTTCGACCCGAAGCCCGCCTACTTCGAGCAGATCGGCCGCCTGGTCGACGTGAACGCCATCAAGAATGCCGGTTTGAACGTCGTCGCCGATGCCATGTACGGGGTCGGGGCGGGATACTTCGACGCGCTGCTGCGGGGAGGCACTACCCGAGTCCATAACATCCGGTCGCAGCGAAACCCCATCTTCCCGGGCATCAACCCGGAGCCCATCCCACCCAACGTAGCGGAGACTATGGAGGCCGTGCGCACCCACAAGGCCGACGTGGGGCTTGCCACCGATGGGGACGCCGACCGGATCGGGGCGGTGGACGAGAACGGCAACTTCGTCAACCAGCTCCAGATGTACGCCCTGCTGTTCCTCTACCTGCTTGAGGTCAGGCGGATGCGGGGCCCGGCCGTCCGAACGGTGACCAGCACGGTGATGGCCGACAAGCTGGGCAAGCTGTATGGAGTGCCGGTGTACGAGACCGGCGTGGGGTTCAAGTACGTCGCCCCGAAGATGCTGGAGACGGACGCCCTGATCGGCGGCGAGGAGAGCGGCGGCTTCGCCTTCAAGGGGCACATCCCCGAGCGCGACGCCTTCGTGGCCGGTCTCTTCCTGCTGGATCTGAAGATCAAGCTGACCAAGCCCCTCTCCGAGGTGATCCACTACCTGTACGAGAAGGTGGGCGCCCACTACTACGACCGGCGGGACTTCCACTTCGATCCCGCCAGGAAGGCCGAGATCATCCGCCGTGTCAGCGAGCACCGCCCCAGCGAGATGGACATGATGCGGGTGGTGGAGGTGAACACCACCGACGGCAACAAGTTCATCCTGGAGGACGGGAGCTGGCTGCTGATCCGCTTCTCCGGCACCGAGCCGGTGATGCGGATCTACACCGAAACCACCGATCCGGCGCGGGTCAACCGCATGCTGGACATGGGGGAAACCATCGCGGGCGTGCGATAGTCCGCTGGCACCGTCGGCGACACTGCGGGAGGGCGAGCCTCCTGGCTAGCCACCCATGCATCGGAACATGGCTCGGCGGGAGCCTCGCCCTCCCGCACTTCTCGGTCTGGTCCATACCTTGCCGGCGAGACAAACGACTGGGCCGCGGGCCGACCATGGACGACCGTAAGGGAGGATGCACCCACCATGAGACGATCGACTCGCCACCAGCTCTACCCACTCAAGTTCGAGCTTCTTCCCAAGGAGAAGGTCTGGGGGGGCCAGAAGCTGAAGGGGCTGGCGGGGGTGAAGGCTGAGGGCGAAGGCAATATCGGCGAAGTGTGGGTGGTGTGGGACGGTCTTGCCGTCGCCAACGGTTCCTGGCAGGGAAGAACCCTGAAGAGCCTCGTCGACGAGCTCCCCCGCGAAATCCTCGGCAGCTCGGTTCCGAAGGGGCCCGACACCATCTTCCCCCTGCTGGTCAAACTGATCGACGCCCACGACACCCTCTCCGTGCAGGTGCACCCGGACGACGGATACTCCCGGGCGCGAGAGCACCAACCCTTCGGCAAGACGGAGGTGTGGTACGTCCTCGAGGCGGAGCCCGGAGCCCGCATAGTCCACGGTTTGAATCGCCCGCTGGACCGGACCGAGCTCCAACGGGCCCTGGATGCGGGCACCGTGACCGACGTGCTGGACTACGTCCCGGTCGCCAAGGGCGACACGGTCTTCCTCCCGGCCGGCACGATCCACGCCCTGGGCAAAGGGCTCATGGTGTACGAGCTCCAGGAGTCCTCGGACCTGACCTACAGGCTGTACGACTGGGGCAGGAAGGAGGCCGGTGGAGTCACCCGAGAGCTTCACGTCGACAAGTCGCTGGACGTGGCCCGCCTGGCACCCCTCTCCACCCACAAGATCCGGCCTGTTGAGCTGCGCGAAGGGGGCTACCGTCGCCGCTTCTTGTGCGCCTGCAGCTACTTCGCCGCGGAGCTACTGGCGACGGAATCCCGCGTCCTTCAGCAGCCCGGGGGGCGGTTTCACATCGTCACCGCGCTGGAAGGAGCCGTTTCCCTGCGGTCCACCGGCGGCGAGTCGGAGGAGTTGATCCTGCAAAGGCTGGAGACTGCCCTGGTGCCCGGTGGCCTTGCCGAATATGCCATCCGTCCGTTAGGGGACCGATGCGAGCTGGTGAAATCGTACGTTCCGGACCTGCTGAAGGACGTGGCCGGACCCCTTCTGAGAGCGGGGGTCCCGGCGGACGACGTCGTGCAGTTGGGCGGCGATCCCAACTACTCGGAGCTAGGCCATCTGATCGCGTCCAGGGAGGGGCGGGGCACCGAGATTCCGTGATCGCAACCCCTATCGCAGCTGTCGAATTCCATTGACAGAGGGACGTAGCGGCCGTATACTGATTGCAGGTTAGCAGGTGTGAAACCAGCCGCGGGGCAGCGAATGCAGAGGCCACGTAAGACACCAATTGTAGTTCTGGCCAGTCGGTGAACACCAGTGTGCGCACGCACGCTGGTGTTCTGTTTTGTGCGGAGCTTTTGTGACGGACGGAGAGCAGACTAAAGGGGAGGTATCGGCTGACATGCACTCAAGCCTGATTGGAAAGATCCAGAAAGCCAACCTTTACGCTCAGGAACCGGACCGAGTCAACTTTCAGCAGTTCTCCGCCACCTTCAGAGGCGAACACGACTCGTACACCGTATCCTATAATCAGGGCACCTGGAAGTGCACCTGCAACTTCTTCACCAGCTGGGGCGTCTGCAGCCACACCATGACCATCCAGAAGATCCTCGGGGTGATGTTGCCCCGCCAGGAATCCCAGCCCGCCCAGGAGCCCGTTGAGGCGGTGGCGCAGGCCTAGCCGGCCCCCACAGACCTGCGCAGATCCGAGGGAGAGAATGGGTTCTCTCCCTCGTTCTCTATCCTCTGACCCTTACTGACTGGAGGGTGAGCCGATGGGCTCGTCAAGACCATCCCCGGTGCCCATGTCCCCGAAACGGCGCTTCCTGGCCGCCCTTTTCGGCGGCCGTGTAGATCGTACTCCCGTCGGGAACCCCACCTCCATCGCCACCGTGGAGCTGATGGAGAGAAGCGGCTCCTTCTTCCCCGACGCCCATCTCGACGGCGAGAAGATGGCGATCCTAGCGGCCGCGGGCCACGACCTCTTGGGCTACGACACCATCGCCCCCATCTTCAGCGTCCAGCAGGAGGCCGCGGCCCTCGGATGCGAGGTGGATTGGGGCGATCGGCAGAACATGCCGGTCAACACCACCACCCCCTACGGCGACCCCGAGGAGATCGCCATCCCCGAGGACTTCCTGGAACGCCCATCCATCCGAGCCGTCCTGGAGGCGCTCCGGCTGCTCCGGCAGCACCACGGCGACCACGCAGTCCTCGTCGGCAAGGTGATGGGGCCCTGGACCCTCGCCTACCATCTGCACGGCATCCAGCCCTTCCTGGTGGATACCATCGACAACCCTGACAGGGTGGGGCAGTTCCTCGACGTTCTGAAAGAGGTGACCGTCCTCTTCGGCAAGGCCCAGATGAGGGCCGGAGCCGACGTTCTGGTGGTGGCGGACCACGCTACCGGCGACCTGGTGAGCCCCGGCTGCTATCGAGACCTCCTGCTGCCGATCCACCAGGAGATCACTGCCAGGCTGGGTTGCCCCACCATCCTGCACATCTGCGGCAACACCACCAACCGGCTGGACTACATAGCCCAGGCCGGCTTCGATGCCTTCCACTTCGACTCCAAAGTGGATGCTACCAGGGCCCTGGAGATCGTCGATGGCCGGATCACCCTGGTGGGGAACGTCAACAATCCGGAGACCCTGCTGCAGGGGACGCCCGAGCTGGTGAAGGCCCAGGTGCGCCGGCTGCTGGAGGCCGGGGTCCCCATCGTCGGCCCCGAGTGCGCGGTTCCTCTGGTGACGCCCAACCAGAACCTGGCCGCCATCGTGGAGGCGGTCGAGGAGTACCGGCACGAGAGGTTCTGAGTGCTGCCGGGAGCGCGGGCATCCCGCCCACCAGGTTCTGAGTTCTGAGTTCTCAGTGTGCAGCTACTTCCTCTCGAGGAGAGGGTCGGGGTGAGGGCTCGAATCTCCCTCTCCCAGAGGGAAAGGAGTAGGGCTGAGCGAAGCCGGAATCGCCAAGTGCCACCTCTTCGTTCATACGAGCAACGACGAGGGCTCCGAGTTCTGGACTCGCCTGGGGTGGCAAAAGCGAGACAACCTGGACATCATGTCGATAGCAACAGGGACAGGGGGGAAGTGAGTTCAGATGAAGGTCCTCATCACCGACCACGTGTGGCCCAACGTCGACGTAGAGCGCCGGATCCTCTCCACCGTGGGAGCCGAGGTGATCGTCTCCCCGAACGGCTCCGAGGCGGAACTGGCCCGCCTGGCCGCCGGCTGCGACGCCATCATGACCTGCTTCGCCCAGGTGACGCCCGCGGTCCTGCGGGCAGCCCCCCGCTGCCTCCAGGTGGCCCGCTACGGCATCGGGGTGGACAACATCGCCCTGGAGACGGCCACGGAGCTGGGCATCGTGGTCACCAACGTGCCGGCCTTCTGCGTCGACGAGGTGGCGGAGCACGCGCTGGGGCTGCTGCTGGCCTGCGCCCGCCGGATCCCCCTGTACGACCGAGCCACCCACTCCGGACGGTGGGATAACCTGATGGGCAGACCGCTCTTCCGGGTCAGCGGCAGCACCCTGGGCATCGTGGGCTTCGGGAAGATCGGCAGAAGCTTGGCTCGCAAAGCGTCGGGGATGGACCTCCGGATCCTGGTTCACGATCCCGCCCTGAGGCCGGGGGACCAGAGCCTCCAGGGGGTGGAGGTGGTCGACTTCGACACGCTGCTGGGACAGTCGGACTTCATCTCCCTCCACCTGCCCCTCACACCTGAGACCAGGGGGCTGATGGGGGAAGCCCAACTGCGCAAGATGAAGCGGACGGCCTACCTGCTGAACACATCCCGGGGGCCCATCATCGACACGGTCGCTCTGGAACGCGCCCTTCGGGAGGGGTGGATCGCCGGCGCCGGCCTGGATGTGATGCCGCAGGAACCCCCCGCGACCGACGATCCGCTCCTGGCGCTGGACAACCTGGTCCTCACCCCCCACGCCTCCTTCTACTCGGAGCAGTCGCTGGTGGAGCTACAGACCAGGGCGGTCGAGGAGGTGGTGCGGGTTCTGAGCGGCCAGAGGCCCCGGAACGTGGTGAACCCGGAGGTGCTTCCCCGAGCGAGGGCAGCCCACCTCCGCCAGAACTGAGGACTCAGCACTCGGGATGGTTCACAAACGCGGTCACAGTGCGGGAGGGCGAAGCTCCTGCTGAGCCGGCTCGCCGGGAGGCTCGCCCTCCCGCAACTGTCACCCGATCTCGCGCCCTGGTGAACCATGCCCAGCACTCAGCACTCTGGACTCTGGATTGCGGACTGGCCGTCGGCCACTCAGTACTCGTAGCTCAGTCCTACTTGCGGAGGATCCCCCGCACCTGGACCAACTTCAGGAGATCCGCCCGGCTGAGCATGCCGATGACCCGGCCCTCATCCACCACCGGAAGCTCCTCCGTCTCCATCTCGTTCAGCCGCTGGAGGGCCTGGTCTGCGGGCTCGCGGCGGCCCAGGGGTGGGTACCGCTCGGCGGACCGCATCACCTTCTGGATCCACGTGGTGGTGCGCCGGCCCATGGACACCTTGCGCACCTCCTCCAGACCCACGGTCCCCACCAGCTGTATGCCATCCACCACCGGGAAACGACCGTGCCGGCGCCGCATAAGGTAGCCGTTCACGAACTCCGCCACGGTGGCGTTCACCGGCACCGGGACCACGTCCCGCGCCATCACGTCCTCGGCGGTTACCGCCTTCAGCTCGTCCGACGCCTTCGAGGCCCGATAGCTGCCCAGAGCCGCGTTGTGGAGGAACCATCCCACCAGCACGGCCCACACGCCGTTCAGCAGGCCCCCCTCGGCGCCAAGGGCGGAGTACAGTCCGTACAGAACGAGCAGGATCCCCGTGAACTGCCCTGCCCACGAGGAGAGCCGGGTAGCCAGACCGTGGTCGCTCGTTACCGACCACACCCCTGCCCGCAGCAGCCTACCCCCGTCCAGCGGGAAAGCCGGGATCAGGTTGAACAGCGCCAGGCTGCCGTTGACTATCGCCAGCCAGAGGGACAGGCTGGCCAGCGGTGAGCTCAACGTCCTGCTCGCCAGATAGAGAAAGCCGAAGATGATCCCCAGGATCAGGCTGGCGGCCGGTCCCGCCGCCGCAACGGAGGCTTCGATGCGGGGGGTAGGGGCCTCCCGACCGACCTGGGCCAGACCGCCGAAGATGAATAGGGTTATGCGGGTCACGGGGATGCCACAGCGCACCGCCACCACGGAGTGGGCCAGCTCGTGGATCAACACCGAGCCAAAGAAGAGCGCGCTCCCCGAGATCGCCATCGCCCAGTGGATCTCCGCCGGCCACCAGGGGTACTCCGCAGGGAAGTACGCCGCCCCCAGACTCCAGGTGACCAGGGCAAAGACGACAAACCAACTGGCGCTCAGACCTATCCGTATGCCCAACAGCCTGCCGGCCGCGAAAGAAGGTTCCAAAGTCCTGTCCATTTCGGTATCGCTCGCCAGCCCCTTTGCCGGCCTCCAGCCCGCTGGGGCGAGCTTTGTTGTCGCAGCCTGCCGGCCTGTCGGCGGGCCTCGAATGGCCGGGTGAACCCTTCAAGCCCTCGGATCGGCTCCACCAGACGCCGATCCGGCAGCCAGAAGCAAGAAGCGCACCCGGTCCCTACGTGGTATGATCGGCAGAATAGCCGCAGCTCCACAGTCCTGGGCCTTCGCTACGGTGGTCTTGACGGCTGGGAGCGTGGGCGTCATCTTCTACATGGTCGTGCACCAGTACTCGGACACACCGGATTTGACAGTTGCCGATGACGCCGGTAGGGGCGCAGCTGCGTGTGCGCCCAGGGCAGACGCACAGATCTGCCCCTACGCCCTGTCGAAATCCGTGTGACTGAGCACCAGGTCTCGTGTCCATCAGCGTTCCGGCAGCGAATGGCGGGTCCAGCAGGAGCCGGCTCCTGCCGGCGATCGTCGACCAATCTGACCGCGAGGAATGTAGACCATGATCCGGCTACAGCCCTTCACCCGGGCCGACATCCCCACCCTCGTCGAATGGAGCGGCTCCGCGGAGTTCCTGATGCAGTGGGCCGGCCCCGGCTTCTCCTACCCTCTCGACGAGGCCCAGTTGGAGGATCTTCTCCACCAGGCTGCTGCCAAGAACCCAACGGTGATGCCCTTCAAGGCGATGGATGTCGATAGCGAGGCTACGGTGGGTCACCTCGAGCTACTGGGCATCGACCGCAGGAACCGGTCGGCCACGCTGGGCAGGGTCCTGATCGGTCCGGTGGAGTGGCGTGGATGCTGCCCCTACTGAGCCCTACTATAATGCGGCCATCAACGTGCCGATAGGAGGCTGCCATGGCAGAGAAGGTTGTCGGTATCCTGGGCGGCATGGGACCTGAGGCAACAATCGACCTGTTTCAGAAGATCGTGGCGGCCACCCCTGCCAGGATCGATCAGGAGCACCTCCGGATA
>JAMCTB010000074.1 GCA_023380955.1 Chloroflexota bacterium | reverse complement strand
CCCCAACTCCAGCGCACCATCGAGTACGCCAGGCAGGCCCTCTCGCGCCTGCCCCCCAGCGAGCCGTTCATGCGGAGCCTCGCCGCGTTCAACCTCGGGGATGCCCACCTTTTGACCGGCGACGTGGCTCCGGCCAGCGCTGCCTTCGCCGACGCGGTCGATCTCAGCCTGGTCACGGGGAGCCTGCACATGGTCATGGTATCCTCGGCCTACCTGGTTCGTACCGAGATGCTGCGCGGGCGCCTCCGGGAGGCGGAGCGGGTCTGCCAGCGGGCGCTGAAGGTCGTCGCGGAGGTATCCGAGGCTCCCGCTCGGATGGTCCCGACGCTGGGGATGCTGTACGCCTACCTGGGCCATCTGAGACGCGAGCTGGACGATCTCGATGGCGCTGGGGGCTACCTGGGCCAAGCGCTGGAGTTGGGGGAGCAGAGCGGGTACGTGGAGGCCCTGGCTGCAACCTATTGGGCGCTGGCGCGGTTGCACCGGGCGCAGGCGGATGCACAGTCCGGGCTGGCCATGATCGAGAGGGCGATCGAGACGGTCCAGGAGCAAAACTTGACCGTGATGCGCCGACTTCTGCTGGCCGAACGGGCCGATCTCCTGGTGGCAATGGACCGACTGGAGGATGCGGAGAGCTGGGCGCGGGAGCTTCGGGTGGGGGAAGCGGCGGACTTCGGCTTGCCAGGTGAGCGGGAGTGCCTGAGCCTGGTGCGGCTCCGCCTGGCGCGGGGCGAGGCGGCCGAGGCGGTCAGGCTTCTGGCGCGCCTCCTGGGCCCCGCCGAGGCAGCCGGACGCTTCGGGGTGGTGATCGAGATCCTGGCACTCCAGGCTCTGGCCCTGCACGAGAGCGGTGAACTCACACCGGCGCTAAGCTCCCTGGAGCGGGCGCTAGCCCTGGCCGAGCCGGAGGGCTACATTCGCACCTTTGCGGATCACGGCGAGCCGATGGGCACGCTGCTCCGCCGGGTGTCCGCGCGCGGGATCGCTCCCGAGTACGTCGCCCGACTGTTGGCGGCCATTCAGGGGTCGAGGGGCAGGGGCCAGGGATCAGGAGACGAGAGGGCAGCGCCCACTCTCCCGACCCCCGATACCCGACACCCGACCCCCGGCGTCGAGTCGCTCACCCCCCGGGAGGTCGAGGTTCTCCGGCTTCTGGCGGGTGGTGCGCCTAACCAGAGGATCGCCGACGAGCTCACGGTCAGCGTGGGCACGGTCAAGGCGCACATCAGCCATATCCTCGGCAAGATCGGGGCGGGCAACCGCACCGAGGCCGTGGCCCTGGCCAGGGGACTCAGGCTTCTCGAGCGAGAGTAGAGCCCCAGATTAGACTTTCGACAGACGACACCCGTGCCCGTTTACGCATATGCTGGGTCCGCAAGCGTAAACGGGTTTCCTGTTGATGGGAGGTAGCCGGTGCTGCGTCAGCTACGACAACGGGCCAGCGAAGCCCTCTCAAATGCGCCTCAGATCGTGCTCTCGGCCTACGGCCCGGCGGAGATCCAGGCCGAGACCCTGCCCTGCGAGGCGGTGGACCTCGTCCTTTACGTGCTGGTGGCGAGGACCTCGGATCTGCTGTTCAACCTGGAGAGTAATGCGCTGGTGGTGGCTACCGCCAACACGTGGCAGGTGCGCGGCGTGGCACGCCTGCTGCGGCCAGGCGAGTACCCCGGCCGACTCGCCCTTGCCAGGACTCCCGAAGCGGCGTGGTGCCAGGTGGTCGAGATTCGGCCCACGCGGCTGCAGTTGCGCCCACCCCATGGCCAGGGCCAGGGCGAGACGATTGACCTCTGGTGAAGGCCCCACGACCGCAGGCCGCTGCTCCTAATCCCGGGCCCTGAGGTCTGGTCCCCCCTAACCCTCTGCACAGCCCACAATCGACGCGGTTTAGAGACCCGCGAGAGACACTCCCCAGATGTAATCCCTGAATAAGCCTTCGATAGACGACGGGCGGCGTGGGTTACGCGTATGCTGCTACCAGTGGACTGTTGATGGAAGGTTCTCATGTGGACCCGGCGGCCCAGTCCTGCCGCTTCTGTGGCTGGGGTTGGCGTGGCGCGGCGTAGGGAAGGCGTCGAGGCCAGATACAGCGCATCAAGAAACGGAGGGGCCGCTGTGACCGTACTCGGTTGGATCGTCCTGGGGCTCATCGCCGCATGGGGCGCGAGTCTGCTCATGGGGTCGGGGGGCTACGGCCTTGTCGGCGACATCCCTGTCGGTATCCTCGGCGCGGCCATCGTCGGCTGGCTGGGATCAGTGCTGCTGGGAATCGACGTGACTGGGCTCAACTTCAGCGGCGTCGCCGTCTCGTTGGGCGGCGCGGCCATCGCGATCGCCGGCTTCCGCGCTGTGACGCCGGACCGACCTTGGTGGCAGGCCTGGCGGAATCGTTGACACAACCACGCTGGGAGAGTTCCCCGAAGGGTGATTACACATGACCGCAACAAAGACCGTTCGCATCGACGTAACCAGCCTGCAGTTCGGCAGGCTTCGTCGGGAGGTGTTCTGTAATCAGGGGCTGTCCGTGGGGCAGCGGCGGAAGGCGGTCAGGAGAGTCCTGCCCCTCCCGGCCAACGGCAGCCGAGTCGATCTGTACTGCGAGGGAAAGTTCGTCGGGGCGGTTTAGGAATCTATACGAAAGGGGAATCTCGATGGAAATCCTATCCTCACTTGGCGTGAGCGTAGTAGTACTGGTGATCCTTGCCTTCATCCTGTTCACCTCGGCCGTGAAGGTGGTACAAGAGTACGAGCGAGGGGTCATCTTCCGGCTCGGCCGGCTGATGGGCGCCAAGGGGCCGGGGCTGTTCTTCATCATCCCAGGGATCGATCGGATGATGAAGATCGATCTGCGAGTGATCACCATGGACGTGCCGGCCCAGGAGGTGATCACCCGGGACAACGTCACCATCAAGGTGAACGCCGTCATATACTTCAAGGTTATGGACCCCAACATGGCGGTGACGAAGGTCCTCGACTACATTCGGGCCACCTCTCAGATCGCCCAGACCACCCTTCGGGCGGTGTTGGGCCAGTCGGATCTGGACGGCCTGCTGGCGCAGCGCGACCAGATCAACGCACGGCTGCAGCAGATCATCGACGAGCAGACGGAGCCCTGGGGGATCAAGGTCAGCGTCGTGGAAGTGAAGGACGTGGAGCTGCCCCAGTCGATGCAGCGGGCCATGGCCAAGCAGGCCGAGGCAGAACGAGAGAAGAGGGCGAAGATCATCCACGCACAGGGCGAGTTCGAGGCTTCTGCCCGCCTTGCTGATGCCGCCGACATGCTGAACCGGTCTCCCGCAGCCCTGCAGCTGCGCTACATGCAGACCCTGACGGAGATCGCGGTGGAGAAGAACTCCACCATCATCTTCCCCTTGCCCATCGATCTGATCACGGCGATGCTTCCGCAGTTGGCCCATGGCAACGGGAGGGTCCCAGCGGGGGAGGTCCCACCGGTGACCCCCTTACCCGTAGGGTAGGGGTATCCATGCCCCGCTGCCTTCGGGAATGCGGCCCCAGCTACGAGCCGCATTCCCGTTCGGTGAGCGCTGCGGCCGCCGTGAGCCAGAAGTCCGTGGCCTAAGGAGAAGATGTCCATTGAAGCGTTGAGGAAGGCTCTGGTGATGCTACGTTTCGACCCTGACCCCGTTCCAGCCGCTCCGCAGCATCGGGGGACGCTGGATGCAGCGAGCTCTGGCAGCGGAGTCACGTCAATGCTTCGTGCGTGAGGCACCGACCGAAGGGAGCGTTCCAGGTCGGGCAATGGGCATGCGAGGACCGCCTTGGCGGTCAACCAGGATGTGGAGAAGAGGGTAGCGGAGAAGGAAGGGCAGGAACCAGCATAGGTGCTCCGGGACGATGGCTGGATCTGCTGACCAACGTCGAGGCTGGCACGGTCTTCAAGAAAGACCGGCCTGCGCCCACTCGCAGGCTTGCTTCGAGTTTCTCTGCGAGGACTACCAGGCCTAGTGCTCCGCCGCAGGGATTTCGAGATGTAGGGCAGGGCGCCCTGCCCTGCCGCCGGCCTATCATCGCCACGCGGGCGGTGGGGCACAGGGCCCCACCCTACGTATCAGAACCGCTGCGGCGAAGGCCCAGTGCTCCCGGTCCTACGGGCATGAGAACACCCGTGCAGATGTGACGAGCGGCCCGCCATCAAGTTGGGAGGCTTCCCTTGTTCGAGATCTCAGATGATGCCATGGAGTTGATCCTCGCCCGGCTGGAAGCAGCCTTGGTGGGTCGGCCGGAGCTACGTCGCACCGCCACGCGAGTTGGCCTGAGGTTGAACTTTGGTCGGGGTGGCGCGTACCTCTCGTTGGCATGTCCCCGACCTACTGATCAGGTCATCAGCTTCATGGGTCGGACCCTGCTCATCATCGTCCCCGGGGACGTCGCTCGGCTGGAGCGAGCCCGGCTCACTGTCGAGCGAGAGCCGGAGGGGAACAGGCTCTCTCTGGAGCCCAACAGTCCGAAGCAGGCCGCCCACCCTTTGTCCACCGCAGGGCTACCTGGACCAACCGGGAGCGGGAAGAGTTAGGAGAACCAATGAGTATGCCTACGAGCCCAACTAAGGGCCCTGTCAGGCGCGACGGCGGCGGACAGCCGAAACCGTCTGCGCCCCCGCCTTCGGCTCAGTCCCGGCGGCTAATGTGGTTCATGCTATTGATGGTCCTGGCGTGGAACCTCTATGCCTTCCTGGTTCCGAAGACACCCCCGGCGGCAGTTCTCTCGTACAGTGCCTTTCTGGAACAGGTCCGCTCGGACAACGTAGCGAGCGTGGACCTGGCAGGGCAGAATGCCGACGGCGCCTTCAAGAGCGCGATTACGCAGCCGGCTGACACTGGGGGAACGCCCTCCGGGGCTGCCCCAACGTCTGCACCGCCCCAGGCGACGAGCACCGCTCCAGCCACCTACGCCCGGTTCACCACCGTCATGCCGGTCAATGGCGATGATCGTCTTCTCCCGCTTCTCGATCAGCACGGCGTGACCACTGTGGTCAAGGACACCACCGGCAAGTCCCTGGTTCCTGGACCTGGCGGCCAGCCTGCTGCCGGTGGCGCTGTTGGTGGGGGTGCTGATCTTCATGAGCCGTCAGAGCCAGCGCGGAGCCCAGTCGCTCTTCGGCTTCGGTGGCAGCAAGGCCCGGGTCTACAACCAGGAGAAACCCGGTGTCACCTTCGCCGACGTGGCAGGCCAGGTGGAGGCGAAGGCCGACCTCCTCGAGGTGGTCGACTTCCTGAAGCGACCGGAGCGCTATCGACAGCTGGGCGCGAGGCTGCCCCGGGGCGTGCTGCTGATCGGCCCTCCAGGGACGGGAAAGACCCTCCTGGCCAGGGCCGTGGCGGGCGAGGCGAGCGTGCCCTTCTTCAGCATCTCGGCCTCGGAGTTCGTGGAGATGTTCGTCGGGGTGGGCGCAAGCCGGGTCCGTGACCTCTTCACCAAGGCGAAGGCTGCCTCTCCCTCCATCCTGTTCGTGGACGAGATCGACGCCGTCGGCCGGCAGAGGGGAGCTGGGCTGGGAGGGGGAAACGACGAGCGGGAGCAGACCCTCAACCAACTCCTGGTGGAGATGGACGGCTTCGACGACCAGACCAGCGTCATCGTGATCGCGGCCACCAACCGACCGGACGTGCTTGACCCCGCGCTGCTGCGGCCGGGGCGGTTCGACCGGCAGGTGACGGTCGGGCTCCCTGACAGGACCGGCCGGGAGGCCATTCTGAAGATCCACACCCACCCCCTGCGTCTTGGACACGACGTCAAGCTCGATCTCCTGGCCAGGCGCACTCCTGGCTTCTCCGGTGCCGACCTGGCCAACCTTGCCAACGAGGCGGCCTTGGCCGCTGCACGGCGTGGAGGCATCAAGGTCGCGATGAAGGACTTCGACGAGGCGATGGACAAGATCGTCCTGGGGACGAGACAGGCTGCCCTGGTAAACGAGGAAGAGCGGCGGCTGGTGGCTTACCACGAGGGTGGCCATGCGCTGGTGGCGAGGCTGACCCCGGGGACGGATCCCGTGAGCAAGATCACCATCATCCCCCACGGCCGGGCGCTGGGGGTGACCGAGCAGTTCTCCGAGGAGGACCGGCGCAACTACTCCCGCTCCTACCTGGCCGGCCGGCTGACCGTCTTGCTGGGTGGGCGAGCCTCCGAAGAGTTGGTGTTTGGGGACCCCACCACCGGCGCCGAGAGCGACCTGAAGCAGGCCACCGGCCTGGCCCGGCGAATGGTGGGGCTGTGGGGCATGAGCGAGGAGTTGGGACCCATATGGTATGGGGTTGGGGAGACCCACCCCTTCCTGGGGCGGGAGATAGGAGCTCCCAGGGAGTACGCCGAGGCAACGGCGGCGGAGTTGGACGCCGTCGTTCGCAAGCTGGTGGAGATGGCCCACCGGCAAGCACGAGAGCTTCTGGAGGGGCATCGGGCCTGTCTGGATGCCCTGGCCGGCGAACTGCTGCTCCACGAGACGGTGGATGGACAGCAACTGGACGCCTTGCTGGCGAAGGACGGACCATGCGGTGCTACCGTGGACGGCCTTCAGTTGGCCGGGGGCGGGTTGAGGGCGGTGTAGCTGCCCGCGCGCACCACGCCGATGGCCACCAACCGCCTGTTCGTCTTGCGGACCCAGCCGTTCCCGTCCGTGACGGCGAAGTCGCCCACCTCAACCTTGAGGATCGAGGCGTCGCCGATGCCATCCAACTGCAGCTTCCCCAGGTCCTTTCGACGGAGCATCCTGGCCGAGTTGATGGTCATGCGCGGCAACAGCTCCTCGACTTCGACGCCGAAAGACATGAACTCCGTGGCGACCATCAGCAGGCTGTGGTAGGGATTGAGCGCCGAACCGTCGGTGAGATCGGTGCTCAGCGTGTCCGGAAGCAGACCGCTCTCCACCGCCGCCTGCATCTGGGCAAAGCCCATGTGCTGGGTCATCCCCCGAGAGGAATCGAAGATGACTCCTCGCGCTCGCCCCTCCTCGACCTGGGGGATGATCTTCGCTCCAGGCACTGCCGCCGGCCCGAGGATCCCGTTCTTGCGCGGGGTCAGGTAGTGGGTGACCACGTCGCCCGGTCGCAGCAGGTCGATGATCGCTCCCAGCGGTTCCGTCGTATCGCCCACGTGCACCATCACCGGCAGACCGGCCGCCTTCCCGGCTTCCAGCACCAGCCTGAGGGTCGGCATGCAGGATCCGCCCCCCGTCACGTAGCTGCTCAGTCTCGCTTTGAACCCGACTATGGTGTATGGATTCGCCTTCGCCGTGGCGACGGCCTCCTCCACGTTCAGCGTGGGCAGGAAGAGACACTCGGGGAGCCTGGTGTCCACTAGGCCGATGGTGGAGATGTGGAGCCAGGCGAGGGTTCGGGTGCGGCTCGCGGCCATTACCCGCTTGAAGGCTCCGAAGGTGTTGGCCCCGCAGGTGCCTCCATCCACTACCGTCGTGGCACCGCGGCTCACGCCGGCCACGTCTGGTGGTATGCCTATGCCGATCCCGTCGCAAACGTGGGCATGGGGATCGATCAGACCGGGCACCACCATAGCGCCCTTCATCGGCACCACCTTCTTGGCCATCCCAGGGTCGATACGGGCCTCGATGGCAGCGACTCTGTCGCCCGTGAACGCCACGTCGAAGCGCCCATCCCGGCCGGAATCCGGATCGATGACCCGTCCACCCTGCAGCAGCAGGTCGTAGGGCTGAGCTGCCCCTGTCGTGGGCTCTCGATGCGAGGAATCGGGATCCACAGTGACCTCCTAATCCATCCGGTGCGCAACTTACGGTGCGGTGATCGCGAGTGGTGCGAGAGTCCGACCCGAGTGGATGGTAGCACATCCAGGGTTCGGCATCGATTCCTGTCGCCGGGGCCGACGGCCCGGGCCGGGAGACCCAGCCGTCAGCTCCGTCGGAGGAGCGTTCCCGCTACCGCGACTCGAGGTCGCGGCGCATCTGGTCGAACTGCTCCCTGTCGATCTCGCCTCGAGCGTACCGTTCCCTCACGATCTCCATGGGTCGGGTCGCGCCCGCGCCGGCCGCAATCCTGGCCAGCCTCCTCTGATGCAGCAGCTCGACGAAGAGCAGCAGCCCCGCGGCGACGATCAAGGTTCGGAACAGCATCGCCCCGAGGCCCACCCAGGGAAGGAGCCTGTAGCCGGATCCGTAGGCGAAACCATAGTGCATCATCCCCGGCCAGGCCATCAAGCCTCCACCCAGGAGACCAAGCAGCAGGAGGCCTCCTAACACCGCCACGAGGGCGGTGACAATACCTCTTCTCCGCACGGTGGGTACCTCCTTTTCTATTTGAGTCACTCGACGACCGGCCTGTGCCGTTGGCCGAGGACTCGAGACCTCTTCGTGCAATGGAGAGCCCCTGGCTTCGAACGGTGCCAGGGGTCTCTGACATAACTATACCACCAGGTGTGACCGCCTGGGGCACTCTCCCGGCGATGCTCCTACGGCAGCTGGCCCGCCGCGTAGAACCTGACCTGGGTGATGCCCCGCACCTGCGGGTTGTCTCGGTCCAGCGGGGTGGTGATCATGAAGGTCGCTGAATCGCCGGAAACCAGCCGCCCGGTGAGGTAGGTGAAGTCCGCCCAGACCACCCGGTTCTGGTCGTCGAGGAACCATGCGTAGACGGCGTTCAGGGACACCGACTGCTGGGTGGTGTTGTTCAGGTTGCCGGTGAACTGGTACTGGACGTAGGTGGAGGTGCCCTGTTGCGTGGCGACCTGCTCGTTCTTGACCCACTGGATCGGTACGTCGCCGTAGGAGGCGAAACCGGTGGCGCTGGAGTCCGTGGAGACATCGGCCCGGACGTAGGGGGCGGGATTGGCTACCTCGATCTTATAGCCCACGGTGTCCCCGGGGCCCAGGTAGGCGAAGACCTGGTTGGCCGTCCCGACGGCGGCGCCCGAAGAGGAGACCAGACTTGCGGTCACGGTCACGTTGTATGCCGGCGTGGAGCCGTCGTTGCGCAGCTCTCCCAGGACCCAGACGCTCTTGTCCGACAGCCCCTGCCCCTGGATCACGTTGGGCTGAGAGCTTCGCAGTGTGGGCTTGGGAGCGGGCGTGGGGCTTGGCGCCGGTGCCGGTGTGGCAGTCGGGCTGGGGCCGGGGGTCGCCGTGGCCGCCGGCGCGGTAGTCTGCGCCTCCCAGGGGAATCGCTGGTCGTTGCTCCTCTCCTGGAGCCCGTTGGGGCCGTTGACCCAGCTTTCGGAGCCATCGGTGAAGGCCGTCCAGTTGTCGGCCTTGCGCCATACCATCAATCCCGTCGAGGTTTGCTGGAGCGAGTCTCCATTGGAGGCATAGTGCTCGTTCTCCAGGGGCACGCCCACGACGTTGGGGATCGTATCGGCCAGGGTCTTGAAGCCCAGCTTGAATTGCGGATTCTCTTGAGCCAGGGCGACCCCGCCCAGAGTGAGTGCGGCGGCAGCAATCGCCACCAGCGGCGGCAGCAACCGTCTCATAATGCCACCCTCCAGTTCTGAACCTCTCGGAGACTGCATAGTACCTCCATCCCGGGTTGCCTGTCCATGCGAAGCCCCACGATGCAGGGGCGGGTCTCAGACCAGCCCCCAACTTGGTTCGTGGGGGCGATAGCCGAGAGAAGCGAGGCCGGGAACAACGCGGGGAAGGCGAGGTACCACACCTCGCCTTCCCCCGATTCTGGCGACCCGGTGACTTAGCGCTACAGCGCTCCGCCCGCGGCCGGCGCTTGCCGGAAGAAGGAGGAGGGGCTGTTGGGGGTGGGGGTCGCGTTGTTTCCCTTGCGCGGACCCTTCATGCCCCAGTGACCGCCGAAGTTGTTCAGATCCGACTTCTGGATCTTGTCGATGAACTGGTTCTCCTGGTCCTGGGTCATCCGGCCGTTCTTCACGGCCTGGTCCAGTTTCGGCTTGACGGTGTTGACGATGGCGTCCTTGACCGCCTGCTCCTTGCCCTGGGCCAGCTGCGCCAGGGTCTTGCCCGACCGCAGCTGGTTGGTCAGATCCTGGGGCGTGGTTTCCAGCGCCCCGGCGATCGCGCTCCACACCTTGATGCCGCCCATGGAGAACGCGCCCTTCTCTCCGCGCTCGCGCTCGCTACCGCGGAAGCCGAAGCCGAAGCCCGGACCGACGTTGGGGTTGGCCTTGATCCTGTCGGCCTGCTGCTGGGTGAGCTTCCCGTCCCGAACCTCCTGGTCCACAGTGGCGTTCCGGGCGTCGGTGAAGGCGCTGTTCAGCTTGTCCCGGCCGACCCCAAGGGCTGCCGCCAGCTTGTCCATGAAGAGGTTCTGATAGTTGGTCTTAGCCTGGTTCGCTCCTGGTGTTGGGGTTTGCGCCATGGCCGTGCCGGCAACGGCCACGGCG
Organism: Chloroflexota bacterium; assembly: GCA_023380955.1. Next base: position 4,344 of record JAMCTB010000074.1, on the reverse strand, counting down.
GCCACGGCTCCCACCAATCCCACGATGGCTAGTGATCTCCGGACTCTCATACCTGTGCCTTTCTGCTGTTGGAGAATCGCAGCCCAGCCCTTGGTTTCTGGCGGGACTGCCACATCCGGGTTTCCTTCGAACTCTCCTCCCGAGTCGCCGTCAGGACCCGAGAGTAAGAATACTGAGTTGGCAATAAGGAGTTGTTACCCCGGGGTTAAATCTCTGATAAAACTTGGGCGTTCCGCCGGTCTCGGCCGACGCGGAGTGGCTGCTCGAGCGAGGGACCTCAGCCTGTTTTCGACATAGAACGGCTGTTCGGACCGAGCGCACCTTAACAATCGAGCGCAGGGTGTATCCTCTGTTTCCAGAGGGAGGCAGAGCCATGGACACATCTCAAGCCGAGCACCTGGGCAAGACGGTCAAGGCAGTGCGTCCCCGTCAGACGGGCGCCTTGCCCCTGGTCTATCCCGTCTTGACCGATCTCCAGGTGCAGTCGATCGCCAACGACCTGGTGCCTAGCCAGGCCGACGTTGATATGGGTCGGGTGGTTGCTCTACTGGTCCTCAACCGCTTGTTGGCCCCGCAGCCGCTGTATCAGATCCAGGATTGGCTGGCTGAGACCGTCTTGCCCGAGGTGTTGGACGTTACGCCTCAGCAGGTCTATGACAACCGTCTGGGACGAGCCCTGGACGACTCTACCCGCATCTGGGGGATCTCTGGGCTCGTCTGGCAACCCAAGCGGTCCGGGTCTACGATCTGGACCTGAACGTCCTGCACTGGGACATCACCCGCCCGCCGATCCACTTGGAGGCTCTCCTGCGCTTCCTGGCCCGCCCCGAGTTGGCCGGCCGGGATCTGCGCCCGCTTCTGGTCAGCGGCAGCAAGATGGTCAGTTCCGAAGCGGTGCTCGCCTGTCACCACCACAACCTGTTCTACCTGGGACCTTTGCCCGATGGGACCGCGACCGAAGCCGTGCTGCGTAGTGTCTCGGCCGAGGAGATGGCTGGTCACAGCCTGGCCTACCGCCCACAACGAGTCAAGGGGGACGATCGAGCCTACGTGCCCTATCGGGGAGTTTGGCGACCCTTCACCTTCGAGTTTCAGGTGGAGAAGGTCACCGACAGGGCTCTGGTCATCTGGAGCGCGGGCAAGCAGAACTGGATGAGCAGAAGCGGAAAACCCATCTTAAGAGGCTCCTGAACGGCCTGGCTCATATCCAGAAGCAGCTGGGCACTCGCCGCTACAAGAAGCGAGCCTATGCGGAGGAGCGACTCGCTGCCCTCCAGCAGGGGCAACCGGCCAAGGGGTTGGTGGACCTCCAGTTGAGCGGCGAAGACGTGGCGATGGAACTCAGCTTCCTGGTCAACCGGCAGAAGCTGGCCCAGGCCCAGGAGTTGGATGGCCGCTACGCGCTGGCAACCAACGGCGACCACCTGGATGCCGACGAGGCCCTGACCCCGTTCAAAGGGCAGGATGGAATGGAGAAGCGGTTCAGGGCAGCGAAGGGGCCGTTGGTGGTGCATCCCATCTTCGTCCGGACAGACCAGAGGGTCGAAGGGTTGGTGTTCATAACCCTGGTGGCGCTCTTGGTACGAGCGGTTCTGGAACGAGCGTGTCGGCAGCGGGGGCTGGCAGTAACGGCCGACCGTCTGTTCCAGGGGTTCCGTTCCTTGCAGGCGGTGGACCTGATCTGGCAAGACGGGAGCCCCCAAGGCACAGGGTCGAAGGCCGAGAACACTCGGTTGATGGTGTCGTGGGAGGGAATGCCGTTCGGTAGCTCCAGAAAGTCGGCAAACCAATCCTCCATCGCCCCCCCGAACTCCTCGATCTCGTTCCAACTCTCCGCCCCACAGATCACCGCGCACAACGCAATGGTCACTATGCTAAGGAGCGGGTGCAGCTTGGTGCGCTCTACTCGGGGGTCCTCAAGAGAGGCGAAATGCTCAGATAGGGCACGGCCGGCCAAGGTCTCCATCTAGAACTCAAACCTGGCCGTTATCCTATCAGCACTGTCTGCACCCCAATATTAGATGCGTCGGCCCTATGCAGGAAGCTCAGCCCTGTTCTCCCTGGCGCGCTATTGTGGGGCTCCGAGAGACGCTGCGAATAGCAGCTTCCAGGATACCCAGCCCCTCGCTGAGTTGCTCGTCCGTAATGGCGAGCGACGAGAGAAACCGGACGATGTTGTTGGCATTGCCGGCCTTCATCAGGATGAGCCCGTTCTGCAGCGCCTCGCTGAGAACCAGCGCTGCTTCTGCCGTCGCGGGCTCCTTGGTGACGCGGTCGCGGACGAACTCGATGGCGCACATCGCCCCAAGGCCTCGCGCGTCACCCACCAGGGGGTATCGATCCACCCATTCCCGGAAGCGGGCGGTTACCTGCTCACCGATCTCCCCTGCCCTGGCAGACAGGTTATCTCGTTCCATCACCTCGATCACCTTCAGCGCGGCGGCACAGGCGAGCGGGTTGCCGCCGTAGGTCCCGCCGAGGCCACCCTCCTGAGCCGCGTCCATGATTTCCGCCCGCCCCGTGATGGCGGCGATAGGGACGCCATTGCCCAGGGACTTGGCCGTGGTGATCAGGTCCGGATCCACTCCGGCGTGCTCGATGGCGAACATCCTCCCTGTCCGGGCAAAACCTGTTTGGATCTCGTCCACGGTCAAAACGATTCCATGCTGGTTGCAGAACTCCCTGAGACCCCGCAGAAACTCCGGCGGCTGAACGATAATGCCACCCTCGCCCTGGACGGGTTCGATTATCACGGCGGCGACCTGCTCGGTCCCGATCTCCTGCTGAATGGCCCTGCGGACTTCTATCAGAGTCTGCCTGGCGTCCTCCTCCGGACTGTGCCATGGCGAGCGGTAGGTGTAGCAGGCCGGCAGCCGGTAGACCTCAGGGGCGAAGGGCCCGAAGCCGTGCTTGTAGGTCGAGACCTTCCCCGTCAGGCTCAGTGCCAGGAGCGTGCGGCCGTGAAAGGCGTTGGTGAAGGTGACGATGGCAGGGCGTCCCGTAAAGCGCCGAGCCAGCTTGATGGCGTTCTCCACCGCCTCCGCGCCGGAATTGACTAGAAAGGTTTTCTTCCTGAAGCGGCCGGGCGTGATCCGGTTCAGGGCCGAGGCAAGCTCAACGTAGCCCTCGTACATCGTGACGTGGAAGCAGGTATGGATGAACCGGTCGGCTTGCTCTTTGATGGCGGCGACCACCTCGGGGTGGTTGGCACCCAGGTTCAACACCCCAATGCCACCGGCGAAATCGATGTACACGTTTCCATCGATGTCGGTGAGTGTCGCTCCTTCGGTCCGGGCCGCCACGATGGGCGTGATGTTGCTCACACCTGGGGGAACGACGGCTCGGCGCCGCTCCAGAACCTCCAATGATCGAGGACCCGGGATCGCTGTCCGTACATCCACTGTACCCATATGTCTGACTATCCCTTTCTGAGTGGCCGCCGATTGTTGTCGCTGGGATGCTCGCCTACCCGACACCGCACCAGGCGGCGATCAGGCAAGCCGCCACCTTGGTGACGTCGAGCACACTGTCCAGCTCCACGCACTCGTCCGGACCGTGGGGGCGTTCTCCTCGAGGGCCGTAACAGACTGACTGCATTCCGAAGTAGCTGGCGAATCGGTTGTCAAGCCCGGCGGTGGAGGCCATCTCCCTGGGAGGTGTGCCGACCACGTCGGTCACCACCTCGCGGCACAGGTTGACGAAGGGAGAAGTGAGATCCTGGGCCCACGGCTCGGCGTGCCAACCGAACCATTCGATCTCGGGGGGGTGCTCACCCAACCAGGGGTCGGCATCGGCCACCTCCTGGACCGCCCTCGCCACCGATGCTCTCATCTGGGCCTCGGTCTCGGGAGGGATGTAGGAGATACGGCAGCTGATCTCGGCCCAGCCGGCCACCGACGAGACCCAGTCGCCGGCCCTCATGGTGCCGACGTTCAGATTGATGGCCCGGTCCGTCCATTGCTCGAAGAAGGGGTCTCGGAACTGACTCGCCCGCTCCCGGTCCAGGGCCACCAGCCGGTCGTAGATCCTGGCAGCAAGCCCGATGGCGTTGATCCCATAGTGGGATTGGCCGGCGTGGGCCGTCTTTCCCTGGAGCCGGACCCGGAAGTAATTGACGCCTGGATGGGCCAGCACCAGGCTCATGTCCAGTGGCTCCGGAATCCAGAGCGCCTCGGCGGTGTGGCCTCTCAGCAGCGTGGCGAGGGTGCCTCCCCCCCCCTGGGCCCACGGCTCGGCGTGCCAACCGAACCATTCGATCTCGGGGGGGTGCTCACCCAACCAGGGGTCGGCATCGGCCACCTCCTGGACCGCCCTCGCCACCGATGCTCTCATCTGGGCCTCGGT
>JAMCTB010000073.1 GCA_023380955.1 Chloroflexota bacterium | reverse complement strand
GTCGATCCCGATGTGGAGGGTCACGAAGCCGATCTGGACGCCCATGTCACGGATCCGGGCCATCAGCTCGCGGGTGAAGTGCAGACCCGCCGTGGGGGCCGCGGCAGAGCCCCGGGTGTCGGCGTAGATCGTCTGGTACCGCTCGGGGTCGCCGGTGTAGCCCCGAATGTAGGGCGGCAGCGGGGCGCGACCCAGCCGGTCCACCACCTGGTCCAGCGGCTCCCGAGACTCCAGCCGCACCCTCCTCACGCCCAGCCCGTTGATGGAGAGCACGGTGGCCGCCAGCTGGCCCTCGCCGAAGGCGATGCGAGCGCCTTCCTTCAGCCGTCGGGCGGGCTTCAGCAGCACCTCCCACTCGTCCACGGCCTCCGAGCCGTGAGCTGGCCTCAGCAGGAGCATCTCCACCAGCGTGCCGGTGGACTCCTTGATCCCCATGAGGCGGGCAGGGATCACCCGGCTCCGGTTGGCAACCAGCAGGTCGCCGGGGCGCAGGTACTCCACCAGGTCGCGGAAGCCCCTGTGCTGAAGGCTCTCCGTGGCCCGGGTCAACACCAGCAGACGCGAAGAGTCCCGCGGCTCCGCGGGGCTCTGAGCGATCAACTCTTCGGGTAGGTTGTAGTCGAAATCCGAGGTTCGCATCAGCTAACGTTCAGGTCCACCAAACGGATGTTGGGAGGCGGGTTCGCCGGTACCAAGACCCAAAGGGTCACCAAGAGATCTTGGTGATCCTTGGTGCCTTCGTGTCTTTGTGGTTTCGTCCACAACCCTCACAACAGGCGGGCCTGGTCGGGCCGGGGCTCCAGCCCCAGGTGCTCGTAGCCCAGCCGCGTCGCCACCCGCCCGCGAGGAGTCCGCGCGATGAAGCCCAACTGCAGCAGATAGGGCTCGTACACGTCCATCACGGTGTCGGCGTCCTCGTTGGTGGCCGCCGCGATGGTCTCGATGCCCACCGGGCCACCGTCGAACTTCTCGATGATGGCCCGCAGCACCGACCGATCGGCCTCATCCAGCCCCAGATGGTCCACCTCCAACCGGCGCAGAGCTTCGTCGGCCACCTGTCGAGTGATGATCCCATCGGCCATCACCTGGGCGTAGTCGCGCACCCGCCTCAGCAGCCGGTTGGCGACCCTGGGGGTGCCTCGGGAGCGCCGGGCTATCTCGGCGACACCCTCGGGCTCGATCTCGACACCCAGAATGCGGGCCGAGCGGTTCACGATCTACATCATCGCCTCCTGCTCGTAGAAGTCCAGCCGGTAGATCGCCCCGAAGCGGTCGCGCAGCGGAGAGCTGAGCATCGCCATGCGGGTGGTGGCTCCGATGATGGTGAACCTCTGGAGGCTGAGCCGCAGGCTGCGGGCCGTGGGCCCCTTGCCGACGATCATGTCCCAGACGAAATCCTCCATGGCCGGGTAGAGAGCCTCCTCCACCACGCGGCTCAGCCGGTGGATCTCGTCGATGAACAGCACGTCGCCCTTCCGCATGTTGGTGAGGATGGCGGCCAGGTCTCCCTGGTGCTCGATGGCAGGCCCGGAGGTAGTGCGAATGTTGACCTGCATCTCGGAGGCGATGATGTTGGCGAGAGTGGTCTTCCCCAGGCCGGGTGGACCGTAGATCAGCACGTGCTCCAGGGCGTCATCCCGAGCCTTGGCAGCCTGCAGGAAGATGCGCAGGTTCTCCTTGACCTTCTCCTGCCCGATGTACTCCTCCAGCCTCTTCGGCCGAAGGCTGGTCTCGAGCAGCTGTTCCGACTCGCCCACGTTGGGCGAAACCAGCCTGTCGTTCACCGGACTATCCCCACTACGAGATACCGGAAGCATAACACAAAGGCCCGCCTCTGGCCCCTTGAGCGCGGAAACAGCCCGTCGATCGGCTCGGCAACCTGATCCGCCTCCATGGACCGGAAGGTATGGCTGATCCGGCAATCCTACGTTGATCAAGTTCCTCTTGCCGGCCATAATAGCCATATAGTCCTATTTCCGGCCTTTTCACGCCAAGTGCTCTTGCTCTTCTCGCGAAGCGCTGGTTATACTTGGGCATCCGTCCTGTGACGGCTTTCACAAAGGGGCAAGCCCGGCCGAGTCCGGGTGTGGTCTCAAGAGACCGTTACCCTGGTTCCAACTTCCCTCGCGAATCCAGTGGTACAGCTACAAGGGGTCGATCTGTCTTCGTCGACCCATCAATACCATCTCTCCGCCGCGTGCTGCAACCGGATGCCCCAGGTTCCGCAGCGCCGCGACTAGTAGGAGTCTCGCCATGTTACGTCAGCATGGGTCGGTGCAACCCGATTCCAGAGCAAGCGACGTTGACGCAGACTATCGCCTGGCCACGGGGCCACGCTGGCTGCACAACCTTGTCAACGGCAGCTATTCGGCAAGCTTGGGTCGCCGCATCCGACGGCAACTCGCGCCCTACGGAGCTGTTGCCCTTCGCCGGGGAGCCATCGGCACCCTCTCGGGGCTGCTCCTCATGGCATCGGTCTTCCTGCCCTTTCCTAAGGACGGCCACGTCTACGCCCGGGAACTCACCTCGGACGCCGTGCAGGCGGCGGCCGACGACAGCCAGTCCTGGCAACCCAGCCCGGCCCTGAGCAACAGTGTGTCTTCTCTCTTCAAGCTGAACCCGCCAAACCCGAACAATCAGGCTGGGGCGCCCGATCAGAGCCAGAGCACCGACAACGCCCAGCCGGCGCAACCTGCCGATCCGGGGAGCAATCAGCCGGCCACCCAACCCGCAACCCCGGCGCGGGTGGCACCCTCCAGTCGGGGCGGGACTCGCCCCACGCCCGACATCTCCACCCACGCCAAGTTCATCGCCGCGGTCGCCGAGGCGGCCCAGGACTCTCAAACGGACAGCGGGGTTCCGGCTTCGGTCTCCGTCGCCCAGGCCATCCTGGAGTCCGATTGGGGCCAGAGCCTTCTGTCCAAGAAAGCGCAGAACTACTTCGGCATCAAGGCCAGCAAGGGGCCCGGTCCCGCAGGCGTGATCAGCATGAGCACTTGGGAAGTGATCGGCGGTGCCAACGTGACCGTCAATGATGGCTTCAAGGCTTACCACAACCTTTACGAGTCGGTGATGGATCACGGCCGATTCCTGGCCGACAACTCACGGTACGCGGCGGCCTTCAAAGTGCCCAACGATCCCCAGCAGTTCGCCCGGCGGATCCACGCGGCGGGCTACGCCACGGACCCGGCCTACTCCACCAAGCTGATCAACCTGATGAACAAGTTCAACCTCTACCAGTACGACCTGCCTCAGCCCGGCCGGTAACAGAGAACGGGGGGAGGGAGAGCCTCATGGATGGGGCGACCGGCGGTCGCCCCATCCAGCTGCCTGAGGGCTCCGCATGCACCCAAGCCATGACCCGGGAACGTGACGGCCACCCAGCGCCAAGTCTGAAGGGCCGGCCGAGACATGGTACAATAGAATGGAGCGGAGGCTGTAGCGCGGGGCCGTTTTCGGGCCCCGCGCCTCCATATTTGCCCAACGGGGAAACCCGACAGAACCCAAGGATCCAGTAGATGTTTGACTTCACCGTCGAAAGTCTATGCGCGGGCACCGCTGCCAGAGCGGGGCTCCTCTCCACCCCCCACGGCCTCGTGCACACCCCGGTCTTCATGCCCGTAGGCACCCAGGCCACGGTGAAGACCCTGAGTCCGGACGAGCTCCGGGAGTTGGGCGCCGAGTGCATACTGTCCAATACCTACCACCTCCACCTGCGCCCGGGCTCCGAGGTCATCGCACGGCTGGGGGGCCTGCACCGCTTCATGGGTTGGGACAGGGCCATCCTCACCGACAGTGGCGGCTTCCAGCTCTTCAGTCTGGCCCATCTCCGGAAGATCGACGAGGAAGGGGTCCGTTTCCGGTCCCACCTGGATGGGTCCGAGCAGTTCTTCTCGCCCGAGCGGGTCATGCAAATCGAGGAGGAGCTGGGAGCGGACGTCATCATGGCCTTCGACGAGTGCGCTCCCTACCCCAGCGACAGGGAGTACGTCGTCCAGGCCATGGAGAGAACCCACCGCTGGGCAGAGCGCTGTAAGATCGCCCACACCCGAAATGATCAAGCACTCTTCGGCATAGTCCAGGGAGGCGTGTACCCGGAGCTGCGACGAGAGAGCGCCGCCTTTCTGGCGGATCTCGACTTCGAGGGCTACGGCATCGGGGGGCTCAGCGTGGGAGAGCCCAAGGAGGTCATGTACTCGGTCCTGGAAGAGACCGTACGGGCCATGCCGATAGATAAGCCTCGCTACCTCATGGGGGTGGGGTCGCCCGAGGACCTGCTCGAGGCGGTGGCCCGGGGCGTCGACATGTTCGACTCCGTTCTGCCCACCCGGATCGCCCGGAACGGCGCCCTCTTCACTCGGGAAGGGCGGCTGAACATCCGGAACGCCCGCTACCTGGAGGATAGTGCTCCTGTGGAGGAGGGCTGCGGCTGCTACGCCTGCCGGAACTTCTCCCGGGCCTATCTGCGCCACCTGGTCAAGGCCGACGAGATCTTGGGACTGAGGCTCACCACCATCCACAACCTCCACTTCCTCGTGAGGCTGATGCGCGAGATACGGGAGGCGATCCTGGCCGGGACCCTTCCCACCCTGCTGGCGGAATTCCGGGAGCACTACACCCCCGTGGACGAGGAGGCCAGGACGGCGAATCGCGCGGCCCGCGCCGCTGCCTTCGAGGTGGGGCGAGCCGGCTTCTTTACAGGTTAGTGCCGTCTTGCTACACTCGGAAAGGCTTACGGACTTTGGAGGTAAAGCAACATGGGAAACCGCGACAAACGCAACGACAAGGTAAAGAAACCAAAGAAGGACGCGAAGCTGTCAACCAGCCGGATTCAGGTCACCGAGGTACCTCCTCCCGTCGAAGTCGTGAGGAAGAAGCGAAAAGAAGAACTCGGGGATAATGAGGACTAGCTACCGTCCGGTAGGACAGCTTCCGGGGAGGGACGAAGCTGAGGCCTACTCCGGCCATCGGCGCGACGCCATTGCCACGGCGTGGACGGTCCTCGCGGGGGCATTCCTGGTCTTCCTGGTGCTGGTGGTGGGAGCCTTTCTGGCAGCTAAGAACTACTACGAAACGGCCTCGCTATCTCGATCTGCCACCCTGTCCCTGGAGCAAGGTATCGTCCTCTTCCGCGATGCCATTTCCTCCACTCTGATCAACGCCCACGACAAGCTGGAGCTGCGGGAGGGGGACGAACTGCTGGTGGGCCAGGGCAGCCGTGCCTCCATCTCCCTGGGGGACGAGGGGAAGATCCAGCTCTACGCCGGCTCTCAGCTGACGCTGAGCGAGCTCAGAAAGAGCCGGTTCCACGAAGGCTTCTCCCGCACCGCCATAGGACTGCAGAAGGGAACGGCCCGGATCGAGGTCGGCTCACCTTCCACGAAGAGCAGCCAGTTCCTCGCCTCCACGCCCTTCGGCTATGCCCTCTTGACGCCGGGCAGCTTCGGCCTGGAGGTAGCCGACAGCCGCACCCGCATATCCTCGCGGCAAGGCTCCGCCACGGTCTACGGCAAGACCGGGGAGACGCAGCTGCAGAGCGGAGAGAAGGTGCTTCTCAGCAAGTCCGAGCTGGCCGGACCGCTGCCGGAGGGCGACCAACTGGTGACCAACGGCGACTTCTCCCAGGGTTTCGCTCGCTGGGACAAACTGGATAACCACGAGCCGGGCCGTCCTGTGGAACCAGGCGAAAGGATGTTGGTGAACGAGAAGACGGGGAATCTGGATACCACGTCACTCCGCATCTCCCGCGTGAGCCCGGCAGCCACCCACAACGAGACCGGCTTGACTCAGCTGATCAACAAGGATGTGTCCGACTACCAGTCCCTGCGGCTTACGACGGACGTTCGGGTGGACGAGCAGAGCCTCTCAGGGGGCGGCTACATGGGATACGAGTATCCCGTCATGATCCGGGTGCACTACCGTGACGTCAACGGCAACCAGATCGACTGGAGCCACGGCTTCTTCTTCAAGAACGTGGAGCAGCGCCCCACGCCCAACGGACAGGAGGTCCAGCAGGGGCAATGGGTCTCCTACAGCACCGATCTGATGGAGGCCAAGCCGCAGCCGGCCCACATCATCTCCATCGACGTGCTGGGCGCCGGACACACCTTCTCCGGCATGGTCGCCAACGTAGGCATAGCGGGGAAGTAGGGATGCCCCCTCTCCCCCTGGGAGAGGGTCGGGGTGAGGGCTGGAGGGACAGCAGCTCGCTGGTAGCTTCGCGGCCCACCGCTGCCAAGTGACCCGGTCATACCGCTCTCGCCTGGCCACCACCGTCGCGGGTGACGCTGAAGACGTCCTTTATCCCCTCGATCTTCGCCAGGACGCGGGCGAGCCGATCGATGCTGACGATCTCCAGGGTCATGGTGAGGGTCGAGGTTCGGTCCTTGTGGACCGTGACGCTGGCAGCGCTGATGTTCACCTTCTCGTCCGCCACCGCCGCCGCCACGTCCCGCACCAACCCCTCCCTATCCCAGGCTTCCACCCGAATGGTCACCGGAAAGGTCTGCTGCTCCACCCTGCCCCATTCCACTTTCACCAGCCGCTCCGGCTCGTCCTCGTTCCGGATGCTGGCGCAATCCGCCCGGTGCACCGTGACCCCCTTGCCCCGGGTTATGTAGCCCACGATGGGGTCGCCCGGCACGGGGTTGCAGCACCTGGCCAGCCTCGTCAGCAGATCGCCCACCCCCTGGACCTGGATGCCTCTGGGGGTTGCCGCCGGCAGCGAGGCAACCGTGGGCGGCAGATCCTCTTCCGGAGGCGGGGCCAGCTTCTGGGCCACCTGGTGGGTATTGATGTCGCCGTATCCCACCGCTGCCAGGAAGTCGTCCAGCTTATCGTACTTGAAGGCGGAGGCCACGTCCTCCAGCTTCGTCTGGTCCAGCCCCAGCCGCTTCAGCTCCTTCTCCAACATCTCCCGGCCCCGGGCGATGTTGTCCTCCCGCTGCTGGCGCTTGAACCACTGCCGGATCTTATCCCTGGCATGGGCCGTCTTGATGTAGTTCAGGTTCGGGTTCAGCCAGTCCCGGCTCGGCCCCCGCGAGGTCTTCGACGTGACGATCTCGACGATGTCGCCGTTCTTCAGCTGGTAATCCAGCGGGATCAGGCGGCCGTTGACCTTGGCGCCCACGCACCGGTGGCCCACGTCGGTGTGGATCCGGTAGGCGAAGTCCAGGGGAGTCGCCCCCGTGGGGAGGTCCTTGATGTTCCCCTTGGGGGTGAACACGTACACCTGGTCCTGGAAGATGTCGGTCCGCAGGGAGTCCACGAACTCCTGGGCGCCGATCATCATATCCTGCTGCCAGTCCATCAGTTGGCGCAGCCAGGCCACCTTGGCGTCGAACTTGGCGTCCGACTTGACGCCCTCCTTGTACCGCCAGTGGGCCGCCACGCCGTACTCCGCCAGTTGGTGCATCTCCCGAGTTCGGATCTGGATCTCCAGCGGCTTGGCGTCGGGACCCAGCACCGTCGTGTGCAGCGACTGGTACATGCTCTCCTTCGGGCTGGCGATGTAGTCGTCGAACTGCCCGGGCAGCGGGTGCCACAGGGAATGCACGATCCCCAGGACGGTGTAGCAGTCCCGCACCTCGTCGACGACGATCCGGACGGCCTGGAGGTCGTAGATGTGGGTGATGTCTGTGCCCCGCCGCTCCATCTTGCGGTAGATGCTGTATATGTGCTTCGGCCGCCCCGAGATCTCGGCGTCGACGCCGGCCTTTTTCACTTCCTCTTCCAGGATCCCGATGGCCCGGCTGATGTAGCGCTCCCGCACTGCCCTTCGGCTCTTCAGGGAGGCGGCGATCTCCTTGTACTTGACGGGATCCAGGTGGCGGAAGGCCAGATCCTCCAGCTGCCACTTTAGCTGCCAGATGCCCAGCCGGTTGGCCAGCGGCGCGTAGATCTCCATGGTCTCCTGGGCGATCCGCTTCCGCTTCTCGATCGGCAGATACCCCAGGGTCTTCATGTTGTGGAGCCGGTCGGCCAGTTTGATCAGCACGACCCTGATGTCGTCGGCCATGGCCAGGAACATCTTGCGGACGTTCTCCGCCCAGTAGGCCTGCTCCTCTTCCTTCCGCTTCTCCTTGCCGCCCCGGTCCCCGGACTGCTCCCTGGGCACCCAGCGCACGCGACTCAACTTGGTGACGCCGTCCACCAGCTTGGCCACCTCCGGGCCAAACTGCTGAACGATCGCGCCGAGGGGGCGACCCGTGTCCTCCGGGACGTCGTGGAGCAGGCCGGCGACGATAGCCGCAGCGTCCATGCGCAGGCCGGCCAGGGTGGTGGCGGTGGCGAGGGGATGCTGGATGTAGGGGTCGCCGGACATGCGAAGCTGGCCCCGATGAGCCACCTCCGCCACCTCGTAGGCTCTCTTGATCACCTCGAGGTCTTCCGGCGGGAGATGCTTCGCGGCAATCTCCAACAGGCTATCCAGTTCCGTCGTTGCCAGCTGAGGTTCCATCTTGAAGCGTAAGTATATTACGACGCTCGGGCGGCGGCAAACGGTCCGTCCACGCCCCGCCGCCCTTTTCGACCGGATAATAGAAAAGGCCGGGTCGTCTCAACCCGGCCTTCGCAAGGTACCCCGTGGGCGACTCGAACGCCCGCACCTGGCTCCGGAGGCCAGCGCTCTATCCACTGAGCTAACGGGGCTCGCAACACGTATTATACCACGCGGGCCCCAGGGGCGAAAGGACATCCGCAGGCTCCGCCCTCCAGGACCAGGTCCCCTTGGGCGGAGGCCTGCCTAGCAGACCTCGGTGCCAGTCACCTTCAGATCGTTGGCCACGTCCGTCACGCCCCGCACCCCTGAGGCTATCTGCCCGGCCATCTCCTTCTCCCCCTCGGTCTTCGCGTATCCGGAGAGGGTCACGACGCCGCTGCATACGCCCACCCTGATGGTGCCGGCGTCCAGCCGCCCGTCCCAGACCAGAGCGTCCTTGATCTCCGCCTCCATCTCCTCGTCGCGCGGGACCCCTGCTACCAGGTCGCGGTCCAGCTCGCTGCCCTCTTGGTGGGCCATCTCTTGCTCCTCTCCACTGTAATG
>JAMCTB010000072.1 GCA_023380955.1 Chloroflexota bacterium | reverse complement strand
TGCACCCTGAAAATGTGTGCAGGGATCAACTGGGGATTCAACTCCACGTAGTTGCGAGGACCATGCCACGTGTACCTCGCGTCGGTCAGCAGGTCGTGAACCTGGTACGGAAGGTTGGGATCCAACCCCAATTCCTCCAGTGGAAGATCCACCCAGCCGGACTGCTTCCAATGATAGTCCAGGTTCACCACCACCAGGACCACGTTGGAACGATCATCGGTGGCCTTGCTGTAGCAGATAAGCTCCTCATTATCTGTGTGGTGGAACGTGAGCCCTCGATCGGCCCGCAGGGCAGCGTTATTCCTCCGAATGCGATTCACCCGGCCGATCACATCCTTGAGGCTTGCGGGGTCATCCCGATCCCAGTACTTGATCTCGTACTTCTCCGAGTTCAGGTACTCCTCACTACCGGGTTCCTTCGCCACATTCTCCTGCAACTCGAAGACCGGCCCGTAGATCCCGAAGTTCGCCCCCAGGGTCGCGGCGAGCACCAGCCGCGCCACGAAAGCCGGCCTCCCGCCGTGTTGCAAGTACTCCGTGAGGATATCCGGAGTATTCGGCCAGAGATTGGGCCGGAAGTACTCCTTCAGAGGGCTCTGCTCGAGCTCGGTGAAGTACTGGGTCAGTTCCCACTTCGCGTTCCGCCAGGTGAAGTAGGTGTAGGACTGGCTGAAGCCGAGTTTGGCCAAGCGGTACATCACCTTGGGCCGGGTGAACGCCTCCCCGAGAAAAATTACGTCGGGATGGTCACGCTTGATTTCGGCGATCAGCCACTCCCAGAAGTCAAAAGGCTTCGTATGGGGGTTATCCACTCTGAAGATGCGAACGCCCTGCTCGATCCAGAAGAGAACGACTTCCTTCATCTCCGCCCAGAGCTCGCGCCATCCCGGCGTGTCGAAGTTCAGCGGAAAAATGTCCTGGTACTTCTTGGGTGGATTCTCCGCGTACTGTATGGTCCCGTCGGGGCGCCACCTGAACCACTCGGGATGCTCCCGCACGTAGGGGTGATCAGGCGAGGTCTGCAAGGCGATATCGAGCGCGACCTCGATGCCGTGATGTTCCGCCTCTGCCACCAGGGTTCGGAAATCGTCCAGAGTCTCTAGCTGAGGATGGATCGCGGTGTGACCTCCATGTTCCGAGCCGATGCCCCAAGGGCTACCAGGATCATCAGCCGTGGCCATGGGAGAGTTGTTCCGGCCTTTTCGAAAGGAGGAGCCGATAGGGTGGATCGGCGGCATATAGAGCACGTCGAACCCCATGTCCGCGACGTACGGCAAGAGAGCGGCCACATCCTTGAAGCTGCCGTGCAGGCCGGTCTCGCGCGCCGCCGAGCGCGGGAACATCTCGTACCAGCTACTGAACCGCGCCTTGTCCCGGTCCACGATGACCGCCAACTCCCGGGCGTAGCGTGTTGCCCGGCTTCTATCGGGGTATGCTGACATCAAATCTGCGAGATCCTCACTCATGGCATCCCGTACCCTGACGTCCTGGTGCAGGCTGCCGTCGCGCAGCGCGCCGATCTGGTTCGATAGCTGTTGCGCTTCGGCGCCGGCCGCACGGCTGGCCGCATGTTCCACGAGCTCCGCTCCCTCCAGCAGCTCCACCGAGACATCCTGACCTGCCTGCACCCTCTTTTCCAGATCGCGCCGCCACGACTTGAAGCGATCGACCCAGCCTTCCAGCGTGTAGAGGTATCGACCGAGCCGCGACACCGAAAATTCCGCGCGCCAACGGTCGTTGACGAGGGGAGTCATTGGCGCCTCGCTCCAGTTCAGGTCGCCCTCATGCCGGTAGAGGACTACCGCGGCCAACTCGTCGTGGCCGTCTGTGAAGACGTCCGCTTCGACGATCACCCTATCGCCGGTGATGCGCTTGATGGCAAACCTGCCGCAGTCGATCTCTGGCTCCACGCCTTCGATGACAACCCGTCCAGGCTGCACGCTGCTGGGCGCGTCCATCCCGCCTTCCGCCTTTAACTCCGTTGCTCGCACCCTCCGCCGTTCTCCCATCAAGAGTATTGGAACCGAAGTTTCAGCACGGTCGCGATTCCAGGGAAAATCGATCCCATGATCACAACTTAATCTGGTGGATGCTGTCCATGCTCAGTCTGTACGCTCAGCTGGCACGGCAAGTTTCTTGCCTGCAGTGGGTGCTTGATGGCTCGCTTGTTGCAGACAGCGTCGGTAGCGCTGTGTGCAACTCCACATTTCCCAGGGTAGGCGAGAGGACATTGACAAGAGTTCTGCCCGGTAGGCCGGCCCCGCTAGGGGCAACGTGGGACGGCCAGGGTATCAACTTCGCGATCTACTCGGAGAACGCTACTGCTGTTGATCTGTGCCTCTTTGACGGGGCCGCGGATGAGCGTGAGGGAGAGCGCCTCCACCTGACGGAGGTTACCGCTCACGTGTGGCATGCCTACATCCCGGGGCTCCGACCCGGCCAGCTCTACGGCTACCGCGTCCACGGCCCCTATGATCCCGAGCACGGCCTGCGTTTCAACCCGGCGAAACTACTGCTCGATCCGTACGCCCGAGCGATCTCTGGCCAAGTGGATTGGCGCGCGCCCGTCTTCGGCTACACCATCGGAGGCCCCGACGAAGACGTGGAGATGAACGACGAAGACGACGCCTGGGGTGTTCCCAAAGGAGTCGTGGTGGACGGCTTCTTCGACTGGGGCAACGACCACCCCCTTCGGATCGCCTGGCCGGACTCCGTGATCTACGAGGTACACGTCAAGGGCTTCACTCGCCGGCACCCCGATCTTCCGAGAGAGGTGCAGGGCACTTACGCGGCCATGGGGTCGCACGCAGCCATTAGCCACCTGAAGAGCCTCGGCATCACCGCCGTGGAGCTCATGCCGGTCCACGCCCACCTGAACGATAAGTTCCTGCTGGACAAGGGCCTTACCAACTACTGGGGCTACAGCACACTCAACTATTTTGCCCCTGAGGGCGGATACGCCATGAGGAGCGACCAGGGCGAGCAGGTGGTGGAGTTCAAGGCGATGGTCAAGGCGCTCCATGCCGCCGGCATAGAGGTGATCCTGGATGTGGTCTACAACCACAGCTGTGAGGGCAACCACCAGGGTCCCACCCTCAGTCTGAGGGGCATCGACAACCCAACATACTACCGGCTGGTCCAGGACGATCTGCGCCACTACATGGACTACACCGGCACCGGTAACAGCCTGAACGTCCGCCACCCCCAGACCCTCAAGCTGATCATGGACAGCCTCCGCTACTGGGTGGTGGAGATGCACGTGGACGGCTTCCGCTTCGACCTGGCCTCAACCCTGGCCAGGGAGCTCAACGAGGTCGACCGCCTTTCCGCCTTCTTCGACATCATCCACCAGGATCCGCTGCTCTCGGAGGTCAAGCTGATAGCCGAGCCGTGGGACCTGGGCGAGGGCGGCTACCAGGTGGGCAACTTCCCCGTGCTGTGGGCAGAGTGGAACGGACGGTATCGCGACACGGTGCGGCGCTACTGGAAGGGAGACGAGGGCCAGGTCACGGACCTCGCATTCCGCCTGGCCGGGTCAAGCGACCTCTATCAGGGCGACGGCCGCAGCCCTTTCGCCAGCATCAACTTCGTCACTGCCCACGACGGCTTCACCCTTCGAGATCTGGTCAGCTACAACGAAAAGCACAACGAAGCCAACAATGAAAGCAATCATGACGGAACCAATGACAACAACAGCTGGAACTGCGGGATAGAAGGTCCAACCGATGACTCTGAGGTGAACGCTCTGCGGGAACGCCAGGAGCGAAACCTCCTGGCGACACTGTTTCTCTCCCAGGGCGTGCCGATGTTGTGCGGTGGCGATGAAATCGGGCGGACGCAGCATGGGAACAACAACGCCTACTGCCAGGACAACGAGATCAGCTGGTTCGACTGGAACCTGACGGACTGGGAAAGACAGCTGCTGGATTTCACGAGGGAAATGATCCGGATTCGCCGTGAGCAGCCGGTGCTGCGCCGCCGCAAGTTCTTCCAGGGGCGCCGCGTCCCCGGCACCGACGCTAAGGACGTCGCGTGGCTCCGCCCCGACGCCCATGAAATGACCCAGCACGACTGGCAACAATCCTTCGTGCGCGTCCTGGGAATGCAGCTTGCTGGGCGCGGCGCCGACATGTTGGACGACCAGGGGTTGCCGGTCGATGGCGATACGCTGCTCATCCTGATGAATGCCAGCGCCAACGCCATCTCATTTCGGCTTCCGGTAGCGGCCCGCGGCGGGCAGTGGGAGCTGTGGCTGGACACCGACAATCCTGGCCTAGAGGACAGTCGAGAGCCTTATCGAGCTGGTTCGACTTACGAAATGTCGGGGAGATCCCTCGTACTGATGAAGCGAAGACCTCCCGAGCGCGAGATAGGCGCCAACAGAGAGGTGATGAAAATGAATCAGCTTGCCTCCGAGACCATTCTGGGCAACGTGTTGGAACAGATCCGCTCCTCTCGAAGGCTCCCTGTCTCCACCTACCGGCTCCAGTTCAACCAATCGTTCACCTTCCAGGACGCCCGCGCCGTGGTGCCGTACCTTAGCGACCTCGGCATCACCGACTGCTATGCCTCGCCATACTTGAAGGCCCGCCCAGGAAGCACGCACGGCTACGACATCGTCGACCACGGCGTTCTGAACCCGGAACTTGGGACCGAGCAGGACTACGACGCGCTCGTTGGGGAGTTGAAGAGGCTCCAGATGGGGCAGATCTTGGATGTTGTCCCGAACCACATGAGTATTCTGGAGACCGCCAACCCCAAGTGGGCCAATGTCCTGGAGAACGGGCAGGCATCACCCTACGCGCACTTCTTCGATGTGGACTGGCATCCGCCCGATTTCATCGCCACCGCAC
>JAMCTB010000071.1 GCA_023380955.1 Chloroflexota bacterium | reverse complement strand
TGATCGAGGCGCTGATCCTTGATGAGGGCGGGCAAGTCCATTACAGCCCGGACGATGGGCTGCCGCGGCCTGTCGGGACCGAATTGGGCCGTGTCTTCGACGTGCCGGACGCGGCGGAACGGGTTGTTGAGTTTTTGCGGGGAACTGTCGATGTTTCATTGCAGGGCATGAAAGTAGTGATCGACTGCGGTTACGGCGCGGCCTACCAGATCGCTCCCCGGGTCTTCCGGGAGCTGGGGGCCGAGGTGATCGCGCTGAATGTGGAACCCGACGGCGGGCGGATCAACGTAAAATGCGGTTCGACCCATCCGGCCCAGGTACAGAAGGCCGTTCTCGAAAACCACGCCCAGTTGGGGCTGGCTCACGATGGGGATGCAGACCGGGTCATCGCCGTGGACGAAAACGGGGAGATCGTGGACGGAGACCGGATCCTGGCGATCTGCGGCCTGTATCTTCTCCAGCAAGGGTTGCTCGCCGAGAAGGCCATCGCGGCCACGGTCTACAGCAACATGGGGCTGCGGGAGACCATGGAGCGTCACGGCGGGCGGGTGGTGATCACCAAAAACGGCGACCGCTATGTGCTGGAGGCCATGCGCAAACAGGGGCTGGTGGTTGGCGGGGAGCAATCGGGGCACATCATCTTCCTCCGGCATAATACCACGGGAGACGGCGTCCTTACCGCCCTGCAGCTGGCCGGTGTCCTGAAAAAGACCGGGCAGACGCTGGGCGCCGCGGCCGGGCAGATGCACAAGTTCCCGCAGGTCCAGGTGGCGGTGCGGGTCAAGGACAAGGGGAAGCTGGCCACCAGCGAACGGGTTGGCGAGGCCATCTCCCGGGGCGAGGAGCTTCTGGCCGACAGCGGCAGAATCCTGGTCAGGGCCTCGGGAACCGAGCCGGTGATCCGGGTGATGGGCGAGGGCAAGGACGAGGCCGTGGTCCGGGAGGTGGTGGACAGCATCGCGCGCACCATCCGCGCGGAGTTGTCTTGATGTAGATGGCCCCGGAATCAGCAATCAGCCTGAATCAGGAGATGGCTTGATTTGCCACCGGAAGCGCAATTTGCTTGTGGCAGAAAGTTTCCGGGTGCGGTACCATAATATATGGGCATCTCTAATAAATATCTTTAAAATGCAGGTATCTGCAAAGGAGGTGGTGCCCGTTCAAGGAGCCTTTTAAAGGGGGTGATGCCCGAAAGAGGCAGGTGAAGCCAGAAGAATCCCACGGGGAGGAGGTGGCAGGGCCGGATAGGCCCGGTAAGACCGGATTAACAGCGCCAGGACTTGCTCGCGGTGCGGGCAAGTTGACGAGGAAGGGGATCTCGGAATAATCGGCGGGTGACCCTCGGCCGGCCACGGTCGTAAGGGCTCCGACAAATCCCGCGAGCGATTGCGGGGACAATAGGAGCGCCGGGTGGCAAAGTTCAATTTGACGTGCAAACGTTCAATGTGAATGAATCGATGTCCAATTTGAGTTAAGGAGTTTGATTAAATAGATGTGCGGAATAGTCGGTTACGTCGGTGCGCAGTCCGCGACACCGGTGCTGGTTGCCGGGCTGAAGAAGCTCGAATACCGCGGCTACGATTCCGCCGGGATTGCAGTGCTGGATGACGGCGACGTGGAGATCCGCAAGACGGTGGGCCGTCTGAACCAGCTTGAGGAGGTTTTGCGCGCGCACGCACCCGAAGGGCATATCGGAATGGCGCACACCCGTTGGGCCACCCATGGCCGGCCTTCGGACGTTAACGCGCACCCTCATGAAGACTGCACCGGCAAGATCGCCGTGGTTCACAACGGGATTATCGAAAACTACCTTGAGTTGCGGGAATGGCTCCAGTCCCGGGGCCATGTCTTCCAGTCGGAGACGGATACCGAGGTGCTTCCCCACCTGGTGGAGGAGTTCTACCAGGGGGATCTCGGCGATGCGGTCCGGCAGGCTCTTCGCAAGGTCCACGGTTCCTACGCCATCGTGGTGATGCACCGGGACGAACCCGACAAGCTGGTGGCGGCCCGCAAGGACAGCCCGCTCATCGTCGGCCTGGGCAAGGGGGAGAACCTCCTGGCCTCGGATATCCCGGCGGTGCTCTCTCACACCCGGCAGGTCTATATCGTGGGCGACAACGAGGTCGCCGTGGTGAAAAGGGACGAGGTGGAGATGACCACCCTTGACGGGAAGATGGTTGCCAAGGAGATCTTCAACGTCAAGTGGGATGCGGCGATGGCCGAGAAGGGCGGCTACCCGGATTTCATGCTGAAAGAGATCCACGAGCAGCCGCAGGCGGTCAAGGATACCATGACCGGCCGCGTCAAGGGTGACAACCGGGTGGAACTGGCCGAGGTCAGCCTTTCGGCGCAGGATGTCCAAAACCTGCAGAAGATCGCCATCGTGGCGTGCGGGACCGCCTATCACGCCGGGCTTGTGGGAAAAAATCTTTTGGAGAAGCTGCTCAGGATACCGGTGGATGCCGACGTGGCGTCGGAATTCCGGTACCGGGATCCCATGGTGGATGGCAGGACCCTCACCATTGTGATCAGCCAGTCCGGGGAGACGGCGGACACCCTGGCGGGGCTGCGGGAAGCCAGGAGGCGCGGCTCCCACGTGGTGGCCATCACCAACGTGGTGGCAAGTTCCGTGGCCCGTGAGGCGGACGATGTGATCTATACCTGGGCCGGGCCGGAGATCGCCGTGGCCTCCACCAAGGCTTATCTCACCCAGCTGGTCACCCTCTATATGCTGGCTCTGGATCTGGCGCAGAAGCGTGGCACCATCGACGACGCCAGGGTGCGTGAGATCGGCGAGGCGCTCCGGAAACTGCCGGGGCAGATCAGCGAGGTTTTGGCCTCGGAAGGGCTGATCAAGGAGATGGCCGCCAGGTTCAAGAAGGCCGAGGACATCTTCTTCATCGGGCGCGGGCTGGATTACGCCGTGGCCATGGAGGGGGCGCTGAAGCTCAAGGAGATCTCCTACATCCACGCCGAAGCCTATGCGGCCGGGGAGTTGAAGCACGGCACGCTGGCCCTGATCGTGGAGGGGGTGCCGGTCTTTGCCATGGCCACCCAGAAGAGCCTCTACGAGAAGATGCTGAGCAACATCAAGGAGGTCAAGGCCAGGGACGCCACGGTGGTGGCGCTGGTCCCGGCGGGGAACCAGGGCATTGAGAAGTCCGTGGACTACGTGCTCCGCATCCCGGAGACCCTGGACTTCGTGGCCCCGGTGCTCTCCGTGGTGCCGCTGCAGCTCTTCGCCTACCATGCGGCCAAGGCCAGGGGCTGCGACGTCGACAAGCCCCGGAACCTGGCCAAGAGCGTGACGGTGGAGTAGGGCAGGATACTTGGCGGTGTCTCGGGTGAAAGATCTGGACCTATAGCATCAAATACGTTCTGCTGCTACATGTGACAATGTAGCAGCTTTTTTTGCCATCACGCTCATTATTTTAATAAACCAGGGGTTGAGGGTGGAGGATTTTATGAGGACAGCACGAATATATGTTCTAGAAATACGAGGGGGTCGAATTTTAAATGTCACACAAGTCTCTCGGAAACGGGAGGCTCCGCCCAAGCGACAAAACCCCCGGGCAACCAGGGGTGAAGGATGAGCTGGGAGCGGAAGGAAGGCACACCGCTCTCGCCCCTCCGTGGGCTTCGCGGTGCCTTGGCCTCCTGTCAAATGCAAGACGCACCCGGAGATGTTGTCCCAGTT
>JAMCTB010000070.1:29793-30477 GCA_023380955.1 Chloroflexota bacterium | reverse complement strand
CCCCTTGCCGCCCCCGTAGGCGATGGCGAGGGCGTCCAGGAGGGTCATGTCGGCCAGGCCCAGCCTCAGCTTCCCCGTCACGGTGCGGATCAGGTACTTGGCCTCTATGGGGGTGGCCCTGCTCAGCAGCTGCACCAGCAGGTCGATCTTTCGGGCGATGGAGCCGGTGCCGGAGGTGCGGGCTATCTCGTCCAGCTTTCGGTACACCTCGTCGACCTGCAGCCGCGGCTCCACGGTGTGTTCGGACTTCTCCAGGAGGTCCTGGGCCGTGCCTCCCAGGTCGCCGGTGGAGGCCAGACTGGAGGATACCCCCTCTTCCGAGCTGCCGGACGCCTGGGCCACCGCCTTGAGGGTGAGCCTCTCCGCCATCCGCATCTCGATGGGGACGAACTCGGGGTACAGCTTCCCCTGGGTCAGGTAGACGATCTGGTGGACCAGATCCGGCGGGGTCTCCTTTAGCAGCTCCACCAGGATGCCGGCCATCTCCGTCCGCCTGGTGGTCTCGGAGATCCTCTCGTAGCTATCGACCAGTCGCCGGTACAGCATCGGCAGCCTCCCCGTGCTACCACAGCAAGCTTCAGGCCCGAGGAGGAGGGACAACGCACTTGCCGCCCCGTACTATACTGGTTCTCAGTCCCTCCCCAACCTACTGATCGGAGGTGAGCCGATGAGGGTGATTCTCCG
>JAMCTB010000070.1:0-29783 GCA_023380955.1 Chloroflexota bacterium | reverse complement strand
AAACCCGACGCGGGAGGTGGAGTTCACCGGCAAGCGCCGGGTCAGGGATCTGTTGAAGGAGCTGAGGGTCAACCCCGAGACGGTTCTGGTGATCCGCGGCGGCAGCCTGCTGACGGGCGACGAGCTGCTGCAGGAGGCGGACGAGGTGGAGGTCCGCCCGGTGATCTCGGGAGGCTAGCCAGTGCGTTGCACCCGATGCGGCAGCAAGGCGTGGATCGAGCTGCGCCGCCACAACGCGGCCTACTGCGATCAATGCTTCCTTCACCACTTCGAGGAGCAGGTCACCCGAGCCCTCCACAGGGAGAAGATGTTCACCCCGGGGGACCGGGTGCTGGTAGCCGTCTCGGGAGGAAAGGACAGCCTCGCCCTCTGGGACGTGCTTCAGCGGCTGGGGTTCCAGACCGCCGGCCTCCACCTGGAGCTGGGGATCGAGGGGTACTCCTCCCTTTCCCGGCGGAAGGTGGAGGCCTTCGCCGAGGGGCGCGGGTTGGAGTTGATCGTCGTCGATTACCGGCAGCAGCTCGGTGTGGGCATAGACCAGCTCTACAGGAGGGTGCGGCGCAAACCCTGCTCCGCCTGCGGGCTCAGCAAGCGCCACTACTTCAACGCCGTGGCCCGCGAGGGGGGCTTCGACGTGGTGGCCACGGGCCACAACCTGGACGACGAGGCCGCCTCCCTCCTGGGCAACCTGCTCCATTGGAAGACAGGCTACCTGGCCCGCCAGTCGCCGGTGTTGGAGAGCACCCATCCCCACCTGGTCAAGAAGGTGAAGCCCCTCTTCCGCCTCACCGAGAGGGAGACGGCGGCCTACGCCCTCCTGCGGGGGATCGACTACGTGGTGGAGGAGTGCCCCCTGGCCGAGGGTGCCCGCTCTCTCCTGTACAAGGAGATCCTGAACCGGTTGGAGGAGCAGTCGCCCGGCGCCAAGCACAGCTTCCTCTTCGGCTACCTGGACACCGGTCGGGCCCTCTTTCGGGAGGTGGAGGGTGCCGTCGACCTGCGAGACTGCGAGCGGTGCGGCCAACCCACCACCGAGGTCGTCTGCGCCTTCTGCCGGATGATGGAGACAGTCCAGTAGAAGCCATGGAACGCGGCGTTCCACGAGCCCCTCCACGATCAGGCCAACCCCAGGTCCCGGGCCACGTCCCCCAGCCCCAGCTCCTCCAGCCGCTGCGGGTCGGGCATCGCAGTCTCGGGGTCCCACCCCATCGCCCGGCAGAACTCCCTCACCTGGGTGGCCAGATCCACGGTCACCCCCCGGACGTTGCCGGTCTTCACGAAGAAGTCGTAGCCCCCTCCGTGCTGCTTCAGGTAGGAGGCCTTCAGATCCTTGACCCGGTCGGGATTGGCCAGGGGGACCGCCAGGCTACCCTTCACCACCACGGCCTTCAGCCGTTTGGAGCCCATCACGGCGCCGACGCCCGAGCGGGCCGCCAGCCTGCCGTAGTCGTTGACGATGCCGGCGATGAGGACCAGCTTCTCCCCCGAGGGGCCGATGCCGGCTACCTGGGCCTCCTTGCCGTGGCGAGCCTTCAACAGATCCTCGGTCTCGTTGGTGTCCCTGCCCCACAGGTCGAAGGCGTCCCGCAGCTCGGCCCTTCCTTCCTCGACGAAGAGGTAGACCGGCCGCTCCGAGACGCCGGAGAAGAGGATGCCGTCGAAGCCGGCGAACTTCATGTGGGGGCCGAAGGTGCCGCCGCAGTTGGCGTCCCCCCAGGTGAGGGTGAGGGGCGACTTGCACACCACGGTGAAGCGATTCCCCTCGATGGCCGGGGTGCCGGTCAGGGGGCCGGTGAAGAAACCCAGCAGGTTGAGGGGACCGAGGGGATCGATCCCGGCGGCCATGCGATCGTAGAGCAGGCGGGCCCCCACCCCGTATCCACCCAGGAAGCCTCTCAGCAGCCCTTCCCCTGGCCTCTCCTCACGCATCCTCCCCGTGGTCAGATCCACGTCGAGAATCTTGCCGGCGTAGCCTCCAACCATGATGCCTCCTAGACCCAGCACTCGCTTTCTCGTGTCAGACGGTCAGCTTCCGGCGCAGGACCTTGGTGATCTCGTCGATGGTGGGGTGGCGACCCTCCTTCTTCTTGGAGAAGACGAGCGCTCGGTCGACGGTTACCTCGAAGACCCCTCCCCGTGAGGGGATCAGGGTAAGCTCCTTCACGTCGTTTCCCAGTTGATCGAGCACCGATTCCGCCAGGCCGACGGCCTGGGGGAGGTAGTTTCAGATGTTGCAGTACTCGATTGAAATGGACAGCTGCTTCGGCTCTGCCACCGGCGCCACCTCCTGAAGATGTTGGTTGCGCAACCTTCATACCAGGAACGACGCAGGGCCGCAAGGGCTCGATCTGGAAGGCCCAATTTTTGGAGTGCGGTGGCTTGCCACCGCATTCCAAATTTGTGTTATAGTTATCGCGTTGGCCATTCCAATTATCCCAAGTTGCCCTCTCTCCGCGGCAGAATCGTCGTCCATACAGGGCCTCGTGGCCGCCGGGTGAGTGCGCCTACCTCCCCTTCGAAGGTGCGATAGCAATGACCGCTGAAGCTTTCTCGGATAGATCGAGCCGTCGAAATCCGCTGCTGCTGCCCGTGCGATTCCTGCTCTACTGGGCGATCAAGGCGCTGGTTCTCCTGTTTCTGGGGATCCGTTTTCTCCTGCGGCCCGCTCTGGTCCGCTACGGACTGGTGATCCTGCTGGTGGCCGGTGCCGTCGCCTGGAAGGCTCTGGGCAGTCCCGCCTTTCTCCCCTGGTCCTCCGCCGGCGGTGGCGACCGAGGGGCTGTGTCCACCGCCGTGACCGCTCAGTTGCCGCAGCCGGCCGCCGTGGAGCGCTACATGAAGGCCCAGGCGGAGTACAACGCCTCCGACATGTGGGACACCATGAGCGATAAGCTCAAGCAGCGGATGCTGCTGACGAGCAACTCCCCGGAGAAGCTCCAGAGGGACCTGGATGCGTCCCGCCAGCAGCAGCGACGCTACACTGCCGTAACCTACGTGGGCGGCGTGACGCTGGATGGTGGCCGGAACGGCTACTTCTACGTGCTGACCGTGGACGGGCCCAACGGCACCTCTCGGTTGCCCTACACCTTCGTCGTGGATCAAGACGGTAAGATCAGCAACATCCAGTGGAGCATGGATCAATGACGCGCACTACTCCGGCCCCCGAGTCTCTCGACCGCTCAATCAACCACCTTGTCGACACCCTCTTGGAGGGGGTCGGCCGCCAGATCAGGGTGCTGTCGCTCCTCGTCGCCGCGGCGGTGCTCTGTTGGACCTTCCTGCTGCCCACCTGGCAGAGGTGGCTTCCAGTCCTGGGCGCGGGCGCCATGCTGCTGTTCCAGCTGTTCTTCGCCGTCATGTTCATGATCGTCCAGTTCGGAGCCCTCTTCTGGTTCCTCGGGAGGGGCCGCACCTACTGGGTGAAGCCGGGCGAGACCGGGGTGGGCTTCAAGGACTACAAGGGCAATCCCGAGGTGCTGGAGTCCGCCCGCCGCATAGTCACCCTGCTGCGAGGGGTCAAGGGCTTCAGGCAGATGGGCGGCGAGGCGATCCGCGGCCTCCTGCTGATCGGCCCTCCAGGCACAGGTAAGAGCTACCTGGCCCAGGCCATCTCCACCGAGGCTGGCGTCCCCTTCGGCTACGCCAGCGCCCCCAGCTTCCAGAACATGTTCATGGGCATCGGCAACCTCCGGGTCATGATGCTGTACGGCAAGGCCCGCAAGCTGGCCAAGAAGTACGGAGCCTGCATCCTCTTCATCGACGAGATCGACGCCATCGGGGCGGCTCGGGCCAACCAGGGAGCCAGCACCGGCATGGGCGGGATGATGTTCGGCGGCAACACCGGCATGCTGAACGAGCTGCTGCTCCAGATGGACCCTCCCCCCCAGGAGCAGAGCCGCTGGGGGCGGATGATGCGCGCCCTGGGGCTCCGGAAGAAGAAGGTCGACATGCCCCCTGTGCTCACCATCGGGGCCACCAACCTGGCGGAGGTGCTGGACCCTGCCCTGCTCCGCCCGGGCCGCTTCGACCGAAAGATCAGCGTGGACCTGCCCAGCGCCGACGGGCGGCGCGAGATCCTGGAGTACTACCTGGCCAAGGTCCACCACGACGAGATGAGGCTGGACAAGCTGGTGTTCGACACCATCAGCTACACCCCCGTGGCCATCAAGTACGTCATCAACGAGGCCGCGGTCATCGCCCACTTCGACGGCAGGAACACCATCACCTACCGGGACTTCACCCTGGCCAGAGAGACCCACGAGTGGGGACTCAGACAGCCGATCAAGAACATGTCCGAGGAGGAGCGGAGGAGGATCGCCTACCACGAGGCGGGCCACTGCTACGCCCAGCTGAAGCTGCTGCCCCGCCAGCGGATGACCAAGGTCACCATCATCCGCCACGGGCAGGCCCTGGGGCTCTCGGCCACCAAGCCGTTGGAGGAGATGTACACCCACACCCGGGAGGAGCTCTTGGCGGACATCCAGTCCAGCCTCGCCAGCAGGGCAGCCGAGGAGATCTTCCTGAACACCGCCCTGACCGGCGTGACCTCCGACCTGGAGCAGGCGACCCGCATGGCCGCCGCCGCCATCGGCTGGTTCGGCATGAACGGCAGCCTCTACTCCGTCCGGGCCTTCGGCGAGATGACCCCGGATCCGGTCATGAAGCGGGAAATCGACAAGATGCTGAAGGACCAGTACAAGAAGGTAAAGCTGCTGCTGGAAAGCAACAAGGAGGCCGTGGCCGGCATCGCCGAGGGGCTCCTCCTGAAGGATGAATTGGACGAGGAGGAGATAAGGGAGCGGGTCCAGGCTGCCGAGTCGACTTCATCAACCACATTGAGCACACCTCCAATCCGGCTTGGTAACCTCGACTGAAAAGGCAATAGTCGAAGAATAGCAAGAGCAATTGTCTGGTACACACCTTGCTCCTTCGCCGCCTCGGGAAAAGAGCTCGAAGGTTACGACAGCCTCTCGATCCCCCCTCCATGGCAACGCACCGCCATCGTCAAGGTCTGCGTTTCCAAGCAACTGGTCTGAGTACGAGCAGACAGAGAGGATGGGGGATGTCTGCGGCTCGGTGAGACCGCATTCGTTCCCCGAGTCAACCAATGGGAGGATTTCGAATGAAACACCGCGTTTTGAGCCTGGCCTTGGCAGGACTAGTCATCCTGGCCACGGTCGCCAGTGCCTTCGCCCAGGTGGCGGTCACATCGAACGGTCGAGTCGACCAGATCGTCGGCTTATCTCAAACCGAGGCTGTGCCGGCCGTTGCGTCTGGGACCTTCGTGCCTCAGGTGAAGGCGGTCGACTTCACGTCGGCCTCCATGGGAACCACTCTAGTGCCCTACGTCCAGGATCTGGATGCCTACTTCGCCACCCGCTTTGGCTGGAGGCCCTCAAAGCCGGCGACGGTGTTGCTGTACTCCACCAGCAGCAACTTGGCTGGCGGTCTCCAAAGCTTCACGGGCGGCACGCTCAGTGCCAGTCAGCAAGCCCGGGCGTTGAGCGAGCCTGCGGCCCTTGTCATGGTCACTCAGGGCGATGGCCTGGTACCCACGAACAGTTTTGCGATCCTGGTCAACACGGATACGGACGCAGCATCTCAGCAATTCGCCATCCTGAGCGGCCAGATAAACGCAATCAACGCGAGCCTGGTCCCAGGCGCCACCTCCAGCTCGGTTGGCAGCAGCAGCAGCGTCAACACCGGCGAGCTGTCCCAGTCCCAGATGTTCAACAACGCCATGCTGCTGATCCAGGAGTCGCTGGCCAAACAGTATGCGAACCTGATGATGACCGACCTGGGTGGCAACAATGTGCCTGGTTGGCTCCGACAGGGGGTGTCGGACTCGCTCGCCTTCGGCATAGTTCCCGGGACTCCCTTGGAGAGCGGGCTGGCCGAGTCTGTAGCGCGGTCCCAGAGCAACGTCGGTATGCTGCCGACTCTCTCCCAGATCAACGCAGGCGGCTTCCCGACCCTGCTAAGCACCGGTGGGACGTCCGCTGCCGTGGGGGAGGGCGTCTCCTTCCTCTCGGCGCGAAGCCTTCTCGATAGCGTGAGCGGAACGCAGATAACGAGCCTCCTGAGCGGCCTTGGTGCCGGCCAGAACTTCGAGTCGCAACTCCAGTCGTCCACTGGGTTCAACCTGAATTCACTGAACACCCAGTACCAGTCGCTCATCCCGCTGCCATAGGGCTCGATGGGTGCAGGAGGCGAAGAACCGCCTGAGCCCACGCGATCGGCGCAGACCTTGACGTGAAGTTTGGGGAGGGTTGGACGCAGTCCAACCCTCCCCAACGCTTGTTGAGAGTGCGATGCCAGGGCCAGATGCCGTTCGACGGGGTAGAGGTGCAACGCCGTGCACCTCTACCCCGGGGCGTTGCCTCAGTAGGTCCGGACGGTGCGGTTGCTCGCCGAAGCCGAGTTGAATCTCGCTTCCAGACGCTGGGGGAAGGTAACGGTGTTCGGATCCCCGTCGCTCACGTATCGTTCGTCCGGGTGCTGGGACAGGTAGTCCAGCCAGTTGTCCAGGTTGTGGTCGAAGACCTGGACCCGCGGCAGGGCCTGCGGATCGAAGTCCTGGGCGTTCGGGCTGGGGGCGGGATCCGACCCTACCAGGAGGATGGCGTCGTTCTGGTAGGAAACCCCCTGGAAGGAGCCGGTGAGGGCCAGGGATCGGTTGTTGGGCCAGAGCCCCAGGGGAAGTGCCAGGACGCGCACCTTATAGCCCGGGACGGCCTGGTCGATCTCCTTCACCGCCAGGGCCAGCTGCTTCTGAACCCCCTGGTCGTCCAACTCGTCCAGTCGCTGGTGCCAGTAGGTGTGGTTGCCAATCTCGAAGCCGTGCTGCACCAGGTACTGGAGCTTCTGAGCCTCGTACTCAGGCTGTCCGAACAGCTTGTGGGGTTCCGCCGCCTCCGGCAGGACGTTGAAGGTGGCCTTCGCCGCGAAATCCGGATAGGTCGTGTGGAAGGCCTCCATTATGCCGACGGCGGAGTCCGGGTCTACCACCAGCTGTCCATCCTTCTGTATGAAGGTGAACTGCCCGGGGCTGGAATCGTCGAAGGTCAACACCACCGGACTGGTGCCGGCCGGGATGTCGATCTGGTTGTCCAGCACTTCGTTGAGGGATACGGGCCGGAAGCCGGCGTCGTACAGCTGCAGCAGCGTCTGCCGGAAGTGGTCCGGGGTGATGGTCCACTGGTCCTCCTCGGCGTAGGCAATGATGTGGAACTCCAGGATCGGGATGTTGCCCAACTCGTTGGGCTTCACCTTCTGCAAGTCCAGGGTCGGAGTAGCTGTGGCCGCCGGGGTGGGTACCGACGTCGGTGAGGCCGGGGCGGCCGCCGGTTTGGCGGCGTTGGAGGGTCCCGACGCCGATCGGTTTCCGGGGCCGTTGTCGAGGTTCAAGCTGGTGGTGCCGATGCCGGAGCAAGCGGCCGTGGCCAGCGCCAGCGCGAGAGCAAGGGTAGTGGCTGGGTACAACCCGAACCGCGTCCTGAAAAATCGATGGTTGCTGCGGAGCTTGAGGAATGAGTTCACTTTTCTTCCCTACCGGTTCCATACATGGTGTAGTGTGCTCTCCGGCCCCTCGTCACGAGGGCCGGATGAAACCCCGATCCTATGTAGTTATGTCGGTGCGGCGGCCTCCCTATCGGCGGTGAGGAGAGGCCGTGGACCCCCGGGGGCCAGCCTTCGCCCTCGAAGGAAGGTACAGGAGTAAGCAAAAGGGGGACCAGGCAGGGTTCCAGCCCGCTCCTCCGGCCCTGCGAGCCAGCCCACCCGGCGCGAAAGCCAGCGGGCTAGCAGCCATCGAGGAATCGAGGCTTCGGTCGGAGGTCTCCCCGGGGTGCCGGCTAAAGCCTCGACTCCTCGAGATCGAAACCATCGTTGAGGGCGGATTGGGTGCGAGAGGTGGCCCGATTGATCTCGTCGGCCAGCACCATGTGAGCGAAGATGGGGCCGGGGCGGAACTCGAAATCCCCCGTGCGCTGGTTGAAGAAGTAGAGGCCGGTTGCCGACGATCACCCGCTCTACGTCCTGGGTGCCGTCTTGGTGTACCAACTGACCTTGCTCCATCGTTTCGAGAGCGGTGCTGACCTACGAGTCGGGCTCAAGCCCTGCTTGCAGGCAGCCTGATGATTCATGACCAGGTCTCGGCTAGCTGTCTGTCGGGCGAACCGGACTCAGGGGTCGGCCAGGGCAGTTGACCTCAGGCAGGACGATAGGGTAGGTTCCGAACTGCCTGGCCGCCTTTCGCATTGCCACGTAGTTCTCGTACTTCGTGCCGATCTGGAGTGTGTTGCCGGAGGCGAGCACGTAGCCACCTCCAGGGGCCGCGTAGCGGAAGGCGTACTCCACCTCCTCCATCACCTCCGCGGGCGTACCGGCGATCAGCGTCTCGTTGTTTACCCCGCCGAAGAGGCAGAGCTTGCCGCAGTACTTCTCCTTGAGCGCCTTGAGATCCATGCCGATGCTGGGCTGTATACCTTGCCAGCCGTCGATGCCGGCCGCGATCATGTCGTCCAAGATGGCCCAGGTGTTGCCGTCGGTGTGCTTCAGGAAGTACTTGCCCTTCGAGTGGGCGACCTTGCCCAGCCTCCTGATGCCCGGCAGAATGAATTCACGGAAGAGCTTCGGACCCATCATAGGGCCGAAGTTGTCGCAGTAATCGGTACACTCTATCACGGCGTCGACGCCGAGGTCGCACATCGCCGCCGCCCAGGCTTCGCCCTGGCGCACGGCTGCCTCGGTAGCCCTCTGTACGAACTCCCGCTGGGTGATCATCCTCATGAGGAAGTCCTCCATCCCGATCGTCAGGTCCCAGGGGAAGGTGCATTCAGGCAGCCTCCCCACCACGAAGTGGGTATCCCCTAGCGCTCTCACGGCAGCGGCGATCGCCTCGAGGCGCGATTCGTCGACCTGAAAGTCCTTAGGCAAGACGATGTCCGCGACGTCCATGGGCGGAGCCTCGATCAGCATGGCGTGGCCACCCGAATCTGGCGAGTACTGCCACACCTTTCCGGATGCGTCGCGCCAGCGGTACTCGCCCAGCATCTCCGGCTTCGGGTAGACGTGTCGTCGGGCCGGCACAAGCGGCACCACCAGGAAGTCCCACTCCAGGGTGCGGGCGAGATCGACTATGTCCCGGGAGTAGGAAGCGGCTATGTCCTCACGCCGGCCCTCCCACTCCGCCTTGTACTCTCTCCATTTGGAGCGGTAGTAGGTGGGATGACCCAGCACTCGCTCGGTCATCTCGAAGTCGGAGGCCAGCTCACCCACCGGGACGCGGTCGCCCTCTCGGTGTTCCATCGCCGCCAGCATGCGCTCCTTAGGCAACATCGTCGCTACTCCTTTGATTGACGCCCGCGGCCGCCCGCGAATAGTCGGGCTAGATCAGCAAATAGGGGTTCTCCAGTACTCGCTTCACGTCGCGCAGGAAGGCCGCAGCGATTGCGCCGTCCAGCACGCGGTGATCGACGGATAGGGTCATCGTCATTATCGGCCGGATAACCACATGGTCATCCACCACCACCGCCCGCTTGGCGATCTGCCCCACGGCCAGGATGGCGGCCTCCGGCGGATTGATGATCGCGGAGAACTGGTCGATGCCGTACATCCCCAGATTGGAGATGGTGAAGGTACCTCCGGACAGCTCCTCCGCCTTGAACCGCATCTCCGCAGCTCGCTTTCGCAGGTCCTCCAAGGCGTTGGAGAGCTGCGAGAGGCTCTTGCGATCCGCGTTCCTGACCACCGGAACCATGAGCCCGTCCTTGAGGGCCATGGCGATGCCGAGGTTAACCTCCTTCAGGAGACGGAGCTGCCCTGCCTGGAAGGTGGCGTTCACCATGGGATGCCGCACGAGGATCTGGGACACGGCGCGCGTGAGGATGGCCGTGTAGCTCGCCTTCCCGGATTCCTGGCTTGTTTCGTGATACCAGCGATCTCGAAGCCTGGAGGCCTCTTCCATGTCCACGTCCACGGTGAGGTCGAAGTGGGGAGCCTGGCGAATGCTCTCCACCATTCGCTCGCCGGTGACCCTGCGGAGGCGGGAAAGCTCGATCGTCTCCGCCTGGGCGAACACGGTGGATGCCGTGTCCGTGGGTGGGGTAGCGGTCGCGACGGCCGCGGACGTCGGCTGAGGGAGAGGATCCGCTTCCTCCTTCTGCGCGGCTGCGCGGGGGGCTCCCGCCGTAGCGAGGGCCGCGTTCCTGGCCAGGGCATAGGCGCGAACGTTGTCCTCGACGACCCTGCCCCCGGGCCCCGTGCCATGGACCTGGCCCACGTCCACGTTCAACTCCGCCGCGACCCTTCTCGCGGCTGGAGTGGAGCGGTGCGGCAGTCTGGGACTCGAGGCGCCGACGCGCGGTACTACGCCCGCTGGGGGGGCCTCCTGCGGTGGAGCCGTAGCAGGAAGAGTCTCCAGCACCATCTCGTCACCGGTGGCTATCAGGGCGAGGGAGGTGCCGCACTTTACCGTCGTCCCCGCCACCACCTTGAGCGAGCGGAGAAACCCCGAAGCAGGGGCCTCCACCTCCACGTTGGCCTTCTCGCTCTCGACCTGAAAGAGCGGCTGGCCCTTTTCGATAGGGTCGCCCTCCGCCACGAGCCAGGAAGCGACAGTCCCCTCCTCCATCTCGGCCGCGAGGCGGGGCATGATTACTTCGACTGCCAAGGTTCCATCCTCCAGTTCTCGGCCCAGCTCGCCGGGGTCACTGCGCCGGTGGTGTAAAGGTCCAGGATTCCCCCGCCCTGAGGACGACCGGCTTCGCGACGGGTCCGCCCCGCACCGACATGGTCTCGAGCAGGTTGAGATACTCCCGGACTTCATCGCAGTCGGGATCCAGGTAGTGCATCGGCAGAACGTACTCCAGGCCGAGCCACTGAGTGGCAAGCACAGCCTCGTAGGGGGTTAGCTCGCCCGTCACGACGCGCATGCCGTCGGCCTCGATCGGGATAGGCAATGTAACGTGCATCAGACCGATGTTCGGCTTGTACAACTCGCCTATTCCAGCCAGGGGTCCATCAGGATCTTGATGCCGTTGGGCGCGGTGATCTCGTAAGCTGCGGCGCCGAGGAAGCGAATGTTTGTCGTCACGTTTCCCTCCGAGTCTCGTAGCCCGATGGCTACCTACCTCCGAAGAACAGTCTCGGTATGAATAGGGTGAGCTCCGGCACGTAGGCAATGAGGATCACCACCGCCAGCATTGCGCCGGCGAAGGGTATGACGTACTTCATTGCCTCGGCGATTGGCGTCCTGGTCATTGAGCATGTCAGGTAGAGCAGTATCCCGACCGGCGGCGTGATGGTGCCGATCAGCAGCATCACGACGATCACCATGGCGAAGTGAACCGGATCGAAGTGGTAGGCCGCGCCGGTGGCGAACAGCACCGGCACCAGGATGATCATGGCTGCCATCGTCTCGATGAAGCACCCCACAAGCGCAAGAAAAGCGATGATCAAGATGATGATCACGTTGGGATCGGTTGTCAGGGAGGTGAGAAGGCCCACGGTGAGCCTGGGGAACTCCTCCCGCGCCAGCACCCAGCCGAACATCGCCGCGTTGGCCACGATGAACATGAGCCCCATGGAGGTCGTGGCAGCGCGGGCAAGGATCTGGGGCAGCTCTCTCGGCTTCAGGTCGCGGTAGACGAAGAAGCCGACGATCAAGGCATAGACCACGGCGGAGACACCCGCCTCTGTGGCGGTGAAGATGCCGCCGAGAATGCCACCGATGATGGCGAAGGGAAGCGCCAAAGCGGGGAGGGCGTTCCAGAAGGCGCTCCTCGTCTCTTTGATGCTGACCCGTGCCTCCCCTTCATATCCGTCCTTGACAGCGTAGTAGTAGGTCAGCGCCATCAACGAGAGGCCGACCAGCACGCCAGGCACCACACCCGCCAGGAACAGCTGCCCGATGGAGAGATTCGTCATTGACCCGTAGACGATCATCAGGATGCTGGGCGGGATGATGGGCCCGATGGTGCCTGCCGAGGCCTGGAGAGTGACCACGAAGCCCCGCTTGTAGCCCCGCTTGATCATGGCGGGCATCATGATGGAGCCGATGGCACTGGTATCGGCGGCGGCCGAACCGGAGATGCCCGCGAAGATCATGCTCGCCACAATGGTGACCATGGCTAGCCCACCCTTCACGTGCCCTATCAGGGCAGCGGCGAACCGAATGAGGCGCAAGGAGATGCCGCCCCTCTCCATCAACTCGCCGGCTAGGATGAAGAAAGGAATAGCCAGGAGCGGAAGCGAATCCACGCCCACGAACATCCTCTGGGCCAGGACCATGGGCGCAACCTCACCCCTGAGGACCACCACCATCAAGGCCGAGATGCCCATCGCGAGAGCCACCGGCATCCCGACGAACATCAACACCGTCAGGACCACGAACATCAGGACAAGCATCGATCACCTCCTGGACAGACTTGGGGGCATCTCTAGCTCATTCTCATCGTGAGGACGATCACGGGCTACTCAGGATGGGCTTGGAGGTCGGGCACCTCCAGGCTTGATGTCACAGCAGGCTTACCCCTGGAGGCCTCTTTGAAGCGTTCGACTGCTTGGCGAAGGCAGTTGATTGCCATTAGCCCCATCCCGACGGGAAACACCATGTACATTCTGTCCATTGGTACCCTCATCGCAGCCGAGACGCCGCCCGAGCTGCGGGTAACAAGCTCCCAGGAGAACCAGATCATGGCAATGAGAAAGAGCGTGGCCACAGCGTGCACGGCTGCCTCCAGGTAGTGGCGTGCCCGGTATGGCAGCAAGCCAGTGAAGATGTCCACCGTTATCAGGGACCCGTGGCGAGTGGCAAGCGCGGCCCCCAGGAAGATAAGCCAGATGTCCCAGTATCGTAGGAACTCGTCTGCCCAGAACAGCGACGACTGGAGAACGTACCGGAATACGACTCCGGCAAAGCCAACGGCCGCCAAGACGAGGATCATGGCACCGACGATCCAGTAAAGCAATTTGTCCAGGTAGCTGAAAAGGAGTTGCACGGCGGCTACCTCCCTGTGTTGTCGAGCTCACCACCAAAGGCCGGGCTATCGGCTCCCGGGCCGCACCGTGGCTCTGCTGCGGCACGGCCCGGGACTGCAGGCGATGAATAGGACTACTTGGTGTCGGTTATCGCCTTGACCAACTCAGCGGACTTGGTTGTGGTGATGAAGTTGTCCCACACGGGCTTAACGGCGTTCTGGAAGGAAGCCATGTCGGGCTTATCGATTCCCTGCATGCCCGCCTTGACCAGGTCGTCGTAGGACCGTTTGTCCAGCTTGATTGCCTCGGCTTGACCCCAGTCGGTCACTACCTCCTTGGCCGAGTCGTCGATCGCCTTCTGGATGTCGGCCGGCAGGCCCTTGTACACCTTATCGCTCATGATGAGATTGACATCTGTGAAGATGTGGTAGGTCTTGGAAACGTACTTGGCGACCTCCGGTATCTTGCCAGACAGCGCGGTGTCGGCGGGCACTTCCACAGCGTCCACAACGCCCGTCTGCAGGGCCGTGTAGACGTCACCCCAAGGCAGCGGCGTGGCGTTGGCCCCCAGCGCCTTCATGGTGTCGACGTAGATCGGCACTTCGGGGATGCGTATCTTCAACCCCTTCATGTCGGCTGCACTGTTGATTGGCTTGTTCCGGGACATCATCACCCTGAAGCCGGAAACCTGGTAGGAGAGGGTTCGAATGCCGGTCTTCTCCAGCAGCTCGCTGGCCAGCTGCTTGCCTATCGGCCCATTGGCCACCTTCTGCCAGTGGTCGTGGTCGCGGAACAGGAACGGGAGGCTGATGATGTTAGCCCGGTCATAGTAGAGGGCAGCGGCGCTCAGGTCGGCCCACGCCAGATCCAGGGTACCCAGCTTCACACCCTCCGTGTTGTCCTTGAGGCCGCCGATCTGGCCGGCACCGAAGACCTTCACCTCCACCTGGCCGTTGGTCTTCTTGCTCACCGTCTCGGCGAACTTTTCCGATACGGTCTGCACTAAGTGGGTCAGGGCCACGTGGTGGGCAAGCCTGAGGGTGTACTTGGGCGCAGCGGCCTTGGCCGGAGCCGCGGCCGCGGTAGGCTGTGCTGCGGCGGGTTGTGCGGGTGCCGAAGCCTTGGTCGGCTCTGCTGCCGGCTTGGCAGGAGCCTGGGCCGGCGCTGGGGCGGCCGGCGCACACGCCTGGACCAGCAGCGCCAGCATCACGACACCGGTGACCATCACAAGAAACGAAAGACCCTTGGATCGTGCTCTCGACATGCCCATTCTCCTCCTAGTCTAGAAGCTACCAGGACCAACAAATCAACGCGATGCTGGCGCTCTTTGTGGCCGTCTCACCTCCTCTCGAAATCCCCCCGCGGGAGTCGTTGGACAAACCAGGTACGCTACGATGAGTCCAGCGAAGGCTTCGTCGCCCCCTCTATCCCACAGGCTTCCTTGCCACCCCTAGAGAACCCTGTCCACGGCGGCGACTATCTGGTCTGCGTTGGGTATGGCCGCGCGCTCCAGCTTGCGATTGTAGGGTATCGGCGTGTCCAGCCCTGCTACTCTCTGGACCGGGGCGTCCAGGTAGTCGAACAGCTCCTCGGCCGCGCGGGAGCAGATCTCGGCGCCCAACCCGCCGGTCTTGCAGGCCTCGTAGACGGCTATCAGCTTGCCGGTTTTCTTCACGGAGGAGAGGACCCGCTCCCAATCAATGGGATTGACGCTCCGGAGGTCCACTACCTCCACGTCAATCCCCCTCGCCGCCAGCTGCTCCGCTGCCGCCAGCGCTTCCAGGACCATGTAGGAATAGGTGACTATCGTCGCGGCCGTGCCCTGGCGCTTCACCTCCGCCTTGCCGAGGGGCACCACGTGGTCCCCCTCCGGCACCATGCCCCTGGTGGCGTACAACTTCTTGTGCTCTATGAAGATGACGGGGTTGTCGTCGCGGATGGCCGCCTTCAGCATCCCCTTGGCGTCGGCGGGCGTCGCGGGCATCGCCACCTTCAGCCCTGGAATGGTGGCGAACCAGATCTCCAGGCTCTGGGAGTGCTGAGCTGCCCCGCCCCGGCCGACCCCGCCCTGGGTCCGGATCACCAGGCTCGGCCGGGCCTTCCCGCCGAACATGTATCGCACCTTGGCTGCCTGGTTGACGATCTGGTCCATTGCCAGGGTGATGAAGTCGACGTACATGATCTCGGCCACGGGCCGGTACCCCAGGAGCGAGGCCCCTACGGCCGCGCCCGCTATAGCCATCTCCGAGATGGGGGTGTTGCGCACCCGACTCTTCCCGAACTCCTCTCCCAGTCCCTGAGTCACTCCGAAGACACCGCCGCGTGGCACGCCGACCTCTTCGCCGAGGACAAGGACCTTGCTGTCCCTGGCCATCTCCTCCCTGAGGGCTTCGTTGATGGCCTTTGAATAGGTGAGTTCTTTCATCTATCCACTCCGTTGCGCTGCCTCACCGGTGGACGGGCAGAAGGCCCCGGTCCACTGGAGACCGAATCTCCTACCCGTAGATGTCTACCAGTAGCTGGTCGAGGTCTGGCTCAGGGCTCTGCATGCCGAACTCGATGGCCTCTTCGATCTCCCGGGCTGCCTCCTGATCGATGGCCTCGGCCTGCTCATCGGTGAGGACTCCCCGGGCCACCAGGTCCTTCCTGAAGCGGGCGATTGGGTCCTTGGCCTTCCAGATCTCGATCTCCTCGATTCCGCGATAGAGCCCCGGGTCGGTGGCCACGTGCCCGAACCAGCGGTAGGTCTTGCACTCGACCAGGGTGGGTCCACCCCCGGCCCGGGCTTTCGCGACCTTCTCGCCCACCACCCGGCGGACGGCGAGGACATCGTTTCCATCCACGATCACGCCCTCCATGCCGTAGGAGGAAGCCCTGATCGCCAGGTCCTCTATGGCTGTGGCGCTGGTGATCCGGGTGGTGATTGCATGCAGAGCCCTGAGCCAGACGAACACCACCGGGAGCTTCCAGACGGAGGCGAGGTTCAGGGCCTCGTGGAATGCGCCGTTGTTGGTAGCCGCGTCCCCGGAGAAGGCGAGGATCACCCGACCATTCCCGTCCATCTGAAGGGCCAGGGCAGCGCCGACGGCGATCGGCAGTCCCGCGGCGACGATGCCGTTGGCTCCGAGGATGCCCAGGTCGAAGTCGGCGATGTGCATGGAGCCGCCCTTGCCCTTGCAATAGCCGGTCGCCTTGCCCAGGAGCTCCGCCATCATGCGCTTGACGTCCCCGCCCTTGGCGATGCAGTGGCCGTGGCCGCGATGGGTGCTGATGATGTAGTCATCCCTGGTCAGCATGGACATCGCCCCGACGGCCACCGCCTCCTCCCCGATGTATGTGTGGGTAGGGCCGGAGATGAAGTCTTTGGTGAAGAGGTCCTTGATGGTGCCGTCGAAGTGGCGGATGCGCAGCATGCTGCGGTACATGCGCACCAACTCGGTGGGTTCGACGTCGACTTCCTCGTTGATCTTCGCGATCAATTCGGTCATGGTGCGCTCACTTTCTGCGGCTCCGAACACCACTGGTTCACCATGCGTACGGCGGAGTTGGCGTCGGCCCCGTAGCCGTCCGCGCCGATCTCATCCGCATAGCGCTGGGTCACGGGGGCTCCGCCCACCATCACCTTTGTCCTGGCCCGGAGCCCTGCCTCGTCCAGCGCCCGCAGGGTTGTGCGCATCTGGGCCATCGTCGTAGTGAGCAAAGCGGACAGCCCCAGCACCTGGGGGCGGTGCTTGTGCACGGCCTCTATGAAGGCCGAAGGCGCCACGTCCGCTCCCAGATCCACCACCGTGTAGCCAGCCCCCTCCACCATCATCCTGACCAGGTTCTTCCCGATATCGTGGAGGTCGCCCTTGACGGTGCCGATCAGCACGGTACCTCGGGGCTCCATCTGCGTGGCGTTCATGAGGGGCTTCAGGACGTCCAGGCTGGCGTACATGGCCCTGGCGGCGATCAGCATCTCCGGTACGAAGATCTCGCCGCAGCCGAACCGTTCTCCGACCCTGGCCATGCCTGGGATCAACGCCTCGTTGAGGATCGCCCCAGGCGTAGCTCCGGCATCCAGGCAGGCGGAGGTGAGATCCTTAACCACCTTGGTCTTGCCGTGGATCACCGCTTCGCGCACTGCGTCCAGCTTCTCTCGCACTTCTTCGGTCATAGGTGCCCTCCCTTCAGAGATTCCCCAGTGCTAGACAGGAGATGGGATCAAGCGATACTCTCGCGCCGCTGCCACCAGCGCGTCGACGTTTTCCAACGGCGTGCCGGGAGCCATTCCGCCACCGCCGGTGAGAAGGAAGGGCGCCTTGCCCACCGCCGCGTCCATGCAGAAACGAGCCTCCTCGGCGACCTCCTGCGGAGTCCCATTCAGCATCACGTCGACGGGATGGACGTTGCCGGCAAGACACATCCGGTCGCCCAGAGCCGCCACGGCCGTCTTTATGCTCTCGCGGAACCGCTCCCTCTCGCTCCCGCTCCGGCTGCGTCCCTGGGGGGTGACGAGCCCGAAGTGGAAGATCTCCGCTCCCAACTCTGGAATGCGGTCCAAGATATGGGAGACATTCCCCTCGTTGTGATACAGCCCTATCGCCCCGGGAAACTCGGCGAAGATGGCTCGGACGTAGGGCAGACAGAACTCCTCGAAGTGAGCGCGCCCTACTTGCGAGGGGAAGTGCTCGGCGACGAAGAGGAGCTTCATAGGCCCGTTCACCTCCTCGTGGGCACGCAGAAACGCCAGGGTTGTCTCTGTCACGATCGAGAGAAGCTTGTGGACTCTTTCTGGTTCCTCGACCAGATCCGCCAGGAACTCGCTGTACCCGCGGATGAGCGCAGCGTTCTCCAGCGGCCCCAGGACCCAAGCGACGCCGTCCAGCCAGCCGTACTCCTCCACGTAGCGCCTGGGGGTGTTCTTCCAGGCGTAGCGGTAGATCTCGAGGGCGTCCGGCATCAGGCCGTCCCGGTGAGGATCTACCGGGCGGAGCCTGTCCACCTCCTCGATGGACCCGAGCACAGGCTTGACGTAGGGTGGGTCCTCCTCGGTCCAGAAGACCGGGCAACCGAAGGCCGAGGGCACAGCGGCGACGCCGAAGTCGCCCCAGGGTCCAACGATCAGCTTGACGTCCGGGAAGCGGTCCTGGAGCCAGAGGTTGCACTCCAGCAGCAGGGCTGGGTCGCGGTAGTACTTGAGCATAGGGATGCCGCGCAGGATGGGAAGGAAAGGTCCTGCGCTCACGAGCACGGGAAGTATTCGACCGGGCTGCCGGTCGCGTACCGTGGCCAGGAACTCCGCTTCGACTGTGCGCGTCATCTCGCACCTCCCCGTCTGATTCGGCGGTTGACTGTTAACAGAAGATCGGCCAAGAAACCACCGCAGAACCCAGCGCCAGAATCACGCAGCCCATCGCTGCCGCCGTCGGCGCACGACGTGCCGACGGATACTTCCTGACGAAGTCATGGTGGAGTGCCAATTATCGCCGACTGGCGGCTATCTCCTCAGGACGAATGTTGTCCACCTGACCGTAGAAGAACGCTATGTCGACGTGCCCCCCTTCCTCGTACTCGAATACGTGCCATTCGAGTTCGGGGAAGTGCAGGGTCATCCCGGCTGCGAGCGGCACGGGGGGGCACAATCGGCTCTGGTCCTCTCCGAAGCGCACCCAGCCGTTATGACTGCTGATGACGTAGACCGCCTCTTCGGCGTGCTGGTGTGGCGTCATTGGGCCAGCTTCGGCGGAGTACTGCGCGAATCCCATGGTTATCTTGCGGCTCGCGACCGAGGCATCCCTGCCAATCGTCTTCTGAATGATGCGTCCAGGTAGACGGGTTTTCGGGAGATCCTCCCTCCTGAGCAATTCCATGTTGTTGCCGGCCCCCTCATTCCGAATTGAAAACTGTCAACAACTCGCCGCAGCCGAAATGCCCGCGCCGTTGCTGCGGTTGATGCCTCACTTGAACCGGAGCCTGTTCATCGCCGAGCTGACCTCCAGCACATGGCCGGTGACGTAATCGGCATCGGAGGAAACCAGGTAGGCTACCGCGCCCGCGATGTCCTCGGGCGTCCCCATCCGTCCAAGTGGCATCTGGGATGTGATCTCCGCCCGCACCGCGTCCACCTCCTTGCCCGCCAGGCGGCTCTTAGCTGTGAACACGTCCCTGATCATCTCGGTATCGATTACCCCCGGCGAGACGCAGTTGACGTTGATGCCGTGGGGAGCCAACTCCACGGCAAGGGATAGGCTGAAGCCCCAAACGCCGAACTTCGTCGCGGCGTAGGCCGTGGAGTTGGGGGAGCCGTACTTGGCTCCCGAGGAGTAGAAGTTCACGATCTTGCCGGATCGCTGCGTCATCATGTGGGGCACGGTCGCCTTGCAGCAGAGGAAGGTGCCCTTGAGGTTGATGGCCATGATCCGGTCCCAATCCTCTTCCCGCGTCTCAACCATCGGGGTGGTGACGACGATGGCGGCGGAGTTGACGAGGATGTCGATATGGCCGTACTTGCTGTGGACGGAGCCCACCATCTCGGCTACCGCGGCGCTGTCGCTGACGTCGGTAGGCAGGGCGAGGGGACTGCGGCCCAGCTTCTCTATCTCTCCAGCCGTCTGGTCGGCCAGGTCGCCCTGGATGTCGACCACCGCGACGTCGGCCCCTTCCCGGGCCAGCCGCAATGCCACGCCCCGCCCGATGCCCCGCCCGGCCCCCGTGACTATGGCTGCCTTGCCCTCCAGCCTCATGGACGCCTCCTACCCTCTATCCTCCACTGCTCTCCGGGTGGTTTCGACCCAGGCCTTCACCTGGCGAAGATCCGCCTGAGGATCCTCCAGGCCGGTGATGCCCTCGGCCCGAATGGTCCAGGCCGGCACCTT
This sequence comes from Chloroflexota bacterium, assembly GCA_023380955.1. The sequence continues at coordinate 9,945 of JAMCTB010000070.1, read as the reverse complement.
CATCTCGCAGCATGCCTCCACGAGCCCGCGCGCTCGGGCCTCCATCTGCTCCGGAGTGGCCTGAAGCACGTCGTCCACCGCGTGGACGCAGACTTCCAATGGTGTGCCCGCGAACACCGTCGCCGCGCGACGAACGTCGGTCCAGGCGCTGACGTTCAGAAGCTCGATGCGCGGCATCTCGCGGATCGCAGGCAGGAACGGAGTGATGTTGCCGCAGCTGTGCCAGTAGGACACGCCGCCCTGGAAATCGTGGATCTCCTTCTCGTAGGGAAGGAGGAATTCCGTAAAGAGGCCAGGGGAGAGCTGAGGTATGTTGACGTCGTCGTCGTAGTACATTGCCTGGGGAATCGGGCGACCGAGGTAGTTGGAGCGGTCGACCTCCCATTGCTTGCGGATGTCCGTGACCAGGCGAACGATGCCATGCACCAGCTCCGGCTCCTCCAGCATGTCGACCATCAGGTTGTCGTAACCCCTTAGGTAGATCAAGCTCGTGAGGAGGCCCGGTGCCCAATCGTGGAACTGTACCCTGACGGGGTAGCCGTCCACCATCTGCTGGATCTCGTCGTAGAAACGCAGGGCGAGCGGCATGAGGCCGGTGGCTCTGAAGTCGGGTCTGCCGATCTTCCCGAGCTCGCCGTAGTCTTTGAGAGCGGAATCGCGGTCGACCCAAGGCTCGGCGACTTCGTCGTAGAGCTGGCGGATGCCGAAGAGGCTCGCCTCGAAGCCCAGCCCGATCCATGTTGGGACAGCAGGCACGAGGGGGCTGTCATCCGGGATATCAGAGAAGCAGCGCAGGCGGGCTTTGAGATAGTAGTGAAGGTAGGTAGCGGGGTCGGTGTAGTACTGGGCGAGGCTGAAGCCAAAGATCCTGGCCCATAAGGCGACGCTGTACACGTCGGCCTGGATCGGGATCTTGCCTCCTGTCTCGACGAGGGGAAGCGGCTGGCCCCTGAACTTGACCGTCTTCAGGTGGAAGGACGGCTCGGCCCACAGCTTGAGCCGGGACCTGTTCTCAGGGCTCTCCACGGCCGCGCAGAACTGGTCGAGCAGCCGGGGAATCTCGGACCGGATGGAACCGTTTCCTGAGTCGACGCCACCCATCGGGAGCCTCCCTGTTGGCAGACTCTACTAATCCACGCCAGGGGCACTATTCGATCACCATGGGAGACGACGGAGTTAACGGGTAAGGTAGTCTTCTAGCTCAGGTCCTGTGGATTCGCTATGGTGCCTGGCGGCGCGCTCGGCCTCGGCGGCGTCGCCGGCCCTGATCGCTCGGACGATGGTTTGGTGGAACTCACGCGTGCCCTCCGCCGAGCGGAGGTTTCCGAGCCGGGTTTCCCTGATGAACATCCAGATCTGAGTGCGGAGGTTGGCCCAGGAATGGTAGAGCCGCCTGTGGCCGGAGGCTCGCACCAGGGTCTCGTGGAACTTCAGGTCGAAGGTGGCGAAGCGGACGGGGTCGGCATCTCCCGCTTCGGCCATCGCGTTGAGGCACTCCTCCAGCTGATCGACAGCTGCCTGGTCGCGCCTCACAGCGAGGAAACGGGCTGCCAGCCCCTCGATCACGGCCCGAAGGGTGGAGATCTCCCGTATGTCTGCCCGGTCCAGCCGGCTCACGAAGGTGCCGCGTCGAGGAACAATCACGACAAGTCCTTCGAGAGCGAGCTGCCTGAGGGCGTCGCGGACGGGTCCGCGGCTCAGGTTGAGTTGAGAGGCGATAGCGGACTCGACCAGCCTCTCGTCGGGCCGAAGGGAGCCCTGAAGGATGGCGTCGCGGATGGAGTCCGCCGCGTGGTGACCCAGGGGGACACCTACGAGGTCGGACTTGTGGAGGTGCAGGGTAATCATGCCAGGCTCCTTGTGGGTTAACGGAAAACCGTTAACAGTTTGCAGAAAGATGGGGCGGCTGTCAAGTAGCAGATTCGGCCGGGGTGAGCGTAGGCCTGAGCGACGAGATGGTGCTTCGGGACGAGGCGCGCGCAGGCTAAGGCCTGCGGCTACCTTTTTCATGCCCCTGTCCTCCGCAGGTGTCACCAGCCCTTCAGGACAATGGCCCCATGAGCCGCCCGGAAATCTGCGCCGCACCCGCGGAATTGCGGAACGGCGCACTTGGCTTGCGTTCCGTTTTCGCGGCGTTGTACCCTTGTCGAGGCGAACCTGGAAGGCAAAGGTACGCCCGCGGGCGAGCGAAGTCACGCCTCGATTAAGCTCCCTCCCCGAGAGGGAGTGAAGATCTGCTGGACCCCCCACCTTTGTCGGCGAAAAGGAGTTGTCCAATGGCTGAGCAATCCAAAGTGACGGTATCCCAGCTGGTGGAGATGAAGCGCAAGGGCGAGAAGATCGCCATGATCACCTGCTACGACTACCCCAACGCCCTCTTGGTGGACCGGTCGGGGATGGACATCGTGCTGGTGGGCGACTCCCTGGGCATGACCGTGCTGGGCTACCCCAACACCCTGCCCGTGACCATGGACGAGATGGTCGTCTTCGCCAGGGCCGTGACCAGGGCCTGCAAGAGGGCCTTCGTGATTGGCGACATGCCCTACATGACCTACCAGCCCAGCGTGGAGCTGGCGGTGAAGAACGCGGGCCGCTTCATGAGCGAGGCGAGCTGTGACGGGATCAAGCTGGAGGGCGGTAGGGCCATGGCCGACAGGGTGAGGGCCATCGTGGACTCCGGCATCCCGGTGATGGGCCACCTCGGTCTCACCCCACAGAGCGCCTCCATGCAGGGGGGCTTCAAGGTGCAGGCGAAGACGGGGGACGCGGCCAAGCGGCTGCTGGACGACGCCCTGGCGCTGGAGGATGCGGGTGTCTACTCGATCCTGCTGGAGCTGGTGCCGGCGAGGGTGGCGGAGTACATCACCCAGCGGCTGAGCGTGCCGACCATCAGCATCGGCTCGGGTGTCGGCTGCGACGGCCACTGCATGATCTACCACGACGTGATCGGGATGTTCGAGGCCTTCCTGCCGAAGCACGTGAAGCAGTACTGCAACGTCTCTCCGACCCTGCAGACGGCGTTGACCCAGTACGTGACGGAGGTTCGGGAGAAGGTCTACCCCGATCCGGAGAAGCACGCCTTCAAGATCGGCGAGGACGCCTTCCGGGACTTCCTCAAGCAGGTAGGGTAGGGGGGAAGCTGTGAACGATGTAGGGCAGGGCGTTCTGCCCTGCCGCTTGGCCCGTCGAAGGCCCAAGGCGGCGAGGCACAGGGCCCCGCCCTACGTCCGGTTTCGGCCGTTTACCGGAAGCCGAAGAAGCTCTTGATCCGCCACCAGGTGTAGCGCCACGAGAAGGGCCGGCGGATCCTGGAGGGCTGGAAGTCGATAACCTGGCCGCGCCACCGCCGCTCGGGCGCGCCGAACTCTCGGGAGATCATCGGCAGCAGGATGGCCGCCAGGAGGCAGCCGACGCTGGCGAGGGCGGCCAGCGCCCCGAATGGTGGGTAGATCTTGTGGAGCAGGCCGGCCACCAGGGCCAGCAACACCCACCCTACCAGGAAGGAGTTGGAACTGTAGCTGTAGAGCCGGCGCCTAAGATTGGTCATCCATCCATCCCAGGGAGGTGGTGAGGGCTGTCTGGGCGGCACGTTCCGCTGGCCGCCTTCGGGGATGAAGTTGTCCATCCTGTTCAGGATCTCGCGGATCTCGTCTTCGTACTTGTCGTGCTTGTCGTTAGGCATGTCAGTTTTCCTGGTAGCTATCAGCCGTTAGCTATCAGCCATCAGCTTCCAGCCGCGCTGATGGCCCAGTAGTAATAAGTATAGCACTCAAGCGCCGGCATGGATGCACTCACTTTTCGGATTGTTTCTGCGAGCTGATTGCTGACTGCTGATTGCTGATCGCTTCAGCGAGGGCCAGCAGGCTGCGGGACCTCTCGGCGATGGGGATGTCCACCATCTTGCCGTTCACGGCGACCGAGGCCTCGCCCCGGGCCTCCGCCTCATCGTAGGCGGCCACGACCTGCCGGGCCCACTCGATCTCCTGCTCCGAGGGGGTGAAGATCCGGTTCACCATCTCGATCTGCCGCGGATGGATCACGAACTTGCCCCGGAAGCCCAGCTGCTTGGCCAGCTTGGCGTTCTCCTCCAGCCCCTCGTCGTCGTCGACGTCCGAGAAGACGCTGTCCACGGCGACCACGTCGGTCAGCCGCGCGTAGAGGGCGACCTGGGTCAAGGGATAGCGCCCCTCGGTGCCTTCCCGAGATCGCTCGACCCCCAGGTCGGTGGCGAAGTCCTCCGCCCCGAAGGTGAGCCCTATCAGCCGCTCGTGGCACCCGGCGATCTGGGGCACGTTCAGCACCCCTCTCACCGTCTCGATGATGGGGAGGATCTTGGTGCGCCCCTCGGGGAGCCCCTGCCGCCGCTCCCGTTCCAGCAGCATTCGGTGCACCTCGTTGACCCCTTCGGGGTACTCCGTCTTGGGGAGAACGATGCCGAAGAGATTGGGACCCACCACGGCCTCCAGGTCGTCGGGCAGCAGGTTGGTGGTGAGGGCGTTCACCCGCACGAAGACCTTGAAGCGGCGATAGTCGCCGCCGTCGATGGCCTCTCTCACCATCCGCCGGGCTGTGGGTTTCTCCGCAGGAGGCACGGCGTCTTCCAGGTCGAAGATCAGGGCGTCGGCGTCGACCCCCTTGGACTTCTCGATCATCTTGGATCGGTTGCCGGGCACGAACAGCAGCGTTCTGAGCAACTCCACAGTACACTCCCCCTAATCTTGATGTGCCGCGAGCCGGGTCTCGAGACCGGCGGCTCCCCAGGCTGGATTGGCATCGGGCCTTCTTCAGCAGGAAGCAGGCCGAAAAGTCGCCGTTCTCCAAAGGGCGACCGCCAGCCCCCCTACACGGGCATGAGCGTCCCCGGCTTCCGCTCCAGGAAGAGGCCGTGGGGCGGTGTCTCCACCAGACGACCTTCCTGCACCACCAGGCTTCCCCTCACAAGGGTCGAGGCGGGCCACCCCTTCACCTTCCGGCCCTCGAAGGGGGTGAAGTCCGCCCGAGTGTGGAGGATGCTCGAGGTGATGGTGACCTCTGCCTCGGGATCGAAGATCACCAGGTCGGCGTCGGACCCCACATCGATGGCCCCCTTCTGCGGGTAGAGCCCGAACAGCTTGGCCGGATTCTCGCTCAGCAGGCGGGGCAGCGCCGCGATCGGCAACCCTCGCTTCACCACCGCCTCGGTGTAGAGCAGCGGGAGCATCGTCTCGGTGCCCGGGATGCCGAAGGGGGCCTGGAAGATGTTGGTCCAGCCTATCTCCTTCATCTCCCGGTTGTAGGCGGTATGATCGCTGGATATAGCGGCGATGATCCCCTGCTGGATGCCGCCCCACAGCGCCTCGCAATCCCCCTCGGTTCGCAGGGGCGGGGCGGTCTTGATAATCGGGCCCTGCCGCTCGTACTCCTCCTCGGTCATCAAGAGGAAGTGGGGGCAGGTCTCGGTCCAGACCTGGTGGCCGGCAAGATGGGCCTGAGCCACCGCCTCCACCGACTCGGCGGTGGTGACGTGGACCAGGTAGAGGGGGCAGCGGGCCAGACCGGCGAGGGCGATGGCCCTCCCCACGGCCTCTACCTCGGCCTCCGGCGGGCGCGACCGCGGGTAATCGGCCGGGGAGGTCAGCCCCTCTGCTATCATCTTCTCTTCCAGGTAATGGATCACGCCGCCGTTCTCGCCGTGGACCGTGGCAGTGCCCCCCGCCTGGGCTATCCGCTCCAGGGCGGCCATCAGGAACTCGTCGCTCACCATCAGGCCCCGCCGCTTGTAGTCCATCATTAGCTTGAAGCTGGTGACCCCCATCTCCACCGACGCGGGGATCTGCTCCAGAGAGGCGGGGGAGTCCATCAGTCCCACGTGGAGGCCGAAGTCGACGATACTGGCCGACTCGCCGAAGCGGCGCCAGTGGTCGATGGAGGCGGGGATATCCTGGTCCTGGTCGGGCCAGATGTATGAGAGCAGGGTAGTGACTCCACCGAAGGCCGCCGACTCGCTGATGGTGCGGTAGCTATCCAGGTACACGTGGGTGTGAACGTCCACCAGCCCCGGAAGCACGTACTTCCCGGAGGCATCCACGACGGTGTCGGCAGGGGGGAGCAGTTCTTCGGAGGCGATGGCCACGATCTTGCCGTCCGCGATGGCGATGGCCGCCTCGGCAACGCCGGAGGGGCGCACCACCTTTCCGCCGCGCACGATCGTGTCCACGTGATCAACAGCCATAGATGCAGCCTCCCTCGGATCTATCTGATCTTGTAGATAGCCGTCCGGTCAGAAACGGCAAGGACTGCACAGGGGTTCCACGTTGGCTTCGGGAGCAGCTGGGCTTGGCTCTGGCCCCTGGGGTGGTCGCGCCGATGTCAGGGACGGCACTGGTTGGGTCGCGGCCTCTTCTCTCGCCCTGGCCCGGGATCGAGGGCACGGGTGTGGGGATGTGGCATGGGCAGAGAGCCTGGAACGATCCGCCACGCTTCACCTCGTATCTCGGCGGTCCTCCGGGGGCGAAGGGAAGGAGCACGCGTGCCACGAATGTAGCACAAGTTGTGAGAGGGGGTCAACGGGAGATGGAGGACGGGCATCAACTCCGCAGGCGATCCGCGAAAGCCGCGGCGAGCAGTGCCCCCGGACTCCAGGATCTGGGCAACCCGTGTGGCAGGGCGAGGGTCGAGCCGATCCGGCGAGCGTCCTCCGTTACCCTGTCCAGGTAGGCCTGGGGCGGTTCGGAGGCATCCCCGTACAGCCCGCGCACCGGCCCCAGCAGCTGTGGCCACCTCTCAGCCAACAGCCGCAGCGCCCTCTCCCGATAGGCCCCCGGCGGGAGGGCCATCATCTCCGCCAGGAAGAACCGGGCGCCGGCGTCGGCGGCCGCTGCAAGCAACCTTCTCAGCGAGCTGTGGTCGTCCATCAGGTAGGGAACCAGGGGGGAGGCGAGCAAGCCCGCGGCAACACCGGCCTCGGCCGCCGGCCGCAGCACTGCCAGCCGCCGGTCTGGAGGCGGCGACTCCGGCTCCCAGAAGGCTGCCAGCTCCGGGTCCAGGGTTGCCACCGCTGCCAGGAGGGTGGCCCCGCCGCCCCGGGCGATCTCCGCCAGGAGGGGAAGGTCTCGCAGCACCCGATCCGACCGGGTTATCAGCAGGACCGGGGTACCCGCGTCTCGTACCTCCTGCAACCGATGGCGGGTGGCCTGGCAGCGACCTTCAGCCGCGTCGTAGGGGTCGCGACCCTCCTCGGGGGCGATCACGCACAGCGGGGCCTTCGGTTTCACCACCAGCTCGGACTCGGTTCGCCTGCCGCACTCTCGCAGGGGCGACCGGCCGGTCGCCCCCACCCGTTGGTCGCAATAGGCGCAGGTTCCGTGGCAGATGCCCGAGTTGGCCGGATTGAACCTGTTGAGCTCTTCTTTCAAGGGAGGCCCAGTCGGGGCGAGACTCCGCCGACTGCCTTTCTTGAGCCTAGACGAGTATTGCGGGGGTACAGCCTCTCCAGCCTACCATGACAGATTGACCACATCAACCTTCAAGAATACACTGGTGCCACATTAAGGCGACTACCCCCCTTCTGCGTGATGGCGCTGAAGAAGTCGCTTGGATTGTCGTCCGGCCTGAGGTAAAGCATGAAGGCTGAGTCCGCGTCTGCTGGCATCTCCAGGGCGTTCGATCGAGCTGGTCGGGCCGGATATGGTGCCGGCAGACCTTCCATCGACATCGACGATCTACTCAATCCCGCGAATGGAGATCCCGTGCCCGAAAGCGTACGCCGCAAAGAGCTGGGCGCTTACTATACCGACGTCGCTGTCGCCAGATTTCTTCTGCGTTGGGCTCTGACGACGGGCAAGGAAAACGTGCTGGACCCCAGTTCAGGAGACGGCGTTTTCCTGGCAGAGGCGGCGGAACGGATTCGCGATCTTGGCGGGAACCCCAGCCGGCAGCTCTTCGGCATTGAGATCGACCCGGTCGCGCATCGCAGATTCGCCGCCCGAGGCGCGGAAATCCTTTCGACGGTGCAACTGCTTCACGCGAGCTTCTTCGATGTCGTTCCAGGCCAACTACCCTCGGCCGACGCGGTGGTTGGCAATCCTCCCTTTATTCGATACCAGAGGTTCAGCGGCGACGCGAGAGACGCCGCGCTGCTTCGTGCTCGAGATGCCGGGGTAGAGCTATCTCGACTGACCAGCTCGTGGGCTCCTTTTCTCGTGCACGCCGTGCAGTTCGTGAAACCGGGCGGCCGGCTCGCCATGGTGGCGCCAGCCGAGCTGACTCACGCCGGCTACGCCCGTCCGGTCTTGGACTACCTGCGAAGCAGCTTTGGCTCTACCCGTATTCTCAGCTTCTCGCGCAGGATCTTCCCGACTCTGTCTGAGGACACGGTCCTGCTGCTGGCTGCGGGGCGCGGCGAGCCTTTCGAGACCTTCCAGCTGATAGACCTGCCCGGGCTGTCTGCCCTGGAGGAGTACACCGATCCATCGGCTGCGCTACCAGACGGTGTTGAGATAGACGCCTCCCCCCTGCGCCGCGACCACGAGCGAGTGCTTCACTATCTTCTGCCTCATGGTACTCGCCACCTTTATCGGCAACTGCGTGAGTCGGGCCTCGTCACCCCTTTGAGGTCCCTGGCGCAGGTAGGCATAGGCTACGTGACCGGAGACAACGCCTTCTTTCACCTGGATGCCAAGACCATCGATGGCTACCGCATACCCTCCCACTTCCTGCGGCCCGCGGCGTGTCGTGGCTCTGAGCTGCCGGGCTTGCGTTTTACCCGAGAGGACTGGGAGAGTCTTCGTCTATCCGGACATCCCAATTCCCTGCTTCACATCCAGGGGATGCAGTCTCTGCCGGAGTCGGTGGAGGCATACCTGCGTCAGGGCGTCAGACGGGGTGTGCCAGATCGTTACAAGTGCCGGGTGAGGAAACCCTGGTACTCGGTTCCCCACGTGTATGAAGCCAGTGGCTTTCTAACCTACATGAGTGGGGGAGATCCCAAGTTGGTGGCCAACGAAGCCGATGCAGTGGCCCCGAATACTCTTCACATCGTGCGCCTGGCGCCCAACAGCCGGGTCGGTACCATCGAGCTGGCGGCCGCGTGGCAGACCTCGCTGACCGCCCTGAGCTGCGAAATGGAGGGACACAGTCTGGGCGGGGGAATGCTGAAGCTGGAGCCCACAGAGGCCGGGCGGGTGGCGGTTGCCCTGCCCGATTTCGGACCTGGAGGGCTGAACAGCCTAGCCGCCGACCTGGACGCGCTCTTGAGGGCCGGCAAGCCTGAGTTGGCTCGCGAGCTCGCGGACGGGATCATACTGCGGCAAGGGCTCGGCTTGTCCGCGAGCGATATCCAGCAACTTCGCGAAGGTTGGCTCCTGCTGAAAGGGCGCCGTCGTAGTCGATGAAGTGGAGGAATCCCGTTGTCCTTACTCGATGCCGTTAGGGCAGCCGGCACTGTGCCACCGACCACGGCGCAGCAAGCGACGAAGAAGCGCTACTCAGAACAGTTGTCTGCGGCTCTGGCCATCGAACTTGCGGCTGCGCTGCGTTCCATTGGCTTCCGGGGCGTGAGGCCGCTGAAAGGCGGCCCGGGCGAGGTGGAGTTCCAGGGTGGCCTCGGGCCGAAGAAGGTCGACGTTTCTTACGCCGACGAGCGGCATGGCCTTCTCGCGGCTGTGTCCATCAAGTCGATCTGCTTTGAACCTTACGGCAAGAATCTCAAGAACCGTTTCGGCGATCTATGCACCGAAGCGATCACCCTCCACATGCGGTTTCCCTATTCGGTGGTGTGCGCGCTATTCGCGATGCCCGAGGACGCCAACCTGGATAGGACGGCACTACGCCGAATCTCGACTTTCAGAAGGGCGGCGATGCTGTTTGGCACCATCAGCGGTCGCCAGGATTACTCGTCGGCGGGGGAGCGCTTCGAAGACGTGACTATGATGCTCTTCCGCCCGGTTCGTGAAGGGGGCGGTGAAC
>JAMCTB010000069.1 GCA_023380955.1 Chloroflexota bacterium | reverse complement strand
GCCCGAAAGGCTGGCTTCCCGCAGACTCACCCGTCGCGGCTTCCTCGGCCTCGCGGCGGGCGCCGCAGCCGTGGCCGCCCTGGCGGCCTGCCAGCAAGCCCCCGCACCGTCTCCTACCAGTGCCCCAGCGAAAGCGGCCGCGCCAGCGGCATCCGGGTCCGCCGCACCTACGGCCGCAGCTGCCGCAAAGGCCGTTCCCAAGGAGCCGATCAAGATCGGCGTGCTGGCGGCTCGGGCCGGCGTCACGGCGGCGGTCGGTCAGGCAGGGCAGCGAGCCTCCGAGTGGTGGGCCGACCGGACCAACAAGGCTGGAGGCATCCTTGGACGCCAGGTCCAACTGGTGATCGAAGAGGAGTCCAACCCGAAGGACACAGTAGAGCGCTACCGAAAGCTGGTGCTCCAGGACAAGGTCGACATCGTAGTGGGGCTTATCTCCACCGGCGTGTCGCTTGCCGTGGGCCAGGCAGCGGAAGAGGTCGGAGTCCCGATCCTGATGTGGGACGGCACGACCCAGGATGGCACCAAGGAGACCGTCCCGAACCCCAAGTGGATCTTCCGCAGCTCGGACAACGAGGTCGAGGCCATCGGGGCCGCGATCCTCACGCCCAAGTACTTCAAGGACGTCAAGACGATCGCGGGGATCAACAACGACTACTCCTACGGCCACGACAACTGGGATACCTTCAAGGCGATCCTCGACAAGTACCACGAGTTGGGGCTGCTCCCGAACAAGCCCAACTACGTCCAGGCGCTGTTCCCCAAGCTCGGCGAGACCGAGTTCGCGTCCCACATCTCGGCCCTTCAGCAGGCGAAGCCCGACCTGATCATGTGCAGCTTCTGGTCCGGCGATGCACCCATCTTCCTCAAGCAGGCGGCGGCCGTGGGCCTCTTCAAGGACACCAAAGGCGTCTTCACCACTGCGGGTGGCGTGGCCGATGCCCTCAAAAAGGACTTCGTGCCCGAAGGGCTCCTGGTGGGTTACAACTCATTCTATTTCGAGGATCCTCAGCTGCCCCAGATCGGCAAGGACTTCGTAAAGGACTACAAGGCCAAGTACAACGAGTACCCCTCCTACGAGACCGACCACGCGGTGTTCGTCCTGGCAGCCTACAAGGCAGCCGTGGAGAAGGCCTACAAGGCAGCCAACGAGTGGCCCAACAAGGAGCAACTCGTCAAGGCCTTGGAGGGGATTGAGGCCGGGTCACTCTCCGGCATGCGGTCCTACCGGAAGGACCACATCATGATGGCCAACTGGATCCAGGGCATCACCAACCACAAGAACTCCTACGACTTCGTCACCATCGATCCCGTCGAAAGGCTGCCCCTGAGCAAGATCGAAAAGCCCACGGGTGCGAAGCTGTACGACTGGATCAAGGGTTGGAAGGTCGGCCCGGACGGCCTGCCCCAGGCCTCGTAGCGGCGGGATACTCTCTGTGAGGTGGCTATCTCAGTGAGCTACGTGGTCAACATCTTGGCGAGCGGCATCTTTGGCGCATCAGTGCTCTTTCTGGTGGCTTCCGGCCTCCAGTTAGTGTTCGGCGTGCAGAAGATCTTCAATCTGGCGTGCGGCAGCTTCTACGCCCTCGGCGCCTTCGTCGGCGTCACCGCAGTCGACTTGGCGGTGGGCGCGGGGCTGCCGCGCCCCCTCTTCGTGCTGGCGCTCGTGGCCGGAGGCTTGGCGCTGGCAGTGATCGGGCCGGTGGTGGAGAGGCTCCTCCGCACCGTCTACGATCGGGACGAGGCCTTCCAACTGCTCCTCACCTTCGCCCTGGTGCTGATCCTTGAGGACGTCACGCGGTTGGTCTGGGGCACTCTGCCTCGCACCACAGGCGGGCTCTACCTGATCTACGGGCAGGTGAACCTGCTGGGTGCCACCATCCCCGTGTACAACCTCATAGTCATCGGGGTCAGCCTCGCCATCGCTGCCGGCCTCGGACTGCTGCTCAACCGTACGGCCTTCGGAAGGATCATCCGGGCCACTGCCGACAACCGCGAAATGGCCGAGGCGCTGGGCGTGAACATGCGCTGGATCTACGTCCAGGTCTTCACCCTGGGTACCGTCCTCGGGACCCTCGGGGGTGCCCTGGTGATCCCCACCACGGCAACCATGAGCGAGATGGGCATCGAACTGATCGTGAGCGCCTTCGCCGTGGTGGTGATAGGCGGACTGGGGAGCATGCGCGGGGCGCTGGTGGGGGCGCTGGTCGTGGGGCTCATCAGGGCGGTGGCGATATCGACCTTCCCGCAGATGGAGATGATGGTGATCTACCTGATCGTCATCGGCGTGTTGGTGTTCAAGCCCAGCGGGATCTTCGGCCGAGTCAATACCCAATAGTGATGAGAGATGCGCTGTGAGTAGTAGGGGAGACGAACCCTACCACTTGCTCACTACCTGTGACTCATCGCCGGATCTGGAGGCTACATGACTGAGACCGTCCAGCTCGAGCGTGCCGAAGCTCCGCCCGGCCCCCGCCGGGGCAGGATCGCAACTCCGGTCCTGGTCCTGGCGCTGGCAGTGGTCATAGCCCTGCTGGTGCCGGTGGTGGTCCCGACCTACTTCGTGACTCTCATGCTGCCGTTCTTTGCTTACGGGGTCGCGCTGCTTGGGCTGAATCTGCTCTTCGGCTACACGGGGCTCCTGTCCTTCGGGCAGGCGCTCTTCCTGGGCATCGGCGCCTATACCGCGGCGATCTTCACCTCCCGCTTCGGCATACGGCAGATGGAAGTGATCCTGGTGGTCAGCGCGCTGCTGTCCGCCCTGGTGGCAGCCCCCGTGGGAGCCATCTGCGTGCGTTACGTCAAGATCTACTTTGGGCTGCTCACCCTGGCGTTCGGAATGCTGTTCTACTCTTTCGTTCTGAAGTTCTACGACCTGACCAGCGGCGACCAGGGCATCCGGGTTGCCCAACCCTACCTGCTGGGCATCAAGGGGCCCGCGCGCGACCTGGTAAGTTTCCTCTCGGGGCCGTACTACTACTACTGTATGGCCCTGCTAGTGCTCCTGGGGTTCGTCATGTGGCGTATCGTCCATTCGCCCTTCGGCCTCTCCCTCCAGGCGATCCGGGAGAATCCGGTGAAAGCCGAGTATCTCGGCATCAGCGTCAAGAAGTACCGCTGGTACGCCTTCGTGATTGCAGGCATCTACGGCGGCATCGCCGGCGCGATGCTCGGCCCCATCACAGGCAATGCCGACCCGACGATGATCTACTGGACTCAGTCCGGCAATCTCGTGTTCATGACCCTGCTGGGTGGCTTCACCAATTTCTTCGGGCCACTGGCTGGGGCCTTCGTGTTCATCTTCCTCCAGGACCGGATCATGGCGGTGGTTCCCTACTGGCGACTGGTGTTCGGGATAATCCTGGCCGCCATAGTAGTCTTCGCTCCCTCCGGGCTGATCGGCCTCCTGATGGGGCGACGGAAGGAGGTCCAGTAATGCTGCTTCAGGCTAGGGACGTCACCAAGCACTACGGCCACTTCAAAGCGCTGGACGGAGTCTCCCTGGAGATCAAGCCAGGCGAGTTCGTCTCGATAATAGGCCCCAACGGCGCGGGAAAAACGACCCTGATCAACGTGCTAACGGGATTGCTCCACCCTTCGTCGGGCACCGTCCACTTCAAGGGGCAGGACATCCGAGGAATCGGGCCTGTGACTCTGGCGAAGCTGGGGATGGCGAGAAGCTTCCAGCTGGTCTCGATCTTCCCCGAACTCACCGTGCTGGACGTGCTAAAGGTCGCCATAGTCTCCAGGATGGGACGCGGGATGCACCTCCTTGCGTCCCTGGCCCGCGACCGCGAGGTGCACGATCAGGCGGTGGAGGTCGCCACTCTGTTCAAGCTGCAGGACAAGCTGTCCGTTACGTCGCGCACCCTTCCGCAGGGCGACAAGAAGCTGCTGGACGTGGCCTCGGCCTTCGCTCTCCGGCCAGACATCATCCTCCTGGACGAGCCGACCAGCGGCGTCAGCACCAGCGACAAACACACGGTCATGGAGATCCTGGTGGGAGCGTCCAAGGAGATCGGCATCAAGTCGATCATCCAGGTCGAGCACGACATGGATATCGTCTTCTGCTACTCCGACAGGATTGTTGCCCTGCATCAGGGCAAAGTCCTGGCGGACACTACCCCTTCCCGCATATGGGACGACAAGGATGTCGTGACCACGGTGGTAGGGCGGCGGTTCTGATGAAGCTGAAACTGGAGAACATCAACGTCTACATCCAGTACAGCCACATCCTCAGGAACGTTTCCCTGGAGGTCGGGGATCGCGAGGTGGTCTGCCTGTTGGGTCGGAACGGCGCCGGCAAGACCACTACGATCCGCACCATCATGGGCTACCTCAGGCCCAGGGCAGGGAGGGTGCTCTTCCTGGGGAAGGACATCACCGGCAAACCTACCTACCAGATCGCACAAATGGGCATGGGGTTCTCCCCCGAGGAGAGCGGCATCTTCCCGGATCTGACGGTTGCCGAGAACCTGGAGATCTCCACCTGGACGAGACGGATCGGGCGGCCGGCTGCTCAGCGGATAGAGCTCGCCTACTCCATCTTCCCGGTGCTGCGCAAGTACGCGCTTCGCAAGGGAGACCAGATGAGCGGAGGCGAGCGCAAGATGCTCTCGGTGGCCAGGGCCCTGGCCCTCGATCCCCAGATGCTTCTGCTGGACGAGCCCTTCGAGGGGCTGTCACCGGCCATCATCCCCAAGGTAGCCGAAGGGGTCGCGGAGATCACCAAGCTCGGCCATTCGATCCTTATGGCGGAGTCCAACATCCATCACGTTCCCGAGTTCGCCACGAGGCTCTATGTGATTGAGCGCGGCGAAGTCATCTTCTCGGGAACGCCCGACGAAGTGCGACGCGAAGAGGCAGCGATGCGGATCATCGCGTCGACCGCTTGAGAGAGCCACCTCAGAGAAGAAATGGAGACACCATGGCGCAGATGACACCTCGGGAACGGGTCTTGGCCTTCCTAAGAAGAGAGGAGCCGGACCGGATCCCCTGGATAGAGAACGACATCGAAGAGGAACTCCAGGTCAAGGTCATGGGAAGGGCCGACTTCGATCCTGGCGACCTTTGCCGGGAGCTAGGGATGGATGGCTTCGGCTACCATTTCCCCAAGGGGGTCGGGGCCGCGGCAGGTCAGTCACTCCAATCCACCGATAGCTTTGCCGCCAGCTACTACTACCCCAACAAGATTACCTTCGACTTCGTCCCTCCCTGGATCGCAGACATGGGCACCGACGAGTCGACGGGGCGAGCCTACATCAAGAGGGGTCTGCTGGACTCCCGCGAGGCCATGGAGCTGTTCGACAAGTTCCTCCCCGATCCCGATCACCCGGCCCGCTACGAGCGGGTAGCCCGGTGGCTCAAGGAGTACAAGCAGGAGTTCGCCGTCTTCGCCCGCATCCGGTTGGGTGCGGCCTCCACTTTGGAAAGCATGGGTCTGGACGCCTTTGGATACATGCTGTACGACGATCCAGACCTGGTTCACGAGATCCACGGTCGCTTCTCCGCCTGGTCGGCCAGGGTGGTGAGGCATCTGAACGAGTTGGACTTCGACTTCCTCTGGGCTAACGATGACCTGGCGGGCAACAACGGGCCCTTCATGTCGCCCAAGGTATTTCGCGAGTTCTTCCTCCCCCACATGAGAAGCGTGGCGCAGGAGATCAAGAAGCCCTGGATCTTCCACAGTGATGGAAATCTCTTCCCCCTCCTTCCCGATCTGTTGACCCTGGGGATGAACGCCGTCCATCCCATCCAACCCGTCGCCATGGACATCGGCAGGATGAAGCGGGAGTACGGCGATAGGGTGGCCCTCGCCGGCAACATCGACCTGGACTACACCCTCACCCTGGGGACGCCCGAAGAGGTGGATGCAGAGGTCAAGGGGAGAATCGCCGCGGCCGGACCCGGCGGCGGATACATGGTCACCAGCGCCAACAGCCTCACCGACTACTGCAAGGTCGAGAACGTGAGAGCCATGGCGGCCGCCGTCAGGAAGTACGGTCGGTACCCGTTGCGGCTGGACTGAAGTCGCGCCGGCCTCTGTAGACTATACACTCGACAGATTACTCACACTTGTTAAAGGAGTTCGCCGCCTAGACCGCTTTAAACGCGGGAAGGTTGGTGCCATAATACGCGTCGTGCCGAACACCGCAGTCGCTGTGACGCCCTGAAGGCGGGGCAGAGCCTCAAAGCAGTGAGGAGGTATGCTATGTCTCTAGCTCCGGAAGCAAGACAACAGGAGCCATCCATGGATACCCTAGCCCACCCGCAGACGTTGCGATCGCTACTCACCGAGACCACAACCTTCACACGCATCGCTGAACTGGTGCCCACGAGGGGCCCGTTGGTCGAGACCGATGCGGCCAAAGTGGCCGCCCTGGCCAACGACCTCGCCGGCTCCGGCATAGCCCACGCCCTCAGCATTACCGACAACGCCGGTGGCGCCCCCAAGGTCTCGCCGGAGTCCCTTGGAATGCTGCTGGAGGAGCGAAAGCAACAGGCCATCATCCACCTGTCCTGCAAGGACATCAACCGCTGCGGGTTGGAGAGTCGAGCCTGGGCCCTGGCCAGCGCCGGTTTCGAGAACCTCCTCTGCCTCTCGGGGGACTACCCGGTGGAGGGTTACCGGGGGCAGGCAACTGCCGTTTTCGACGTGGACTCCGTGGGGCTCATCACCATGCTCCACGAGATGAACCAGGGGTTGCGCGCTCCAACCCCCAAGGATGCGACGAACCGCCTGCGCCAGACCCAGTTCTACCTGGGCTGCGCCGTCTCGCCCTTCAAGCTGCAGGAGCGGGAGTTGATGCCCCAGTACTACAAGCTGGCCCGCAAGATCGCCGGCGGGGCTGGGTTCGTCATCACCCAGCTTGGCTACGACTCGCGGAAGTTCGACGAGCTGCTGCGGTACATGGAGTTGAAGCAGCTCAACGTGCCGGTCATCGCCAACATCTACCTGCTCTCCCGAGCAGTTGCTCGCTACTTCAACAAGGGCATGGTGGCCGGTGCCATCTGCAGCGATGCCCTGCTGGCCGAGGTCGAGAAGCAGTTCGACTCGCCCGACAAGGGCAAGGCCTTCTTCCGAGAGTTCGCCGCCAAGCAGATCGCCGTGCTCAAGGGGCTGGGATACCGCGGTGTTTATCTCTCCGGGCCCAAGGACGCCAAGGAGTTCGAGGCGATCTTCGACATGGCGGACTCCTTTGCCCCCGACGACTGGAAGATCTTCGCCAGGGAGATCCAGTATCCGCAGCCCAACGAGTTTTACTTCTTCGAACAGGATCCGGATACCAGCCTGAGCTCGTCCCAGATCAATCGGGAGTATCTGGCGTCCCTGACGCCGGAGGGGCAGCGCAAGCTGCGCTCCAAAGTCTCTGCCTTCTACAAGGTCAGCCGCATGTTCCACGGCCACCTCTTCGACCACGACTCTCGGGGCTTCGCGGCAGCCAGGGGCCTCTACTCCCAGGTCGACAGCCACAAGCACGTAAGACGGTGGATGGAGGTAGCCGAGCAGGCGGCAAAGATCCCTCTGTACGACTGCCGCAACTGCGGTGACTGCTCTCTACCCGACGTGGCCTACCTGTGCCCCGTCTCCCAGTGCTCCAAGAACCAGAGAAACGGCCCCTGCGGTGGCTCCCACCAGGGGATCTGCGAGGCCACGGAGAAGGACTGCATCTGGGCCCGAGCCTACGAGCGGCTGAAGCCCTACGGCGAGGCCGAGAAGATGCTGGAGAGGCCGCCCGTTTTCAGGGACGGCAGCCTGCGCAACGGCTCTTCCTGGGCCAACACCTTCCTGGGGCGGGACCACTTCTCGAAGCACTGGGACGAGCAATAGCCTGAAGGGGGGACTTCCCTATTGAGACTCGCTGTGATCGCCTGCCAAACGGTGGAGTCGGAGCTCCGACCGCTCCTCCCACCCGACACCGCCTTCGTGGTGGTGGAACAAGGGCTCCATCGGACACCCGATAGGCTTCGGGAGTGCCTTCAGAAAGAGATCGACGCCCTGGACGTCGACGAGATACTGCTGGGCTATGGGCTCTGCGGCAACGGCGTAGCAGGGTTGCGCTCCTCCAGGGCGCGGCTGGTGGTGCCCCGCGTGGACGACTGCATCTCCCTGCTGCTGGGGTCTCTCCAACGATACCGCGAGGAGTTCGAGCGGGAGCCGGGCACCTACTGGTTCAGTCAGGGGTGGATCGACCACTCCCAGGACCCTTTCAAGGAGTACCAGAGGTGCATCGGCAAGTACGGTGAGGAGACCGCCCGCTGGGTAGCCCGGGAGATGATGAAGGGCTATCACAGAACGGCACTGATCGATACCGGGGTCTGCCCCGTGTCACGACTGCGGGAATACGCGCGCCAGTTTGCCGACTTCTTCAGTCTGGACTACGACGAGGTGGCCGGTTCCGACGACCTGCTTCGAGAATTGGTGTCGCCGGAGAGGCAGGATCACCATTTCGTTGTGGTGGAGCCGGGTGAGGCGATCACTCCCGATATGTTCCTTTCGGTCCTGAGCACCATAAACGGTTAGGTAGACCTTCTTGGAGAACCTGCGCAAACCACCCTGGCTGATCAAACGACTCGCGCCCACGGCCGCGGTCTCGGAGGTCCGTTCCCTGCTGCGGCGGCAGAGCCTCCACACGGTCTGCGAGAACGCGATGTGCCCCAATCTCGGGGAGTGCTTCTCCCGCAAGACCGCCACCTTCTTGATCCTCGGGGACGTGTGCACCCGCCATTGCGGCTACTGCGCCATCGCCTCCGGGTTCCCGTCTCCCCTGGATCCGGAGGAGCCCGAGCGCGTCGCGGAGACCGCGGCCAACCTGGGTCTCAAGCACGTGGTGGTCACCTCGGTGACCCGAGACGACCTGCCCGACGGCGGGGCAGGCCACTTCGCGGAGACCATTCGCGCCCTTCGACGCCGCTGCCCCTCCGCCCTGATCGAGCTGTTGATCCCCGACTTCGGTGGATCGGAGACCGATCTGCAAACCGTCCTGGAGGCGGAGCCGGACATCCTGAACCACAATGTGGAGACAGTGCCGCGCCTCTTCCCCACCGTTCGCCCGCAGGGCAACTACGCCCGCTCGGTAGAGCTGCTGGCCAGGGCCAAGGAGGGTCTTCCCCGGGGCTACTCCAAGTCGGGTCTGATGGTGGGCATTGGGGAGACCGAAGAAGAGGTAGCCCAGGTGATGCGCGACCTGCGCGCGGTGGGATGCGACATCTTTACCATAGGCCAGTACCTTCGGCCCTCCAAGTCCCATCTCGAGGTAAAGCAGTACTACCCTCCGGAAGTCTTCGATCGGATGAAGACCGAGGGTGAGGCCATGGGCTTTCTGCTGGTGGCCTCTGGCCCTTTCGTTCGCAGCTCCTACCATGCGGACCAGTTCAAGCCGCCAGCCGGCGGCAGGTGATCGCTGGGCTCGATGCGGCCGAAGGCGAAACGGCCGACCTTTGCTCAAAGGAGATTCATGCATGATCACGACGATTTCCAGCGCCAGCAAGACCGTAACCATCTCCCCAGAGGGGCCCACCGTTATGATCGGAGAGCGGATCAACCCTACAGCACGAAAGAAGCTGGGTGAGGCTCTCCTCACCGGGGACGTGGAGATGGTGCGCCGAGAGGCACTCTCCCAAGTGCAAGCAGGGGCCGCGATCCTCGACGTCAACGTCGGCTACCCGGGCGTGGACGAGCCCCGAGTTGTCAAGGAAGCCGTCAGGGCGGTGATGGAGACCGTCGACGTCCCCATCTGCCTGGACAGCGCCAACCCCGACGTCATGGAGGCCGCCCTGAGCGTCTACAAGGGAAAGATCCTGCTCAGCTCCGTCACCGGCGAGACCAGCAAGATGGATCAGATCCTGCCCCTCGTCAAGCGCTACGGCACCGCCGTGGTCGCCCTGCTGATGGACGAAACGGGCATCCCCAACGACGCCAAAGCCCGACTCGAGATCGCCAGGAAGATCGTCGGCCGGGCCGAGGCCCTGGGCATCCCCCGTGAGGATATCATCGTCGACTGCGCCTGCATGACCGTCGCCACCGACAGCACCGCCGGAGCGGTGACCCTGGAGGCTATCCGGCTGGTCCGGCAGGAGCTGGGGTGCAACATGACCCTCGGGGCCAGCAACGTCTCCTTCGGGCTGCCGGAGCGGAAGACCATCAACGCGGCTTCCCTCCCCATGGTCCTCGCGGCCGGTGTGAACTGCCCCATCGTCGACCCCACCGTGCCCGAGATCGCCAAGGCGATCCTCGCCGCGGATCTCCTGCTGGGCAAGGACGAGTACGGCACGAACTACCTGCGGGCCTACCGCGCACGGCAGGCGGCGGAAGCCACGGCCCAGAACGCGTAGGAACTTACCAAATGGCTCAGTTTCTGGTGAAATTCCTTCCGGACGGCCTGGAGGCCTGGGTTCCCGACGGCTCCACCCTGCTGGCTGCCGCCGCGGCGGCCCACGTTGTCATCGACGCCCCATGCGGCGATCGCGGCATCTGTGGCAAGTGTAGAGTGCAGGTAGACCTCCCACTCCCCTCGAGTGAGGGTCGGGGTGAGGGCGCAGGCGGCGCGGCCCTCGAGCCCCCCAATCTCCCCGAGCGGACTCTGATCCCGGCTGAGGAGTTGGCCCAGGGCTGGCGGCTGGCCTGTCAGGCCAGGATCGCCGGCCACGTCACCGTGAGAGTGCCCGAGCGAGCGCTGCAGCCGGCCGTGGTCCCCCTCTCCCAGGTGGAACCGAAGCCCGCCGTTCGCAAGCTCCACCTGCGGCTCCCCGAGCCGACCCTGGAGGACCCGGCGCCCGACGCCCTCCGGGTTCGCCGCGCCCTGGCCCAGCAGATCCCCGGCCTGCAGATAGACCTCCCGCTGCTGAGGCGACTTCCCGAGATGCTCCCGGCCTCCCACTACGACCTCACCGTTGCGACCGTGGGCGACCACCTCGTGGCCCTGGAGTCGGGCGACACTTCTTCCCGCTCCTACGGCCTCGCCGTGGACCTGGGCACTACCAGCGTCGTGGCGATCCTGCTGGAGCTGAACGGCGGCCGCACCCTCGGGGTCGAATCCCGTCTGAACGGCCAGGCCAACTACGGCGCCGACGTGATCTCCCGCATCACCCACGCCACCACTCAGCTGGATGGGCTGGAACAGCTGCAATCGGCGGCAGTATCCACCATCAACTCGGCCCTGGACACCCTTCTGAAGAAAACCGGAATAGACCGGGAACAGGTCTACGAGGCGGTGGTGGTGGGAAACAGCTGCATGAACCACCTCTTCCTGGGCATCAACCCGGATTCCCTGGCCTCCGCCCCCTACCAGCCGGTCGTCGCGGATCCTGTGTCCTGCCGTGCGGCAGAGCTGGGGCTGGCGATCAACCCCGCGGGCATGGTGTACACCCTCCCCAACATCGCCGGCTTCGTGGGCAGCGATACGGTGGCGGTCATCCTGGCGACGGCCATGCACAAGGCTGAGCCGATCAGGCTGGCCATCGCCCTGGGGACCAACGGCGAGATCGTGTTGGGCAATCGCGAGCGGCTGCTGACCTGCTCCACCGCCGCGGGTCCGGCCTTCGAGGGGGCCAGGATCTCCTCCGGCATGCGGGCCACCGAGGGGGCCATAGAGAGGGTCTGGATCGACGAGGGCGAGGTGAAGGTCCAGGTTATCGGGGACGTCCCGGCCATCGGGGTGTGCGGCTCCGGTCTGCTGGATGCCGTGGCGCAGATGCGAGGCTCCGGTGTGCTGAACGGGGGTGGCCGGCTGCTCTCCGCTGAGAA
>JAMCTB010000068.1 GCA_023380955.1 Chloroflexota bacterium | reverse complement strand
AGAAGAGATGGGCGCCGCTGTCGGTCACCATGGAGCTGATGGCGCAGCTGTTCTCACACCTGTGGCAGGTGAAGTTGGTGAGCCGGTAGGTGGCCTGGGCAACCGCGTCGAAGCCCTTGAAGCCGGACTCAGCCCCCTCCGGCATCGCCTCCAGGGCCAGCAGGGCGGCGCCGATGGCGCCGGTGACCTCCTTGTGCTGGGGCACCACCAGGGTCTTCCCCGGGAACTCCGCCTTGAAGGCCGAGACCGCCGCGTCGTTGTAGAAGACCGCGCCGGTGAGGAAGATCCTGTCGCCCACACGGCGGGTGCCCACCACCTTGGAGCGATAGTTCTTGGCCAGGGAGGTGGAGAGGCTGGAGACGATGACGCCCATGCCCACCCCGGCGTGCTGGGCCGAGGTGACGGCCTGGCTCATGAAGGCGGTGCACTTCTCCCCCAGGTCCAGCTGGCTGTCGGCGGCGAAGGCCAGGCGAGCGAACTCCCCGGTTCGGGTGGAGATCCCCAGCTGCTCGGCCAGCTCGTCGATGAAGCTGCCTGTGCCGGCCGCGCAGGCCTTGTTCATCTGGTAATCCAGGACGGTGCCGTTCTCCAGGTAGACGTACTTGGAGTCCTGGCCGCCCAGCTCGAAGATGGTGTTCACCTGGGGATCGATGTGGAGCGCCGCTCGGGTCTGGGCCGTGATCTCGTTCTTGATCAGGTCCGCGCCGAGGAAGTTCCCCACCAGGTAGCGGCCGGAGCCGGTCACGCCGACGGCCTTCACCTGCACCTTCCCCTCCACCATGGGGACCAGGTTGGCCATCAGCTGCTTGACCGCCTCCAGGGGCTGGCCGGCCGTCATCAGGTAGCTCTTGGCCAGCAGCCGGCCGTCCAGGTCGATCACCGCCGCCTTGGTGCTGGTGGATCCAACGTCCACCCCCAGGGCGACGTCGATCATCTGTTGGCCCAGCTCCACCGGCCTCCAACCGTCCGAGGAGAAGCAGCTGTCCAAGCGGCGGGGCAGGGAGAAGATCTGGTCCTCACGGCCGGACCGAGGGTAGAGATCGACCGGGCGGCGGGCGGATCTCCTCGCCAGCAGAGCCGCACCCAGGGCCTCGCGGTTGGCGTGCTCGGGGGCACGATCACCTCCAGCCCCCCCCAGGACGGCAGACAGGGCGCGGACCACCCCCTGGTTGGCCGCCACCCCGCCTATGCAATATACCGGCGGCTCGAAGCGATCCCGCCATTGGGCCACGATCATTCGGGCGACGCTGTCGGAGAGCCCGGCCAGCATGGCCGAGATGGGCCAGCCCTTCTGCTGCAGGTGGATCAGGTCCGACTTGGCGAAGACGCTGCAGCGGGCGGCGATGCGGGGAGGAGGATCTTTCCACTCCAGGGCCGTGGGGCCGAAGTTCTCGATGGGGATGCCCAGGCGGGAAGCCTGCTGCTCCAGGAAGCGGCCGGTGCCAGCGGCGCACAGGGGCGAGCGCGCCACACGCCACCCCTTCTCCATCCCCTCGGCAAGCCCGATGACCAGGGCCGTCTGGCCACCGATTGCCACTATGGTCCTGGGGTTCGTTCGATCCCAGAGCAGCCCCGTGATGGCGGTGTAGGGAGAGCTGAACAGCCGCCATCCGTCCTGGACGTCGTAGATGTGGCGGCCAGAGCCCGTCGCCCCTGCCCCTGCTATGCCCTCCAGGGGAACGTGGTCCCGAAGGCGCTCGAAGAGAGCCGACACCGCCGTGGCCGGCCCCTTGTAGATGCGTTCGCTGTCGAAGTAAACCGGCTGGCCCTCCTCGGTGGCCACGGCCGCTCGCACGTTTACCGATCCGATGTCCAGCCCAAGAAACAGTCGACTATCCTTCATGGCTGCCCGTTCCACCTGTAAGCATATAAGCATAGAACCCAGCAAGCAGGTTGTACTTGCCGGGTGCCCCATTATAGCAGCGAGAGCAGGGCGGCCGCATACTGGAAGGAGCAATTGGCCGGGCTACAGTTTGCTATAGTGCGATTGGTGGGGTAGAATCCTAGAAAACCCTGATCGCGCGACTAGGCCGGCAGGGAGGTTGGAATCACAATGGCAGTTAGGCCGATCGTACTGCTGGGCGACCCCATCCTGCGCCAGAAGGCCAAGAGGGTCTCCCGGTTCGACCAATCGATACAGCAGTTGATAGACGACATGATCGAGACCCTACGGGATGCCCCTGGACTGGGGCTGGCGGCACCGCAGGTTGGTGTTCCGCTGCGCATCGTGGTCATCGACCTGGACGAGCAAATCACAGTCCTCTGCAACCCAGAGATCACGGAGATGGAAGGGGAGTACGAGCCCGAGGAGGGCTGCCTCTCGATCCCTGGGTACGTGGCGAACGTGAAGCGTGCCCTGAAGATCACGGTGAAGGCGCGGAATCGCCGGGGCAAAGTGATCAAGATCAAGGCCGATGGCCTGCTGGCTCACGCCATACAGCACGAGCTGGATCACTTGGACGGCATTCTCTTCATCGACCGGCTGGCGAGCCTCGATCTGTTGCGGAAGGTGCCGGAGCAGCCCGAGGAGTCCGAGCAATCCGAAGAGGATGAGGAGACCGTCGAGACCGGCGTGTGACGGAGGCACAGGACTCAGGACGCAGCACTCAGCACCTCAGCGAAATTGACATTTTCCGGGGCCGGGAGCTATACTTCCACGGCAACCGGTGGCGAGGAGGGTCGCTCCTCTACCCGGTCCACTTTAGGCACCACAGTTGGTTGGAGGACGGGCGAGGGCCACGTCCTCGCTTTGTGTTGACCGACTGGACAAGCCGTAAGGCCCTCATCCTTTCGTCTGATACCAAGGGCGGCGGGGATTCTCACGCCTGAAAGGCGGCATCGCGCATGAGAAGAAATGTACTGGTCACCTTCTTCGGCATCGTTGTGCTCTCAATATTTGCGCTGGTCACCATTTGGCCGCACAATCCCGACAAGTACCTGCCCTTCGGCGCCGGTCTCCCCCAGGGCGAGGGCATCCACCTGAAGATAGGTGACTGGGAACTCGACCGCGGCCCCTTCAAGCTGGGTTTGGACCTGGTTGGTGGCACCCACCTGCTGCTTCAGGCGGACATGTCCAAGGTCGCCAAGAGCGATCAGCCTGCCGCCTTGAAGGGCGTGATCAACGTTATCGAGCGGCGCATCAACGCCTACGGTGTCAGCGAGCCCATCGTCCAGGCTCAGGGTGACGATCGGGTGATCGTGGAGCTGCCCGGCGTAAAGAACGTGGAGCAGGCCATCAGCCTTATCGGCCAGACGGCCCAGATGGACTTCCGCGAGCAGGTCACCGGCACGGACGGCAAGACCCAGTGGGTCGTCGCCAAGGCCAAGGGCTCAGACGGGCAGGAGCACGAGCTGACCGGCCAATACTTCAAGCGTGCCGACGTCGGCTTCGAGCAGACGACCGGCGCCCCCAAGATCCTGTTCCAGTTCAACGACGAGGGCGCCAAGCTGTTCGAGCAGATAACTCAGCGCAACCTCTACAAGCCCATCGGCATCTACCTGGATAACCAGCAGCTGTCAGCTCCCACCGTGCAGGCGGTTATCTCCGGCCAGGGAGAGATAACCGGCCGCTTCACCCTGGACGAGGCGAAGAACCTGGCCATCCAGATGAACGCAGGCGCGCTGCCCGTCCCGGTGAAGGTGATCCAGCAGCAGGACGTGGACGCCACTCTGGGGAGCGACTCGGTGGCCAGGAGCCTCATCGCCGGTGAGATCGGTCTGGCGGTGGTGATGGTCTTCATGATCCTGTACTACCGGCTGCCGGGCGTTCTGTCGTCGGCCGCCCTGGGCGTGTACTCGATGGTGGCGATGGCCGAGTTCAAGATGATCCCGGTGACCCTGACCCTGGCGGGCATCGCCGGCTTTATCCTGTCCATCGGTATGGCGGTAGATGCCAACATCCTGATCTTCGAGAGAATGAGAGAGGAGATGCGCGCCGGGAAGACGTTGCGGGCGGCCATCGACGCGGGATTCGATCGCGCGTGGCCCTCCATCAGGGACTCCAACTTCTCGACGCTCATCACCTGCGTCATCCTGTTCTGGTTCGGGTCCAACTTCGGGACCAGCATCGTCATGGGCTTCGCCCTGACCCTGGGGTTGGGCGTCATCACCAGCATGTTCTCGGCCATCACGGTGACCAGGACCTTCCTTCGGATGCTGGTGAGCACCGGTCTGGCGACCGGTAGCTGGTTCTTCGGCCTGGAGAGGTCGGCGATGCCGGCCGCCACCTCGGCCGCGACGCAGGAAACAAGGGGGTAGCCGAAACATGATGCTAGACATCGTCGGAAAGAGATACTGGTTCTTCCTGCTGTCGATCCTGGTGTTGGTGCCGGGGGTCATCTCCCTGGCGCTGCCGGGGGGTCTGAGGCCCGGCATCGACTTTGCCAGCGGTTCCATCATGACCGTCCGCTTCGAGAAGGCGGTGGACCAGTCCGACTTGCGAAACGAGTTCACCACCCTGGGTCACCCCGAGGCGATGGTGCAGAGGTCGAACACCGGCTCCGGCGGCAGCACCTTCATCGTACGCACCTACACTCTGAAGGCTGAGCAGAAGGATGATTCCGGTAAGGTGACCGCCGCCTCCGAGCGGCAGGCCGTGGAAGAGGCGATGAAGCAGAAGTTCGGCAACCTGGAGGTGCTTTCCTTCGACTCTGTCTCTCCGCTGATCGCGTCGGAGATCGTCCGGAACGCCATTATCGCCGTCGCGGTGGCCTCGGTGGGCATCCTGCTCTACATCGCCTACGCGTTCCGGCGTGTCAAGAAGTCGTTCCGGTGGGGCACCTGCGCCGTGATCGCCCTGGTGCACGATGCCCTGGTGGTGCTGGGGATCTTCTCCATCCTGGGCCGCTTCTTCGAGGTCGAGGTGGACGCAATGTTCATCACGGCGGTGATGACCATCATCGGCTTCTCGGTCCACGATACTATCGTGGTGTTCGACCGGGTCCGAGAGAACTACGGGCGGCGCATCGGGGACCGTTTCGAGAACGTCGTCAACCACAGTATCATGCAGACCATTGGGCGGTCCCTGAACACCTCCCTGACGGTGCTGCTGGTGCTGGTGGCGCTGTTCCTGTTCGGCGGTGTGACCACCAAGACCTTCGTGCTGGCGCTGCTGATCGGCATCGTTACCGGGACTTACTCTTCGATCTTCGTGGCCGCCTCCCTCCTCGTCGTGTGGGAGAACGGGGAGATCAAGAGCTGGTGGCGGCGGATCTTCGGCGGCAACGGCCGGCAGGCGGCGAGCCCGGTCCGGTAGAGACATGGGTGCAAACCCGGGGTACAAACGCGGTAGGGGCGGTTCGCGAATCGCCCCTACTTTGATTCTTGCGACCTTCGGGGATCAGAGCAGGCGCCGGAGCTTCTCGTCCCCCTCCAGCTGCTCGACGATCTTCTTCACCTCCAGGGCCCTCTCCCTGGTGGATACCAGCAGCACGTCGCCGGTGTCCACGATAACCAGGTCGCGCAGTCCTATGGTGACCACCGGCTTCTCCGTGGCGAAGACCAGGGTTCGCTCGGTATCCAGCCCCAGGTGGACCCCCCTGACCAGGTTGCTGCCCTGGTTGGGCGGGCAGACCTCCATCAGCTCCTTCCAGCTGCCCACGTCGCTCCAGCCGAGATCGGTGGGCACCACGGCGACCTCTGGGGCCTTCTCCATGATCCCGTAATCGATGGTCTCCTTCTCCATCTGAGGGTACACCTCGGCTATGGCCTTGGCCTCGTCGGGAGTTCCCAGGTACGGTTTGATCTCCATCAATAGACGGTGCATTCCGGGCATCAGCTGCTGGAACAGCCTCATGATCACGGAGACCCGCCACACGAAGATCCCGCTGTTCCAGAGGTAGACGCCGCTCTCGAAGTACTGCTGCGCCCGCTCGGCGTTAGGCTTCTCCACGAAGCGGATGGCCTTGTGCACCGGCCCATCACCCAGCTCTCCCAGCGGCTCGCCCATCTCGACGTAGCCCAGTCCGGTGGAGGGGGCCGTGGGCCTCACCCCCAGGGTGACCAGGTGATCGCTGGCGGCGGCCACCTGCTCGGCCAGTCGAAGGGCGTGGAGCAGCTCGCCTGGATTGGTGATCACCGCGTCGGAGTGGAGGGAGGCCATCACCGTGTCTGGGGCGATGCTCTCGATGAGCAGGGTCGCCAGGGCCAGGGCGGGGGCCGTGCCCCGCCGCGTGGGCTCTATGACGAAGTTGCGCTCCGGGATTTCCGGCAGCTGAAGCTTGATATCCTCGGCGTGGGATCGCTCGGTCACGATGAAGATCTGCTCCGGGGAGACCAGGGGCTCGACCCGGTCGACGGTGTCCTGGATGAGACTTCTCTCCGTCACGAGAGAGAGAAGCTGCTTGGGACGCCTGCTGCGGCTGAGGGGCCAGAGTCGGGTGCCGCTGCCGCCGGCAAGGATCGCTACGTACATTTCCAATCTCCTGCTACCGGACTACCGAACCCAAGGATACCAGAGACGCAGTTTCAGGGGCAAAGGGTGCACGCCGATTTCATGATACACCATACAGTAGCCCCTTTTTCCCATTGCCAGCCCCCATCTTCGGCGCTAGCTTGACGCAGACCAGCCCGGAGGCGGGTCGCGGAGATTTGGGAAAGGTCCCGATCTCGCCGGACGACGGTCTCCCCTGCACAACTGGGGGATTCCTGCCGATACCCTAAGGAGGAGATGGCTGGTGAGAGGGGTTTGCGAACGAACATCGTGACCGCGCAGTTCTATCCACGGCTGGCCGCGGCTGGAGTCGCTGCCTCGCTGGTCGTTCTGACCTTCGCCTTCGTGGTGGTGAAGCCTTGGGTTCCCGAGGCTCCACTGGTGAACGACTTCATCTCCTTCTGGACCGCTGCCTCCCTGGTGCGGGAGGGTGCTGGCTCCACCCTCTTCGACATGGGGCTGCAGCAGGGCTTCCAGCGGGATCTGCGTCTTCAGGTGGCCACCCTGGAGGAGGTGCGCCGGCAGGCCGGTTTTCTCATCCCCTACCACAATCCGCCGGCCCTGGCGCTGCTGTTCCTGCCGCTAACCTGGCTCCCTCTCTACTGGGCCTATCTGCTCTGGTCGGCGCTCAGCCTGTTGGCTACCTGGGTGGCGGTCGCTCTGCCTCTCAGGAGCCGTCCCCGGGCCTGGACGGTGGTGTTGGTGCTGCTCACCTTCGCAGGGGTAGCCGACTGCCTGCTGTGGAGCCAGATCGCGGGGGTGTTGCTGCTGGCCGTCAGCCTGGGGTTGCTGGCTCTGACGTCCGGGCGCCCGGTACTGGGTGGCGCTCTGCTGGGCCTCCTCTGGTTGAAACCCCAGTACGCGGTGGTCTTCGCCCTGGTCTTCCTGGTGAAAGGCCGCCGGCGGGAGTTGGCGGGCATGGTGGGGGCTGGGCTGGCCGTGGCGATCCTCTCCCTGGCTATGGTGGGGTTCGGGGGCATCCTCAGCTACCTGGAGCTGCTCAACCGCATAGGGGAGTTCAATCCGCCCGCCGATTCCCTGGTGAAGCCCTACGCCATGATCAACTGGAGAGCCCTGCTGCTGGCTCTTTGGCCCGGGATCCCCGACTCCCTCGGGTCGGCCCTGATGCTGGGGCTGGGCGCGGCTACAGTTCTCGCGTCGCTCCTGGCCTGGCGCGGCGAGTGGAACCCCGCTTCCCCCCGTTTCCCCCGCCAGATGCTGGTGGCGGTGCTGGCCACCCTGGTCGCCAGCCCCCACAGCCACTTTCACGGCACGGTCCTGCTGTTGGCTCCCCTCTCCATGGCTCTGGCCAGACCGATGCCGGGAGCGGTGCTATCGCGGGCCTGGGGACCGATGCTGGCGCTGGGGTACCTGCTGGCGTTGTTGATCTGGCCGGTCAGGTCCGTGGGCTGGCTGTTCGTTCCCTACTCCCTGCTGGCCGTGGGGCTGCTGCTGGTGCAGCTTCGCGCCGGGGAGAGCCGAGTGGTTGCCCTGTGACGGCCGTCGCTGAGTCTCCCTCGGTTTACCTGCCGGGCGTCACGTTGCCAGGCATGGTCATGTAGCAACGTTGCTTGAGGCGAGAGCAAGGCCTGGAGATAGCATGGAGCGTATCAATACTGCCCCACGACGGGACCGGTATCTGGTGGTGGCAGCGGTCACCGCCTCGATCGTCCTGCTGGCGTTCGAGCTATCTGAGTTGGCGTCCTACTGGCCGGATACACCGCTAGGGACCGATTTTCTGCCCTTTCGGACGGGCGCGTCTCTGATCCGAGAGGGAGCGGGCCCGGCCCTATACGATATGGGGGTCCAGCAGGCTTTCCAGCACAGGTTCCTCAATGGGGTCACCACCCTGGAGGCGGCTCGGGTGGCCAACTGGCTCGATCCTTACCACAACCCACCGCCCCTGGCGCTGCTCCTCGTGCCTCTGACCTGGTTGTCGATCCCCTCGGGGTACCTTCTCTGGTGGGGCGTCAGTCTCATCGCCTTCCTGGCAGCCATCGCCCTTCCCCTAAGGGGCAGCCCTCATGCCCGCACCTGCACGGGGTTGATGCTCACCTTCGGCGCGGTAGCCGACAACCTGGTCTGGGGCCAGGTGGACGCGCTGTTCCTGTTGGCCCTTAGCCTGGGCCTGTTGGCCATGACCCGAAAGCGGCCGTTCCTGGGCGGGGCTCTGCTGGGCTTCCTCTGGTTGAAGCCTCAGTACGCCGTTCTCTTCCCCATCGTCTTCTTGGTCAAAGGGAGGTGGCGCGAGTTGTCCGGGATGGCGGTGGCCGGTGTGGTAGTAGCCGGGCTGTCCCTGGCCCTGGTTGGGCTGGAGGGGGTGCTCCGATACTTGGAGTTGCTGCGTCGCATCGGGGCTTTCTACCCCCCGGTATCTTCAATGATTCTGCCGGAGATCATGGTCAACTGGCGCGGGCTGCTGATGAACCTGTGGCCGGGGCTTCCGGGAGCCATGGGCTCGATCCTGGTGATGGTGCTGGGGGCCGGAACGGCCCTGATTTCGCTGTTGGCCTGGCGGGGCGAATGGAATCCCTCGTCGCCATGCTTTGCGCGCCAGGTACTGGTGACGATCCTGGCTACTCTCATCGCCATCCCCCATAGCCACTTCCACGGGCTGGTACTGCTCTTGGCTCCCGTGGGGCTGGCCGTGGCGAGGCCGATGTCAGGCACTGCGTTGTCCTCGTCCTGGCGACCCCTCTTGGTGGTGGGATATCTGCTGGCCTTCATCCTATCGCCCTTCGAACACCAACGCTGGCTGACGGTGCCCTTCTTCTTGACAGCAATGGTGATCTTGGTCGCCCAATGCTGGGGGACGGTCAGGACCGGGGCCACTGCGTTACCCGTGGCCTGGTTTGCCTCAGCTTTTCCCGCAACGAGTAGTAGGGATGCCTCAGTGATTGGGGAGCGGGATGCAGAGGGTTTTGTTAAGTAGCTTTCCCTCGAGGGTGCAGGCGGATAGGCTTCTAGCTGCCGCGGTAGCCACCGCCTGGATTCTATTGTCCGCCTGGGCCGTCCACTCTCGGCTCGCCCCCTGGCCGGATGTGCTCCTGCGCAACGACTTCATCTCTTTCTTGACCGGTGGGTCTCTGGTGAGGACCGGCACGGGGCCGGACCTTTTCAATCTGGAGACTCAGCGGGCCTTCGAGGAACGGTTGCGCCTCGGTTTGGCCACGGTCGATCCTCAGGGGCTGGCCACCGCCCCCGCACGATACTTCTACTATCCGCCGCCTCTGACCATGGTGAACTGGAGAGCGCTGCTGGCGAACGTGTGGCCGGCCCTCCCGCCGGATACCGTGTCGACCCTGGTGCTGGTCTTGGGGACCGCCACGGTGTTGATCTCCCTCTTGGCGTGGCGGGGCGATTGGGGCCCGGCATCAGACCGTTTCCCTCGTCAGGTTGCGGCGCTGACCCTGGCAACCCTGTTGGCCACCCCGCACGGCCACTTTCACGGTACGGTACTCCTGCTGGCACCGCTGGCCCTGGCGCTGTCGCGGCAGCCGGACCGGGCTCCTCTATTATCCTGGGGGTGGAGCCCGATGGTGGCCGTCGGCTACCTGCTCGCTTTCGTCGGTTGGCCGTTGAGGATACGGCTGATGGTGCCATATCTACTGCTTGCCTTGGGATTCCTGATAGTTCAATGCTGGAGGGAGCACCGTTCAGGATGATCCCTTCGACTGCCGGCACCTCTGCCGGTCAAGGCGTTCGACGTCTGGCGATGGCCGCGAGGGCCGCCTGGGTCTTCACCCTGCTCTCGCGAGGTGGACACCCTGTGACCTCAATCCTCGATGCCTCCCCAGCCAGGGGAAAGGGAAGAGATCTGTCGTCCGCGCCCGTCGACCTGCAGAGCTTTGCCCTGGCGGTATGGAGCTCGCCGGCCTGGTCGGCCACGGCCTCCACTGTCGTCTACCTTCTCCTGGCCGTTCTCTTCGGTCCTTACGGCCTCGGCCAGACCCAGAATCCTTACTTCGTCTATCTCGCGGATGCCCTCCTTCATAGCCAGCTAACCCTGGTAGATGTACCCCCCAGTACTCACGACCTGAGCCTGTATCAGGGTCACTACTATCTGTACTGGCCGCCCTTTCCCTCCCTGTTGTTCTTGCCGTTGGTGGCGGCTCTTGGCAAAGGCGTGAGCGATACCCTGGTCACTCTGCTGGTGGCGGGACTCAACGTCGCCCTGGTCTCCTGGCTGTTGAGGGCACTGGATGCTCGGCAGGTGGCCAGGCTACCATCGGAGAAGCGGGCCTGGCTGACCGCGTTTTTCGCCATGGGAACGGTTCAAGTCACTCTGGCTCCATACGGGCGAGTGTGGAACACCGCTCTACTCGTTGGCTTCGCTCTGCTATGCTCCGCCTACCTGGCGGCCCTGCTCCTTCCGAGGCGCTGGGCCCCCTTAGCGGTGGGGGCATTGGTAGGTGGGGCTTTCTTGAGCAGAAATAGCACTCTTCTGGCTGCCGGCTGGGCCGCCTGGTATCTGTGGGTCAGCCGCGACCGTTCCGACCGTCTCGCCATCATCAGGATCTCTCTGGCGGGACTTGCCCCCGTGGCCGTAGCCGCGATGCTGCAGGGAGGCTACAACTATCTCCGCTTTGGCAACCCACTCGACTATGGACTGGCCTACCACCAAATGGCCGGCCGCTTCCAGGCGGACTACCAGAGCTATGGCGCGTTTAGTCTCCACTATTTGCCAACGAACCTGTTCTACGACTTCGTGGCCTTTCCCCTCCTGAGTCTGTTAGAGATTCAGCCGGCAGCCGACCTCTGGATGGGTGGCAGCCTTTTCCTCATGAGCCCGGTCTTCCTGCTGGCTGTCTGGGGCACGTTCAGGTGGTTCAGGTCACACGGCTGGGCTCTCGCCCTGTCCTGTGGTGTCGGCCTGGTACCGGCCCTGGTGCTCATGGGAACCGGCTGGATGACCTACGGCCCGCGCTACACCTTCGACATAACGGTGCCGCTGCTGGTGGCCACAGCCCTGGGGGCCTCGATAGTGCCCACCAGCCTGCTGGCGAGGCTGAGCATGATCTCTTTCGTGGTCTACCTGCCGGGCGCCGTGATCTTGTCGAATGTGATGGGGTGAAGCGGTTTCACGCTTTTCCGCGATGAGCCGTCGTCTGCCACGGTTTGCCGCCGCGCTGCAACCTTGGTAGACTCAAGGGACATGGAAGAGCGTTACGACGTCATAGTGGTGGGGGCGGGACACGCCGGCTGCGAGGCTGCCCTGGCGGCGGCGCGCATGGGGTGTCGCACCCTCGTGCTCACCATGAACCTGGATACCATCGGCTTGATGCCGTGCAACCCCTCCATCGGTGGCCCGGCCAAGGGCAACCTGGTGCGGGAGATCGACGCCCTGGGCGGCGAGATGGCGAGGGCCATCGACGACACATTCCTCCACATTCGCACCCTGAACACGGGCAAGGGGCCCGCCGTTCAGGCCCTCCGCGCCCAGGCCGACAAGGCTGCCTACCGTCTTCGAATGAAGCGCGCCCTGGAGCGCCAATCGGGGCTGGATCTGAAGCAGGGCATGGTGGCCGGCCTGCTGGTCGAGCCCGTATCCAGGACTGAGGACTCAGGACCCGGGACCGAGGATCTCCTCGGAGCGGCTCAGTCCCGAGCCCTCAGTCCTCAGCCCTTCGTCGCGCGGCTCAGCAGCCAGCGGCTCCGGATTCGGGGCGTGGTCACCGACCTGGGGCATCGATACCTGGCCAAGACGGTGGTGCTCACTACCGGCACCTCCCTGGCCGGGCGGGTGATCGTGGGCGAGGTGGCTTACACGGCGGGGCGGTCGGGCGAGGCAGCCGCCACGGAGCTGCCCCTCAGCCTCCGAGAGCTGGGCTTCGAGCTGGGGCGGCTGAAGACGGGCACCCCGCCTCGGGTTGACGTGCGCACCATAGACTTCTCCAAGACGGAGCTGGTGCAGGGGAGTCCTACCCCCCTGCACTTCAGCTTCTGGCCCACTTTGGACGCGGACCGGCAGCCCTTCCCCGAGCCCCATCCGGCCTACCCTCGGGGAGATGCGACTCCCTGGAGGCCCCAGTTGCCCTGCTACCTCGTCTACACCACCGAGGAGGCTCACCAGGCGATTCGGGCCAATCTCCATCGGGCTCCCCTGTTCAACGGGTTGATCCAGGGAACGGGACCCCGTTACTGCCCCTCCCTGGAGGACAAGATCGTGCGCTTCCCCCACAAGGAGCGCCATCAGCTGTTCCTGGAGCCCGAGGGATGGGAGACGGGGGAGGTCTACGTCCAGGGAGCCAACACCAGCCTTCCCGAGGACGTGCAGATAGCGATGTTGAGGGCGATCCCTGCCCTGGCCGGGGTCGAGATCACGCGGGTGGGATACGCCATCGAATACGACTACCTGCCGCCCAGCCAGATCACGGCCTGGCTGGAGACCAAGAGGGTGGCCGGGCTCTTTACGGCGGGCCAGATCAACGGGACATCGGGCTACGAGGAGGCGGCCGGCCAGGGGATCCTGGCGGGAATCAACGCCGCCCTGGCGGTGGCCGGCCGGCCGCCCTTCCTGCTGGATCGATCCCAGGCCTACATCGGCGTCATGGTGGACGACCTGGTCACCCGGGAGATCCTGGAGCCATACCGGCTGCTCACCTCTCGGGCCGAGCACCGGTTGCTGCTGCGGCAGGACAACGCGGACGAGCGGCTGACCCCCCTCGGCTACCGGCTGGGCCTCGTGGACGAAGCGCGGCACCAGACCACCCTGGAGAAGTACGAGCGGGTGAGGCGCGAGACGGAGAGACTCGGCAGGACGTGGCTCGCGCCCTCCCTGGAGTTCAACCGGCGGTTGGAGCGGCTCGGGATCGAGCCCCTCTCCAAGGAGATGGCTGCCGGCGCCCTGCTCTGCCGTCCCGAGATGGACTATCGGGTTCTCTCCCAGGCCCTGGGCGGGGTGGGCGAGGAGGACCAGGGGGTGGTCGAGCAGGTGGAGGTGCGGATCCGCTACGACGCCTACATCCGCAAACAGGAGGCTCAGGTCGAGCGATCGGCGAAGCTGGAGCAGCTATCGATTCCGGGGAGCCTGGATTACGATGGGGTGGCCGGTCTGCGCCTAGAGGCTCGGGAGAAGCTGGCCCGCTTCCAGCCCGCGACCGTGGGGATGGCTTCCAGGATCAGCGGGGTGACCCCCGCCGACGTGGCGGTGCTGTTGGTGGCGCTGGAGAAGAGGCGGCGCGAACATCACCCTCACCCCGACGCTCTCCCGGGGCCGGAGGGAGAGCCGCCGTCTTCTCACCCTTCGAGAGCGGTGTGGACCGGCCAGAGGGCGGATCCACGGGGTGAGGGTGTGCTGTGAAGATCGCCAGCAGCTGGCTATCCCCCTCCAAGGGGGAGGCGACCACGGAAGGGATCGAGGCGGGTGAGCTGATCCCGCTCGTCCTGGTGGTGGGCGTTGCCCTGGCTGCCCGCCTGGTGCTGCTGGATCGGGTGCCCAGCAACGTCATGCCCGATGAGGCCGACAACATGGTGGACGTGTACCACGTCCTCGCCGGCACCGGTCCGGGGTTGATCGGCTTCGACTGGACCCAGCTGCCGGCCCTCAACGTCCATCTGATGGCCGCCTTCGTCCGTCTGTTCGGACTCTCGGTGGTCGGGATGAGGATGGCCGTCGTGGCCACCAGCACCCTCGCTCTTTTCCCCTTCTACCTGCTCTCACGGCGGGTGGTGAGACCCCTGCCGGCGCTCCTGGCGACGCTGCTGCTGGCCACCGGCCTCTGGTATCTCAACTTCTCCCGGACCGCCTGGTCCAACATCCACGTGGTGCTCTTCGGATTGTGGACCCTCTGGTTGCTGCTGGAGGCGCTGGACCGCCAGAAGTGGTACCTGTACGTCCTGGCGGGGGTGGGGCTCGGCCTCACCCTCTACGGCTACTATTCCGGCAGGGCCATGGTGGTGGCTATCCTGCTGTTCCTGCCCATTGGGCTCCTCCTCCACCGGCACCACTGGCGCTCTACCCTGGCCGGCTACCTCCTGATGGGGGGCGTGGCTACCCTGCTCTTCCTCCCCCAGGGGATCCAGATCCTGGCCAACTGGGACTACTCCAACATCAGGGTGGATTCGGTTTCCATCTTTCACCAGCGGCAGCCCTATCTGGGCGAGACGGACCCGGTTCGGCTGCTGGTGCTGCAGGCAGAGCGGGTGGCGCGCGGGTTCCTGCTGCTGGATGGAGAGATGTTTCACACCCCCCGCTACACCCCCGAGGGCCAGCCGCCGTTGGATTACGCCACCGGCGCTCTCTACGTGGCCGGCCTGTTCCTCGGTCTGGCCGCGCTGCGCGCGACCCTGACCTGGTACCTCCTGTTGGCGGTACCTCTCTTCTTGACCCAGCTGCTGAGCATCGGCACCCCTGATACCGGCCGCGCCGTCGTCGTGGTGCCGGTCTTCTACCTGTTCGTCGCCGTGACCCTCCAGTCTCTGGTGGGGGCGGCCAGGAGCCGCCGGCTCCTCCCCGTGCTCGTGGTCCTGGTGGTGGCTCTGGCGGTGCACAACCTCTGGTGGTACTTCGACTGGGCTCAGAGACCGGAAACGGCCCAGGCGAGACAACCGGCCGTGGAGTACTCGGAGTTTGGCCGGTGGCAGCAGCTGCAGATGGAGCGCGCGGCGCGAGGTGAGCGGGGCTTCACCGTCACCGACTGGCACAAGATGCGGACCTCACTTCCCTAGCCTCTCGCCTCGTTCGTCCGAATGGCATGCCTTCTGCATTAGCCCCCTCCGCAGTGAACCGCAGCGACGCGGAAGCGGTCGAGCGGATCAAGTCCGGCACGGTTGCAGCGGTGGCTGAGGCTACGGCAGCCCCTGATCTTCCGCCGGGCCTTTGACTGCAGCGGCAAGGCACGCGGAGGGCCCATCGGCAAATCTCATACTTGAGCAGCACAACGCGCTAGAAGAAAAGGGCTGGCATCGACCTCGACTCTATTCGGTGGCGGTTGCGCGGCCCGTTTTTGTTCCAGAGCTGGGGCGGTCGCAAGTGCGTGGGTGCCTGGCGCAACGGTTCTGTGGCTGGGCCCGCCCTGCAGTGTCTCCAGAAATGGGGGCAAGAACCGAAACCCATGAAGCCGACTGCAGAGGAGGCAACAGGCAAATGAATCTGATCGAGCGACTGGAGCAGTTTCGGGCGGAAGAGGAGAAGCTCAGTTGGCAAGGTACCTTTGCCGACTACTGGAGTCTGGTACAGCAGAGCCCCGAAATCGCCCAGCTCGCCCACGCCAGGATATACAACATGATTATGTCCGCCGGGGCCGAGCAGAATGAACGGGGCGACAAGCAGTATCGGTTCTTCACCAAAGAGATCTTCGGACTGGACAGGACTCTGGGCCAGCTGGTGGAGTACTTCAACTCGGCTAGCAAGCGGCTGGAGGTCCGGAAGAGGATCCTGTTGCTGATGGGTCCTGTGGGTGGCGGGAAATCCACCATCGTATCACTGCTGAAGCGGGGGCTGGAGGCACACACTCGCACGGGCGGGGGCGCGGTATACGCCATCAAGGGTTGTCCGATGCACGAGGAGCCGCTGCACCTGATACCCGATACCATCAGGCCCGACATCCAGAGGGATCTAGGCATCTACATCGAGGGCGAGCTCTGCCCCCACTGCCAGCTGATGCTGAGGGAACAGTACGGCGGAAGGGCGGAGGAGGTCGTCATCGAGAGGATCGCCTTCAGCGAGAAGCATCGCGCCGGAATCGGGACTTTCTCACCGAGCGACCCTAAGAGCCAGGACATCAGCGAGCTGACCGGATCGATCGACCTGTCCACCATCGGCGAGTACGGCAGCGAGAGCGATCCGAGGGCCTACCGATTCGACGGAGAGCTGAACATCGCCAACCGTGGGTTGATGGAGTTCATAGAGATGCTGAAGAGCGACGAGAAGTTCCTGTACGGGCTGCTCACGCTCTCCCAGGAGCAATCCATCAAGACCGGCCGGTTCGCGATGATCTACGCCGACGAGGTGGTCATC
The DNA here is from genome assembly GCA_023380955.1 of Chloroflexota bacterium. The sequence goes on along the minus strand of JAMCTB010000068.1, from coordinate 10,347 downwards.
AGCCACACCAACGAGAACGAGTACAACGCCTTCATAGCCAACAGGAAGGCCGAGGCGCTGCAGGACCGCATCATCCTGATCCGGGTGCCCTACAACCTGCGGATTGCCGATGAGGTGAAGATCTACGAGAAGCTGATCGGCCAGAGCGGGCTGCGGAACGTCCACATCGCCCCCAACACCCTGAAGCTCGCCAGCATGTTCGCGGTGCTGTCGCGGCTGGAGCCCTCCAAGAAGGCCGGAATGAGCCTGATGAAGAAGCTCAAGCTGTACGACGGAGAGGACACCGAGGACTTCTCCCAGAAGGACGTGCGGGAGCTTCAGGAGGAAGCCGAGCGGGAGGGGATGGACGGCATCTCGCCTCGGTACGTTATCAACCGGCTCTCCAGCGCCCTGGTGCAGGAGGGGGTGACCTGCATATCCCCCATCGACGCCCTGAGGGCTCTGCGGGACGGCTTCGAGCAGCACACCTCCCTGAAGCGTGAGGAGAAGGAGAAGTTCCTGAACCTGATCTCGGAGACTCGGAGAGAGTACGACGAGATGGCGAAGAACGAGGTTCAGAAGGCCTTCGTGTACTCCTTCGAGGAGAGTGCCAAGACCCTGTTCAACAACTACCTGGACAACGTCGAGGCCTACGCTAACAGGGCCAAGTTGCGGGACCCGATCACCGAGGAAGAGGTCGAGCCCGACGAGAAGCTGATGCGGAGCGTCGAGGAGCAGATCGGGGTGACGGAGAACGCCAAGAAGGCCTTCCGGGAGGAGATCCTGATCCGGATCAGCGCCCTGGCTCGCCGCGGCCAGCGGTTGGACTACCGCAGCCACGAGCGGTTGAAGGAAGCCATCGAGAAGAAGCTGTTCGCCGATCTGCGCGACGTGGTGAAGATCACCACCTCCGCGAAGACGCCGGACGCCGAGCAGCTGAAGCGGATCAACGACGTGGTGGACCGACTGGTCAAGGAGCAGGGCTACTGCCACGTCTGCGCCAACGAGTTGCTCAACTACGTGGGTACCCTGCTGAACCGGTAACCGGAGACAAGCAACTGGAGACTGGGGACTAGCGACTGGCAACTGGAGGAAACGGCCGCAAGGGCGCTCTCCGGTCTCCCGTCTCTAGTCCCTATTCTCTGGTTGGAGGGACTAACACTCCCCGAAGAGGGAGATGGACATCATGAACAGGCCGATATCCCTTTCAAGGCACGACTGGTCGCTGCATCGCAAGGCGCCGGCCGACCAGGCCCGCCACAACGAGAAGGTGAAGGAAGCCATAAAGAGCAACCTGGCCGACATCGTTGCCGAGGAGGCCATCGTCACCTCCGACGGCAACAAGGTGGTCAAGGTCCCCATCCGCTCGCTGGAGCTGCCCCACTTCAAGTACGACACCAACCGGAAGGATCATCTTGGGCAGGGCAACGGTGACTCTCAGGTGGGGGACGTCATCGGCCAGGTCCCGGGCCAGGCCGGCCCCGGCAAGGGCAAGGGGGCCGGCGACCAGCCCGGCATGGATTACTTCGATGCCGAGGTCACCATCGACGAACTGGCCGATCTGATGTTCGAAGACCTGGCGCTCCCCAACCTGGAGCAGAAGCAGGCTCAGCAGATCGAGAGCACCGTCATCAGGTTCAACGACATCCGCAAGACTGGGCCGTTGTCCAGTCTCGACAAGAGGCGGACGATCCTGGAGAACATCCGGCGCAACGCCAAGGCTGGCATGCCGAAGGTGGGAGGCATCAACAACGACGACCTTCGGTTCAAGACCTGGACCGAGGACGTTCGCTTCGAGAACAACGCGGTCATCATCGCCATGCGCGACGTTTCGGGCTCCATGGGGGAGTTCGAGAAGTACATCAGCCGGAGCTTCTACTTCTGGATGGTGAAGTTCCTCCGGCGGAAATACAACCAGGTTCAGATCGTCTTCATCACGCATCATACCGAAGCCAAGGAGGTGGACGAGCAGACCTTCTTCACCCTCGGCGAGAGCGGTGGCACCAAGGTCTCCTCCGCCTACCGATTGGCGCTGGACATCATCAAGCAAAGGTACAGCCCGCACGACTGGAACATCTACCCGTTCCACTTCTCCGACGGCGACAACTGGGGGGAGACGGATAACCGTCTGTGCGTCGACCTGGTGCACGAGATGCTGCAGAAGTGCAACGTGTTCGGCTACGGCGAGATCAGGCAGGGGGGCTACGGCTCCCTCAGCACCCTGATGTCCGCCTTCCAGAACATCAAAGACCCCAAGTTCATAGGCGTCACCATCGAGGAGAAGAGCGGGGTCTACCCAGCCTTGCGGCAGTTCTTCAGCAGCAGGCAAGCCGGAGTCGAATCATGAGCAGCGAACCCATCATGAGCAGCAGGGACCTGAACGAGTTGGAGCGGTCGATCGACGAGATCTGGGACGTCGTGCTGCGGCTGGGCCTGGAGCCCTTCCCGACCCACTTCGAGATCGTGCCCGCGGCGATCATGTACGAGTTCGGAGCCTACGGACTGCCTGGCCGCTTCTCCCACTGGACGCATGGCAAGGCGTACCAGCGGATGAAGATGATGTACGACTATGGTCTCAGCAAGATCTACGAGTTGGTGATCAACACCAACCCCTGCTACGCCTTCCTGCTGGAGGGCAACAACACGGTGCAGAACAAGCTGGTGGCGGCCCACGTGCTGGCTCACAGCGACTTCTTCAGGAACAATCTCCACTTCCGGCACACCTCCCGGCAGATGCTGGAGGTGGCCAGCATCAACGCCGAGCGGATCCGAAGCTACGAGTTTCGCCATGGCCGGCGGGAGGTGGAGGAGTTCCTGGATCGGGTGTTGTGCATCGAGGAGCACGTGGATCCGAGTCTCTCGATGAGGCCCAGGGAGTGGGAACGGGAGCAGGAAGAGCGACCGGCTTCCGCGGCGGAGACTCCCTACGACGATCTGTTCCGGCTGGAGAAGGCGGAGGAGGCACCGCAGGAGGAGGAGCCGCAGCCGGTCAAGCACAGGAGGATCCCGCGCGAGCCGGAGAAGGATCTGTTGCTGTTCGTTGCCGAGCACGCGGCGGACCTGGAGGATTGGCAGCGCGACATAATCCACATCGTTCGCACGGAGCAGCTCTACTTCGTTCCCCAGATGATGACCAGGGTGATGAACGAGGGATGGGCCAGCTACTGGCATCGGGCCATCATGCACGAGCTCGATCTCAGTTCGGAGGAGTACGTTCAGTTCGCCAACCTGAACGCGGCGGTCACCGCTCCCTCCTCCCACCAGATCAATCCCTACTACGTCGGCCTGAAGATCTTCGAGTCCATCAAGGAGCGGTGGGACAATCCGACGGAGGAGGAGATCCGGGAGCTGGGTCGACAGCAGGGGCAGGGGCTGGCCAAGATGTTCGAGGTGCGGGAGCTGGACAGCGACGTATCCTTCCTCAGGAACTACCTGACGAAGGATCTGGTGGACGAGCTGGATCTCTACATCTACAAGCGCGAGGGTGACCAGTGGGTGATCGTGGAGAAGGACTGGCAGAAGATCCGCGACATGCTGGTCGCCAGCATGACCAACTTCGGCGTGCCCTACATAGTGGTGGAGGACGGCGACTACCGGCGCAACCGGGAGCTGTACCTCATGCATTCATACGAGGGGCAGGAGCTGGATCTGAAGTATGCCGAGAGGACGATGCAGGCCGTGTACGACCTGTGGGGCCGCCCCGTGCATATCGAGACGGTGGTCGACGACCGCAGGATGCTGATCTCATTCGACGGTCAGCGAGCCACCCAGACCTACCTGTAGTGACCGGCCTCACTGTAGTAACGACTTTAGTCGTTCCCTAACACGGGGACGAGCGACTAAGGTCGTTACTACTCGTCTTCAGCTACTCCAGACGGCCGTCCACGAACCGCCCAATCTGGGACGCGAGGAACTGGGCGATGGCCGAAGCCTCGAAGGGCCAGGCGTAGAGGAAGGAGATCTCAGGATACCGCTCTTGCGCCCGATGCACCGCCTCGGGGATGTCCACCTCCGAGTGTTCGCCGCCTCGGGTCATCATCGGCGTCACCATCACCACCCTGTCGGCACCCGTGGCCGCCGCCTGGTCCAGGGCCTCGTCCAGACTGGGACCGCAGAACTCGCCGAAAGCGACAACCACCTCGTGGGCCGATGCCTCTCTGAGCTGTGCCCCTAGCTGGTGCGCTCCCGCAAAGTAAGGGTCGTTCTGCGCCGTCCGGGGCCACGCCCGCATCTTCGCTTCCAGTTCGGCGTGGCGCCGCTCCAGGGCGGCCCGTTCCGGACCGACGGAATGATCCAGCCGGGTGCGGAGACCGAAGAACTCACCCATCTCCTGTCTCGGAAAATCGTTAGGCGGCGCGCCATGCATAGCGAGGACTACGACGGTTTTCAAAGCAACTCCTCGTGCTATTCCTTAGTCGGCTCCGGCGGCTCCGGCTGGGGCTGAGCGGACTCTTTCGGCTGCTCGGGCTGGGCGGGACGTCTCGCCGCCGGCCGCGGGGTGGGACGTTGCCCCTGGGTCTGCACCCGACCCTGTCCCTGAGGCTGCTCCTGGGTGCCGGCGGGCTTGGGGGTCGTCCTGGGCCTTCTGGGTGCGGGTGGCCGGGTGGTGGCGGGCACGATGGGCGCAGGTCGTTCGGGTTCAGCGGCGCGTGGCCTTACCGGAGCGAGAGTGGAGGCGACGCGGGTGGCCTTGCGCTTCTCCTCCAGCTTGCGCTGTTTCACTCGGTGCTTCTGTTGCGCCACTCTCTTTCGCTTGTTCAAGCTGCTGCCTCCATTTTATGTGCTTCCCATCCCGAACCGGGGGTGGGATGGCTAGGGCGGGGACACAGGCCCTCTAACAGGTTGGAACCTGCCATCTGCTCGAATTGTACAACTGTCGGGGTTACCTAGTCCACTGGAGGCTCAGACGGTTGACAGAGTGGTTGGAGTTGACGTACAACTGTGCCCGCCGATCCGGCGGTGGATCGGTGATGATCATCCCGCCGAAGGAGACTTCCCCGATGAACTTCAGACTGTTGCCTATCCTTGCCCTCGGCACCCTCCTGATGTCGGCCGCGGCCTGCTCCAATTCGGCACCGTCGCCGTCGGCTACCTCGGCAGCAAAGCCGGCATCCTCGGAAGCGGCAGCCGCGGGCAGCGCCACCACCGCTCCTGCCGGTAACGCTACTTCGACGGCTTCCGGCAGCCCCACCGCGGCGCCCGCTGGCTCTGCCGCTAGCCCGACCGCAGCCGCCGCGGCCACGAAGCCGGCGAGTGCCGCTGCCCCTACCACCGCTGCGAAGCCGGCCGGCGCTCCTGCCAAGATGAAGAGCCCTGAGGCCGGGGTGCAGCTCTTCCTATGGGGTGTTCCAGACATAGGGCGCGACCTGAAGCTGGCCAAAGATGGCGGTTTCACCTGGGTCAAGCAGATGTTCCAGTGGAACTACATCGAGCGGGACGGCAAGGGCAAGTTCCTGTGGGAGGAGCCGGACCGGTTGGTGAAGGCCGCCAACAACTACGGACTGAAGATCGTGGCTCGCATCGACTACTCCCCGGATTGGGCCAAGGCCACCAAGAGCTACAACTCGCCCCCCAAGAACATGGCGGATTTCGGCGACTTCATCTACGCCCTGGTGAGCCGCTACAAGACCGGATCCCCCAACGGCCAGATCGGCGCCTATGAGATCTGGAACGAGCCCAACCTGTCCCGGGAGTGGGGCGACAAGGCCCCCAGCGCGGCCGAGTATGTGGAGATGTTGAAGGTGGCTTACACGGCTGCCAAGAAGGCGGATCCCAACGCCATGATCGTGACCGCGGGGCTCTCGCCCACCGGAACCGTGTCCCCCGAGGCACGGCCGGACGACGTCTTCCTGGACGAGATGTACAAGGCCGGGGCCAGGGACTACTTCGACGTGTTGGGCGCCCACGCCGCCGGCTACAAGGCGCCGCCCGAGATGAGCCCTGACGAGATCGCTGCCAAGAAGGAGTACGGCGGGCAGCGCTTCTTCGGGTTCCGGCGGGTGGAGGACCTGCGGCAGATCATGGTGAAGAACGGCGACGACAAGAAGCAGGTGATGGTCCTGGAGATGGGTTGGACCACGGACAATCGCCCGGGCTCGCCCTACGCCTGGCACGCTGTGAGCGAGAAGGAGAAGGGCGACTACATCGTGCGGGCGTACCAGTTCGCTCAGAAGAACTGGGCTCCGTGGATCGGACTGATGAGCAGCATCTACCTCAGCGCGCCGCAGTGGACCGAGAAGGATGAGCAGTACTACTGGTCGCTGACCGATCCCAACGGCACCCCGAGGGCTTCGTACAACATCATCAAAGGCAAGCTTCCCTGATCCATGACGGGGAGACGGGGCGATTCCCTCTCCCTTTGGGAGAGGGTCAGGGTGAGGGCTGTTTGGTTGGCAACGCGCCAGCCCTCACCCGCCCTCGCTACGCTCGGGCGGCCTCTCCCCCCATCGCCCTGTCTCCTTGTCTGCCCTTCTCCCCGTCTGTCCCCTTGTCTTGCCTCTTACTGGCGTGGGTGTTATGATCTCCCCATTCGCGACGTGCCGGACTCGATGAGGGGGGCAGAAGCGTTGGAACAAGAGGCGAGATCGATACTGGTAGTTGACGACGACGACGCCATCCGGCAGATGGTTGGTACCCTGCTGGTGGAGGAGGGATACCAGGTTGAGATGGCCCAGAATGGCGAGGAGGCCATGCGGCTGGTGCGCCAGAGGCGATTCGAGCTGGTGGTCCTCGACATCCTGATGCCTGTCATGGACGGCTGGGAGGTCGCGAGTCGGATGCTGACCGAGGAGAAGACCCGGGACATTCCCATCGTCTTTCTGACGGCCCTGAGCAGCTACACCGATCAGTTAAAGGGCTGGCGCATGGGTTGCTTCGACTACATCACCAAGCCCTTCGACATCGGGCTGTTTCTCATCAGGGTGAAGGCTGCTCTGGACAAGTCCAGCCAGATGAAGGCCGCCACCAGATCCGAGGTGGAAGCCCTGGTAGAGAAGAAGATCGAGCAGCTGTTGAACCTGATGGGTGAGACGCTGCAGCGGGACTATGGCCTGCGGCGTTTGGGCGTGGTCGACGTGGTGGATGATTACGCCGTCAAGGAAGAGAGAGAGTAGGCCAGTCCGATCCCTCTCGATAGCGAATCGGGACCGATGAGCTTGGGGCCGGACAACGCGTCCGGTCCTGGCCTGAAGTCTTACTGAATGAACCGGTCTCGTCTGATTGGCAATATCCTGTTGGCAGCGGGCGTACTGAGCCTGCTGATGGCCGGTGTGGCCTACTACACCGGTTTGATGGGTGGCGATAGGGTCCTGCCTCGACCGGTGGCTTTGGCCGGCGAGAACGGAGGCGTCCTGGCGACGCGGCAGGCATCGCCCACTGCCACCGAGACTGCTACCCCTGAGCCCACGGCGACGGCCACCGTGCTTCCGACGACGACTCCGGTGCCCACGCCGGCCCCGACCCCCATTAAGTCTGGCACTCCCGTCCGGGTGGTGATCCCCAGCATCGAGGTCGACTCCCATGTGAAGGAAGCGGGCACCTACTGGTACAATAAGCAGCTATACTATGAGACTCTGCCTTTCGTGGTGGCTCACTACCGGATGACCGCGAAGGCGGGGGAGAACGGCAACGCCGTCTACTCCGGGCACGTGACCAGCCGCAACGCCGGCAACGTCTTCAGCGATCTCTACAAGATGCAGCTGGGGGACGAGGTTCGCTTCTACTCGGACGACAACGAGTACGACTACGTGGTCACCGACATCAAGCTGGTGGAGCCCACCGACGTCAGCGTAATGAATCCGACACCGGATGCGACGGCGACGTTGATTACCTGCGCTGGGGAATGGATCCCTGCCGAGCGTCAGTACTCTCAGAGGCTGATAGTGACGGCGAAGCTGAAGAGATAAGGGGGAAACAACACCGGTGAGGAGTGACGAAGTCAAGAAGGGACCAGCCCGAGCGGCGCACCGCTCGCTTTTCTACGCCATGGGGTACACCCCCGAGGAGCTGGATCGGCCGCTCATCGGGGTGGTCAATACCCAGAACGAGATCGTTCCCGGCCATTTCCACCTGGACTCCATTACCAGGGCGGTGAAGGACGGGATCAGGTCGGCGGGGGGCACGCCGGTAGAGTTCTCCACCATCGCGCTGGACGACGGCATCGCCATGGGCCACGCCGGTATGCGCTATCTCCTGCCCAGCCGCGAGCTGATCGCCGATTCGGTGGAGGCGATGACCATCGGGCACCAGTTCGATGCCCTGGTGCTGGTCACCAACTGCGACAAGATCACCCCAGGTGTCCTGATGGCCGCTGCCCGGCTGAACGTTCCCGCCATCGTCGTCAGTGGCGGCCCTATGCTGCCCGGTGTTGTCAGAGGCAAGAGAGCCGACGTGACCGCAGCCTTCGAAGTGACCGGCAAGTACATCGCCGGGACCGTCACTCCGGAAGACATGGAGGGGCTGGAGGAGAGAGCCTGCCCCGGCTGCGGCTCCTGCGCGGGCATGTTCACGGCCAATACCATGAACTGCATGGCTGAGGCCCTGGGACTGGCTCTCCCCGGCAACGGCACCATTCCGGCGGTGGACGCCCGGCGTATCCGGCTGGCTAAGCGGGCCGGCGCTCGCATCATGGAGCTGCTGGAGAAGGATATCAAGCCCCGGGACATCCTGACCCGGGAGGCCTTCGAGAACGCCGTCGCCGTCGACATGGCGCTGGGTGGATCCACCAACACAGTGCTGCATCTTCCCGCCATTGCCTACGAGGCCGGGGTCCAACTAGATCTGGCAAGCTTCGACGCCATCAGCCAGCGAACCCCCTACCTTTGCTCAATGAGCCCCGCCGGCAAACACTTCCTGGTCGACCTGGACGAGGCCGGCGGCATCCAGGCGGTCATGAAAGAGTTGAGTCGCAAGGGGCTGATCCACAAGGATGTGATCACGGCGACCAGCAAGACCGTGGGCGAGAATCTGGATCAGGTCCAGGTGGTCGGTCGAGATGTAATCAAACCTGTGGAGGAGCCCTACCGGCCTCAGGGTGGCATCGCCATCCTGTTCGGGAACCTGGCGCCCCAGGGGGCTGTGGTCAAGGCTGCTGCCGTCGACCCCTCGATGTTGACTCGCACGGGCGTAGCGAAGGTCTACGACTCGGAGGACGCGGCCTTCGCCGACATGATGGCCCGCAAGATCGAGAAGGGCGACGTGGTGGTGATTCGCTACGAGGGCCCCAAGGGCGGCCCCGGGATGCGGGAGATGCTGATGCCCACCTCGGCCATCGTCGGGATGGGGTTGGACAAGGATGTGGCGCTGATCACCGACGGCCGTTTCTCCGGCGCCAGCCGAGGCGCTGCCATCGGGCATGTCTCGCCTGAGGCGGCGGAGGGCGGCCCGATAGCCCTGGTCCGCACCGGCGACTCCATAGAGATCGACATTCCCAACAAGCGGCTGGAGCTGAAGGTCTCCGAAGATGAGATGGCCAGGCGTCGAGCTGAGTGGCGAAAGCCGGCGGCCAAGGTGGCGACGGGCTACCTGGCCCGCTACGCGGCGCTGGTGACCTCGGCCGCGACCGGTGCCGTCCTGAAGGTGCCGGACATCCTGAAGTAGGGGGCGATCTCTGGAACGATGCTCGTGTAGGGGCGGTTCGCGAACCGCCCCTACACCATATCTCCCTACGCTTTCTCAGCCAGTTGGGACGCCACCACCGCCAGCCCCACGTACAGCCAGAACAGGGCGATCATGTGGGGAAACACGATATTGACATAATAGTGATCCAGCAATCCCGCCGATGCGGCCGCCAGCAGGGGAGCGGCCAGACTCAGCAAAATGCCCCTCGCCTCCTCGTTTCGAGCCTCAGCCCATCCCACGGCCACCTGCCACGCCAGCAACCCCAGCACCAGCAGGAAAGACGCCAACCCGATCAGCCCCATCTCCTGTCCGATCAGCAGGTATATGCTGGAGACCCCCAGGAAGAGATCGACGGAGGGAGGCTCCCCGAAGCCGATGCCCAGCCAGGGATAGGAGGCGATGGTGTTCAGGGCGTTCTGGTATTCGTCCAGCCGCATCAGCGCGGCCCGATCCTGGAAGGCGAGTCCCGACAGCAGCCTGCCGACCAGCAGTTGCGATTGAGGCAGGAAGGGCAGGAGCGCGGCCGCCGCCCCGATCAGCAGGAGCAGCCGCCGGTCTCGCAGGAGGCCGACCATCATGGCGGCTATCAGGAAGCCGCCCAGGGCGCTCCGGGAGTGAGTCAGTAGCAGGGCAGCCACCAGGGGTAGGGCCATGGCCGCCAGCAGTCTGCGGTCGAGTGTGGGCTTCGCGGAAGCCAACTGGGCAAACAGCAGCGCCGAGGCCATCATCAGCAGCCCGCCGAGGACGTTG
>JAMCTB010000067.1:2345-2927 GCA_023380955.1 Chloroflexota bacterium | reverse complement strand
CATGAGAAGCATATTCAGAAGATCCAATGAGGGGCCAAAGGACGTAAGGAAGATGTACATTGGCACCCCAACATACAATCCGAATCGTGGCCAAGCTCGCGAGATGGCACGGCACGCAATCAGGTCCAGCGAGAGGTCAGCTTGACCGGGTGTCGGAACATGCGTGCTGTTCCAATCGTGGCACCGGTAAAGAGAGGTGGAGCCAAGAAAACGTGAAGAAGACCGCTAAGATTCTGGTGATACTATCACCGATTACTGCCGTGGCGAGCTTCTTGACCTTAGGAAACGCGATTGTCGTCGATGACGATGTTCTAAACAGTATCGGACTCACCATTGCCCTGGTCTCTCTCATCGCCTTCGTCGCTAGCTCAATCACCCTCATTGTTGCGAGGATAGCCGGAAGACCCCGTAGCGGACAGGGTCGCGCGTGGGCCAAGGTGTCAACACAGGCGCCTCCTTGGTATCAACTCTCGAAGCTCTCGATCGGCCTCCTGGTCGTGCTCGGATTGTATGTTGGGGTGCCAATGTACATCTTCCTTACGTCCTTTGGCCCCTCATTGGATCTTCTGAATATGCTTCTCA
>JAMCTB010000067.1:0-2271 GCA_023380955.1 Chloroflexota bacterium | reverse complement strand
TGTTTCGTCGAAGGCGTTGGATAGTTCTGGACAGTGTTGCGGTCGTTTTGATTGTGCTGATAGTTGCTGGCGCCAATACTGCGTTGAGAGGGGGCGGTCAGCAGAGCAGCCAGCCGGCCGAAAGCATCAGAGGCGCTGAGACGGTGAAGATCACGGCCTCGAATGGCGAGGGAGGAGGGACACCCGGCGCCGGCATTTGCATCACCGCCAGGGTCCAGGTGCCCCGGGACGACGCTCCCGACATGATGTGCGGTGTTACCGACGGTGACGGCAAGGTGGCTTTCAGGGTAAGACCCGGCAAGTACTACATCTATCTTGATCTAAGGAGTCGAGACGAGTATAGCTTCGACCCCAAGTTTCCCAAGGAATACGTCGAGTGGGAGGTACTTCCGCAATCAACCAACGAGATCGAAGTCATGATCACCCCGGAGAAGCGAGCCATCTCCGTCGCCCTGATCTCAGCGTGACTGTCCTATCACGCCCCGCTCCTCGGCCTGTACTGCACCGCCTCGGCGACGTGGGCGGGGGCGATTTGCGGGGAGCCCTCGAGGTCGGCGATGGTGCGGGCGACCTTGAGGATGCGGTGGTAGGCGCGGGCGGAGAGGTGCATCTGGGCGACGGCCGCCTTCAAGATGCTCTGGGCCGATCCCTCCACACGGCAGAAGTCCCGCACCTGGGACGGCCCCATCTCGGCGTTGCAGGTGATCCTTGTCCCTCGGAATCGGTCCCGCTGGAGCGTCCTGGCCGCCTCCACCCTTGTGCGGATCTGCTCCGAGGTCTCCCCCTGGCCGTCGCCCGCCAGCTTGTCATAAGCAATACGCGGCACGTCAACGTGGATGTCGATGCGGTCCAGCATCGGGCCGGAGATCCGCTTCTGGTAGCGCAGCACCAGGGTGGAGGTGCAGGAGCACTGCCGGACGGGGTCGCCGTAGTAGCCGCAGGGGCAGGGATTCATCGCTGCTACCAGCGTAAAGCGGGCGGGGAAGGTGACGCTGCCCTGGGCGCGGCTGATGGTGACGACGCCGTCCTCCAGCGGCTGGCGTAGCAGCTCCAGGGTGGACTGGCCGAACTCCGGAAACTCGTCCAGGAACAGGACGCCACGATGGGCGAGGGAGACCTCGCCCGGGTGTGGCCATTTGCCCCCGCCGATCAGCCCGGCGTATGAAATGGTGTGGTGGGGGGATCGGAAGGGCCGCTCCCGAACCAGGGGAACGTCTCGTGCAAGGTGCCCGCTGACGCTGTAGATCTTGGTGACCTCCAGCATCTCGTCCAGCGACATGGCGGGTAGGATCGTCGGCATCGTGCGCGCCAGCAGAGTCTTGCCCGAGCCGGGCGGACCCATCATCAGCAGGTTGTGGCCGCCGCTGGCGGCCACCTCCAGGGCTCGCTTGGCGTGCTCCTGGCCCCGCACGTGGGCCATGTCCCGGGAGAGGTCGCGGGCGACGACGGCCTCCCAGCCGTCCCGGTGGATCTCCGGCTGGATCGGAAACTCGTCCCGCAGGTGGGACACCAGACCGGCGAGGCTCTCCACCGGGATCACCCTGATCCCCTCCACCAGCGCCGCCTCCGGGGCGTCCTCGGCCGGGACGTATACGGTGTCGATCCTCTGCTCCCGCGCCAGCGACACCATCGGCAGTATCCCGTTGGCGTGGCGGAGACCGCCGTCCAGGGAAAGCTCGCCCAGGAAGAGGGCCGCGCCGCCGCCGGGCTGAACCTGGCCGGAGGCCATCAGGATGCCGACGGCGATGGGGAGGTCGTAAGCCGGACCCTCCTTCTTGAGGTCGGCCGGAGCCAGGTTGACGGTGATGCGGCGCATGGGGAAGAGGCGTCCGTACCCATGTTGCTCACACCCTCGCCAGGAAAAAAGGGCGGCCTGCGTCCCTCGCCTAGCCATGCTCTGCGCTCGGCCTCCGTGTAGCTGCCCAGGTACTCGTACGATCTCCGTTCTGGGTTCTTCTTCTTATAGCCGAAGTCGCTGTGCTCCGCGACCCCGTCGGGTGGCTGCCTGAGCGCCCGATGGACGCCGATCTGGCTCGCCCGTTGTTTGACGCCCCACCAGTTGCGGAAGGGCTTGACGAGCGACAGAACTTCGGACACGTGCTGGCACGTTGGATAATGGGCCCGGATCGCCTCGTCTTCCCAGGTGTCCCAACGCCAGCCCTCTGGCCGGGGTGGGTGAACGCGATAGACTCGCAGCACATCCACGAGGCCGGTGCGCCAGCGAAGATGAAGATACACCATTTGGGAGCGATCGTGATAGATGGTGAGTGG
>JAMCTB010000066.1 GCA_023380955.1 Chloroflexota bacterium | reverse complement strand
CGTCCTGGAGGTCGCGGCTGCCTGTCCGGAGCACACGTTCCTGCTGGGGGGCGAAGGATGGGGTGACGTCTCGCTGCCGGGCAACGCGCGCTACCTGGGACACGTTCCCACCGATCTCCACAACACGCTCAACTGCAGCGCGCGGCTGGTGCTGAATGTCAACCGCGCCGCCATGGCCGCCTACGGCTTCAGTCCGCCGACGCGCGTCTTTGAGGCCGCAGGTGCCGGCGCCTGCCTCGTAACCGACCGGTGGGACGGCATCGAGGGCTTCTTGGAGCCGGGCAGCGAGGTGCTCGTTGCTTCCGGCCCGGACGATGTGGCCTCCTTCGTCCGTGAGGTGCCTTCGGAGCAGTCGCGCGCCGTAGGGGAGCGTGCCCGCAGGCGCGTCCTGTCCGAGCACACCTACGACCGTCGCGGGGCCCAGGTGGAGGGGTTTCTGACGCGGCTGATGGGGTGACGGGACGGGGCCGGCGCAGCCAAACGGGAGGGCGAGGGTCCCGCCCGAGCCGCCCGGGTTTCACCCAGCATCACGTTTTGCTAAAGCAAGGCGGCTCGGCCGGGAACCTCGCCCTCCCCCTCTCATAGGCCTGGCACCCTCGTGCCTAAAGACGGCGAAGCAAATCCAGCAACTGCCCCACGCGAACCTCGTAGGTGTGCTCCCGCAAGACCCTGGCGCGCGCGCGCTCTCCTATCTCGCGAGCCTCCTCGTCGCTCAGCCCCTCCAGCAGCCGGACGATACTATCCTCGTCCTGTGCGACCAGCACCTCCTGTCCCACCTCGAAGACGTCCCCCAATCCCTCCCATCGGTCGGAGACGATGCAGGTAGCACAGCCAGCAGCCTCGAAAAGCCGCACCGACGGGCTGTAACCTCTTGCCACCATGGGACCGCGGGTCAGGTTCAAGGTCAGATCCGAGGAGCTGTAGAAGCTCGGGTGCTCGGCGGGCGCCACGTGCTGGTAGTGGCGGATGTTGGCCGGGACTTCCGTGATTGGATATTGAGGCCCCGCGAGAATGAAGCGGCTATGGGGGAGCCGAAGGGCGGGCCGGAGGAAAAGGTTCTCCCAGGCAGCCCGGCGGTCGGCCGAGTAGGTGCCCATGTAGCTCAGGCGGCAACGGAAGCGCTCGTCAACCGGCGCCGGACGGTGCACCTCAGGATCCAGGGCGCAGTAGAAGGCGACGGCCCGCTTCGCGGCCCATCGTCTCTCCAGTTCTCTCAAGGTGGGGCCGCCAGTGAAGGAGAGAACCACGTCAAAGACGCGCAACTGGTCGGCCCGCAGGTACTCCGTGGCACCCGCCGCCTCGAAGGCGGCCAGCGTTATTGGGGTGTCGATGTCGTAGTACAGGCGCGGGACGTCTCGAAGGGATGCCAGCCGGTCCGCCAGGGCGATGCCGTCGGGAAAGTAGCTGCCCATCAGCACCACGTCGGCAGCCGAAAGCTCCGTCTCCAACAGATCGCCGAACTGGTCGACCGTGTGGTACAGCATTACGCGGGCGTAGGGCGGCGTCGACAGATCGCGGTTCGAGGAGTACCAGGGCACGTCCTTCTCCACGAAGGTGGCCTGGTGACCACGGCGATGGAGTTCCTTCAGCAGCCCCCGGTAGACGGTCGCGTGGCCGTTCCCCCAGGAACTCGTGATGCTGAGCCCGAAGACGAGAATTCTCAAACGCAGGCACCGCCTCGAAGAGCTACTTTCCTGTGACTATGTCTTTGCCGTTGGCTTCGAGCAAGCCGGGCCTGGAAGGCGGAGGTCTCCAGCACATGGTCGCTGATCGCAGGAAAGCAAAAGCGCCGGCAGGGGAGCCTCAGTTGTCCTCTGCCGGCACATCTGATGCGCGCTTTCCAGTTGAACCTTGGTCTACGTGGGCGGGGTCGGCGGGGTCAGGCGGCGGCGACTTGCTTCAGCTCGCGCTGCGTTCGCTTCAGCAGTTCATGCAAAGGGAGGGGTTCATTCTGCGCGAGCTGCCAGAGGATCGGCAGCCTTGGGATGTCCCGCCAGCGGTCGAACTCCAAGAAACCCACGATCTCCACCCCGGCTACCTGTCCGGTCTCCTGCTCCTTCTCATCGAGGGTTCTGAGAATAGCAATCGCGCCTCCGCCGGGGTCGACAGTGGGATCTGCTTCCCACATCTCCGGCGCGGGCTCCCTGAGGAGCGTCAGTACGTCCTTCTCTGTACCCGCCCACACTATGGATGCCCTCACAGTCTCCACAGAAGATCTCCCCGCCTAAGCATCCGAACAAGCTTCCTCTCACTGCTCACGTGCAGGGTTACGAGCCCGCCCTCGTTTCCAAGTATAGCATACCCAACCACTACCTTCCCGGCTTCATGCCAACGGCTGCAAGCAAGCCGCCGTCCCCTTTCGGAACTTCTGATCTCGACAACACTCGCAAGTATCTGCTCTATGCGCTGTGGCTTTCGCCCAATGCGAGGATCAACAATCACGTGATAGACGTCGTCGACGGTGATCCCAACGGTTTCCCCGTTTGGCATCCTGACTCCGTGGCAAAGGCGATCGTGCCATAACTTCTCGGCTTCGCTGACGGTCTCCCAGGGAAATCGCCCCTCTCGGACCAGCCGCTCAACACCCTCCTTCGGACTCTCCTGCCCGGCAGTCATCGACCTCACCTTCGAGCTCAGCGAGTGCTTCCCCTACTCGGCCGTGAATATACCCTTGCCCATTGACGCAGCGCAACACAGAAGCTCGTGGGACACCCCCAGGCACAACCTGGCAGGCTACTTCTCCACACAGCTTCCGCAGTGTAGACTACGCTCCGCCCCTCACTTTCGCAGCTATCCTAGCACCAGGCCTTCGTCGGCCCTATGTTGAACGGTGAACCATGCAACCGAGCCAGGACCAGATGGGCGGAACGAGCGTGTCGGTCTCGGACCGCCGAGAGCGGGTTGGCTGGTACTTCTACGATTGGGCCAACTCCGCCTTCCCGACCACCGTTGTGGCGGTGTTTCTGGGTCCTTACCTGACCACCATCACCAAGGCTGCGGCCGACGCTGACGGCTTCGTCCACCCCCTCGGCATTCCCGTGGCGGCGGGCTCCTTCTTCCCCTTCGTGGTGTCCACCTCGGTGCTGCTCCAGGTGCTTTTTCTGCCCATCCTCGGAGCCATCGCCGACTACTCCCGCCTGAAGAAGCAACTGCTCGCCCTCTTCGCCTACCTGGGCGCCTTCGCCACCATGGGGATGTACTTCCTCCAGGGAAAGGATTACCTCCTTGGTGGCGCGCTCTTCATCTTTGCGAACGTGACCTTCGGCGCCTCGGTGGTCTTCTACTACGCCTTCCTGCCGGAGATCGCCTCGCCCGATCGGCGCGACGCCGTCTCCTCGACGGGCTGGGCCATCGGCTACCTCGGGGGCGGCCTGCTGCTCGCCGCCAACCTGCTGCTCTACTCCCGCGCCTCTGGCTTCGGACTGAGCCAGGGCGATGCCGTCCGCATCAGCCTGGCCTCGGCCGGCCTCTGGTGGGCGCTCTTCACCCTGATACCGCTGGCGGCGCTCCGCAACCGGCAACCGGCTCGAGCCCTTCCCGCTGGACACAACTACCTCTTCGCAGGCTTCCGCCAGCTTCGCGGGACCCTCGGCGCCGCCCGTGGTTATCCCCAGACGCTGCTCTTCCTGGCGGCCTACCTCGCGTACAACGACGGAGTCCAGACGGTCATCGCCCTGGCGGCCCAGTTCGGCCAGGAGGCGCTCGGCCTGCCTATCTCGACCCTCACCTCGGCCATCCTGATGGTGCAGTTCGTTGCCTTCTTCGGGGCGCTGTTCTTCGGCTTCCTCGCCGGCATCGTCGGCGCCAAGCGCTCCGTCGGCTTCAGCCTGGTGAT
>JAMCTB010000065.1 GCA_023380955.1 Chloroflexota bacterium | reverse complement strand
CTTTGGGGGAGATCCACGGGCTGGAGAACGTGGGCACCGAGACGGCCGAGTGGGTTTACTGCTACGCCGGGGCGCCGGACGTCAAAGAGGCGGACACTGTGTTCGTGGACTGAGAGAAGGGATCAGCCGGCAGTAGGCAGTGACCAAGGTGCACTGAACGACCAGGAGCCGGCTACGCAGGGCTGGGGCGCCAGGGGTCGAGCCCCTGCCCTACGCATCGAGGAAGGCAAGAGCCCGGACCGGGCAGCCTTCCGCCCCCTGGATCGGTAGGGGAGCCGCAACCAATTGGAAGTGGGCCTTCTCGGGCAAGAGGTGGAGGTTCACCAGGTACTCGATCACCAGGATGCCCGCCGGGAAGAAGATGGAGTGGGTGGTGTAGGCCTCCAGGGGATGGATCTTCTCCGGCGCGCGAACCTCATCCCGGATACATTCATCCGGCGGGTAGTCGTAGCCTACGGAGCGCACCTTCCTGGCCACCAGCCACTCACACGCCCCCGCTGTGGTGTACGGCGCGTCTCCCCAGAATTCCTTCGACTCGTAGGGATATTTCAACGGCCAGTCGGTGCGCAGGAGAACGATGTCCCCCGCGTCGACGTGACGGCCGTGCTCGTCAAGGTCATCGGCAGTGACGCCCTCGTTGGCTCCCCTGTGGCTCACGTTGACCACGGTGGCCCGCCCGACGTACTGCTCCAGGGGGACCTCGGGCACCGCGGGCTCGCCCTTGAAGTAGTGCAGGGCCGAGTCAACGTGAGTAAAGCCGTGGTTCGATAGGGTTACCCAGGTCGTTCGGAACGGGTGGCCGTTGTCGTAGTTGATCTTGGCGGTCAACTCGCCGGGCCACCGCCAGTGGCGCTTGATGGGCATGGAAAGATCGATGATCCTGGCCATTAGACTAGAACCTCACCCTCTTTGACTACGGTCTCGCCGTCCAGCTCCAGCGTGGCTTTTCGGATGACGACGTCGTAGTGTCCCGCGGCCACGTTCGTTCCGCCGATGTACTTGTTGGTCCCGAAGGCAACGTGGGCCGTTCCGTACATACCCTCGTCGTCCTGCATGTTCCCCCGAATCTCGCACTTGGGATTCATGCCGACCCCCAACTCGCCAAGCAGGTAGACGTTCGGGTCGTTAAGGCTTGCCAGCAGATCCCGGAAGCCTTCCCCGACGCTGCCGCCTTCGATGGAGACCGCGCGTCCCTCCTTTACTCGGATCCGCACCGGCTCCCCTCGAACCACACCGACTCCGGGGATGCTGCCGTCCACCACCACCAAACCATCCGCCGTCCCCTCCACCGGGGCGGTGCTGGCCTCTATGCCGGGAGGGGCGGCGATGTCCACGGCATTGGCAAAGCCGTTCAAAGCGCGGCCCCGACGTCCCTCGATGCTCATGGTGACGTCGGTGCCCGCGGCGTTGGTCAGGCGGGCCACCCGAGCGGCGTGGAGCTTCTGGGCCAGCCTGTCGACCATGGGGCGGAGGGCGGCGAAGTCGGCCTCGATGCCACCCCCCAGCATCATCTCCTCGGTGACCTCCGGGAAGATCAGCACCCGGGTTCCCGACTTCGTCGCCTCCAGCCGAGCGCTGGTGTGGGCGATGTTCTTCAGCACAGGGGCGATGACCACGTCGGCTGCTTTCATTGCCGCCGCCACCACTGGGGAAAGCTCCTCCCCATGGATCTTCCCGGCGGGCTGCACCATGAAGGTCACCCGGGCACCGGCTTCGTGGCCCACTCCGGCCACCAACTGGCCGATGGAGAACTTTTCCGTGTCCGTTAGCACCAGCAGGTGCTCACCGGGCTTCACACCGCTCAGATCCACCAGCGTCCGAGCAGCCCGGGTCATCAACATGCTACGCATTCAGAATCCTCCAGATTCATTTCCCCATCAGCAGGTTGGGCAGGAAGGTCACCAGCCCCGGTACGTAGGTGATGGTGAAGAGCACCGCCACCAGGGCAAGAATGAACACCAGCGCCTCCCTGGCGATGGTCATCACCCTGATGCCCGTGATCTGCGTCATGACGTAGAGCGTCATGCCGACGGGCGGGGTCATCAGCCCGATCATCAGGTTCAGCACCATCACCACGCCGAAGTGAACCGGATCTATTCCAACTGATTTAATCAGAGGCATGAGCAACGGGGTCAAGAGGATGATGTTGGCCGTCGAGTCGACCAGACACCCCAGGATCAGCAGGATGATGTTGATCATCAACAGCACCACCGCGGGGTTGCTCGAGACGGAGGTGACGATCTGGGTCACCAACTCGCCGGCCTGCTCCCGCGCCATGATCCATCCGAGGATGTTGGCGCTGGCGATAATGAACATCACCGTGGCCGAGGTGACGCCGGTATCTAGCAGAGCCTTCACCACTTCCTTCTGGCCAATTTCTCGATAGACGAAGGTGCCCAACACAAAGGCGTACACAGCCGCGACCACAGCTGCCTCCGTGGGGGTGAAGACGCCGCCCAGGATGCCGCCGAGGATGATCACCGGAAGCATCAGCGGGAGCACGGCGTCGCGAGTGGCGGCCAGGAACTGGCCGCAGGTGACGCGCTGGCCCTTCGGGTAGCCCCTCCGCTTGGACAGGAAGTAGGTGGCCACCATCATGTAGATGCCCATCAAGATGCCCGGAACCGCCCCGCCGAAGAACAGCCGGCCTATGGAAACCTGGGACATTGCACCGAAGACCACGAAGGGGACGCTCGGGGGGATGATGGGGCCGATGGTGGAGGCGGCCCCCACGACGGAGGCCGCGAAGCGTCGGTTGTATCCGGCCTTCTCCATGGCTGGGATCAGGACGGATCCGGTCGCCGCGGCGTCCGCGACAGCGGAGCCGGACATGCCCGCCATGATCATGTTAGTCACGATGACGACGTACACGAGCCCCCCACGGACGTGGCCCACGATGGCGGAGGCGAAGTTTATCAGCCGCATGGTGATCCCGCCGCTGCTCATCAGGTTGCCGGCCAGGAGGAAGAAGGGGATGGCCATCAGGGGGAAGGAGTCGGTCCCGGTGATCATTCGCTGCGGGATGGTCTGAAGCGGCACATCCCCCACCATCGTCAGGACGACGAAGGAGGTCAATCCCATGGCCAGGGCCACGGGGGTGCCCAAGGCAAAAAAGGCGAGCATGATGAGGACGATGGTGGTAAGCACAGCTACACCTGTGGGACCAGATGGCGCCGGACCCAGTCGCCCAACCAGATTGCCTGCTGCACCAGCATCAGGGCCGCCGAGACGGGAACGGCAGCATAGACGTAGGACATCGGCACCTGGAGCATCGTCGCCTTGGTGTTGGAGGTGACCAGGATCATTTTCCACCCTTCCTGCACCAGCACCACCAGGAAGACCGCGACGGCCAGTTGCACCGCGATCGTCAATATCCTCTGCACATTGGGCGGCAGAGCGACGAGAAGAGTATCGACGATCACGTGAGCCCGACGCTTGAAGGCGACGAAGGAGCCGAGGAAGCTGATCCAGATGAAATCGTACCGGGCCAGCTCCTCGGTCCAGGAAGGGGAGTCGTGCAGTACGTACCGACAGAACACCTGGCCGAAGACCGTCACCACCATGACCACCACCAGCAGGACAACGACGGTCTCGGCTCCGTGATCCCAGATGCCTTTGATCAGCCTCACTTTGCCATCCAATGCCCGAGCCGTGAGCTTACTGCATGAGCACTTTGCCCCGACGGTCTAGCCCTTGGCCAGCTTCCTGATCTCGTCGTACAGCCCCGCCTTCCAGACATCCTTGAACTGGTTCGGGACGTCCTTCAGCTTCTCTTGAAAGAGCGCCACTTGGGGCTGAATGAAGGTCATGCCTTTGTCCTTCAGCTTCTGGGAGAACTCGGCGCCGAAGCCCGTATTCTTGTCGTCGGCGTACTTGCCGGCATCTTTAGCGGCCGTGGAGATCAGGTCCTTCTCCTCAGTGGAAAATGTCTGCCATACCTTGTCGCTGATATCGAACCAGTTGCCGCTGATGACGTGGGCGGTGAGGATCAGGTACTTCTGAACCTCGAAGAAGTTGTTGGCAAAGATCACGTCGAAGGGGTTCTCCTGGGCGTCCAGGGTGCCCTGCTGGAGCGCCGTGAACACCTCGGGGAAGGCCATGGGGACCGGGTTGGCGCCCAGCGCCTTCCAGGCTGCGACGTGGACTGGCACCTCCAGCGTGCGCAGCTTGAGACCGGCCAGGTCGGCGGGCGTGTGGACCTCCCGGTTCTTCGTCGTCAGGTGGCGAGGCATGCGGTCGGTCACTACCAGGTTGCGGTTGCCCTTCTTGTCCAGGAAGATCTTGTTCATCGTCTGACCGATGGCCCCGTCCACCACGCGGCGGAAGTGGGCCTGGTCGTCGAACAGGTAGGGCATGTCGATGGCCTGGTACTCCGGAGCCAGGGTGGCGACGATGAGGGAACCCGTGATGTGCAGATCCAGGCTACCCAGTTGCAGGGAGTCGTAGCCGTCCTTCTCGGCGCCCAACTGGCCGGAGTGGTTGTTCTGGACCTTGATCTTCCCGCCGCTGCGCTCCTCCACCAACGCTTTGAACTTCTCGGCGAGTTCGTAGACGGCACCCAAGGGACCAAAGGTGTGATTCAACCGGAGGGTGCGATCCTTGATGCCGGCTCCAGCGACGGCCGCGGCGGGAGCTGTGGTGGGTGCGGGAGCCGCACCTGCACCAGCGGGCGCCTTCGTCGGTGCGGGCGCAGCCCCGGCGCCTGCCGAAGGCGCGGTAGGCGAAGGAGTGGCTGTAGGCGCACAACCGGCCAGAACCAAACCAAGTCCGGCGGCCGCTCCAACTGTTCTGTACAGAAAACCGCGACGGGTCACCCTGGTGCGAAGGCTATCCTTCCGTTCCTGAGTCATACTACCTCTCCCTTCTGGATTGCTGGCGGCGTTTCCAACTCAAGGCCAAGGACTGAATGTGGGGACCGGACAGGACGAGTCGGCCATTGCCGGCGGAAGAGAAATCAACCAGACCATCGAGCGCACGTCAGGATAGGATCTCCCACTACCCTTGTCAAGCGATACGCGGGCGATGGGTCTGCGTGAGCTTTTGGGCGAACATCAGGCGGCTCGGCGCAGCGGAGTGGGTGGTTGGCGGCGCTGCATCTCCCACGCTTCACTCCAGCGATCGCTGAGGATGGCACAGCGCAGAGCAAGGACCGCCTCGGCTCGCTCCACTCGCCAGCGCATGCCTCCGCGCTTCATCCGTGATCCCACCACGTTCTTGCAGCAGCTTTCCACCGTGCCACTGCCTATGGGTGCCCCAAGCTCGCGAAACTCCTGGTAGCGCATCCTCTCGGCATGGGTCCTCAGGTACTCACCAAACAGCCGAACCTCTTCCTTCGCCCCCTCGCTCTCGGGCTCCAGATGGCCCAGAGCCTTAAGCACCGCCGGGACTCGCCCAGCCCACAGCTCATCCTTACGCGCCGATACCCAGGAGCTGGCTCCTTGCGTGCCCTGCCCAAACACCAGGTTGGCAACCTTCCAAAGCCGGTCCACCACATGCCACCAGTCCACTACCTGTAGAGCGGCGGGATAACAAAATAGGACGAGGTTCCAGATCCAGGCCGCTCCGTCGTTCACCGTGGTCAGCCGGCTAGCCATCTCCACCCCTCGCCTGAGGGCCTCGGCCCATTGCTCGTTGGCGAACTCCTTGACCTCCCAAATCCCCGCCCTGTAGCTGTGGTTGACCAGTTCAACCGGGCTCTCATCGCTAGCCAGCTTCTCGCGCTCCCGCACTTCCGATATCGATACGACCTTGACCTCCCGCCACCCCCCTATCGTGTTCACCGTGGTCCCGTCCAAGGAGATGCACAGATGGGCAGTCCCAGGCAGCACCTCGCCCTCCCTTGTCGGTCCAGGCTCCGGACCCCTTTCTCCGATCATCGGCAGCGCCACACTCTCCAGGGCCACGCCCCTTTCCACTTCCCGCAGCCGCTCACCGGCCGCCGTGGTCACCTCTTCCACCGTCGCAGCCGACACGCCCAGCCCGACCAACTCTTCATAGCTCTTCGCCCCTACACGATAGGAAGGGACCAGGCATCCAAGCCGCGCCATCCCCCTCTCCGCCATCTCGGTCCATGGGCCGCCTGGTCAACCCCAACTCCCGGTCCAGGGGGGAAAAACCCTTCCTTGCAGGAAGGGCAATAGTAGTAGCGTCGACGCAAGCGGACCTCACCCTCGGGACCCTCCACCGCCCGCGACACCTCCCCTTTGTCCTGCATCCGGCCGCCACACTTGTCGCAGAGCACTTCCCCCGCCGAACTCTCCGTCTCCCGTCCCGCCAGCAGGCTGCTCATCACCTGGCCCATCAGCCGCTGCCGAACCGCCCGTACCTCTTCCTCAAACTCCAGCAGACGATACCTGGGGTGGGCCTCACACCAGGCCTGAAGCTCGTCAATGGCAGCCTCTGAAGCCCG
>JAMCTB010000064.1:1929-8035 GCA_023380955.1 Chloroflexota bacterium | reverse complement strand
GCCGCTGCGGCATGTGGGACAACTAGTTCCCTCTCCCTTTGGGAGAGGCGTGGACATACCTTCTGGCATGTCCACGGGATGAGGGTGAGGAGGCTGGCTGATAATGATCGATGGAGTCGTGGTGGAGCCGCTGCGGCTGATCCCCGACGAGCGCGGCTACCTCATGGAGATGCTACGCAGCGACGACCCCGTCTTCGAGCGGTTCGGCCAGTCCTACGTGACGGCCGTCTATCCGGGCGTCGTGAAGGGCTGGCATTACCATCGGAAGCAGACGGACCACTTCGTCTGCGTCCACGGTATGGCCAAGGTCGTGCTGTACGACGGCCGCGAGGACTCGCCCACTCGGGGCCAGGTGCAGGAGTTCTTCATGGGCGAGCAAAATCGCGTCCTGCTGAAGATCCCGCCCTTGGTCATGCATGGCTTCAAGGCCGTCGGGACCGAGATGGCGATGATCGTCAACTTCCCCACCGAGCTGTACAACTACCAGGAGCCGGACGAGTTCCGCGTTCCGTGGGACTCCCCGGAGATACCATACGATTGGAGCCTAAAGAACGGGTGACGAAGGTACTGATTACCGCGAGGGTCACGGAGGAGCAGAGCAGGTCGCTGCAGGAGATCAGCCCGGACCTCGAGATCGTGGTGGAGCGCGATCCAGAGAAGGCGCGAGAGCCGCTGAAGGATGCCGAGATTCTCTGCTGCTTCGAGCTGCCCGGGCCTCTCGCGCAAGCTCCGAAGCTGAAGTGGATCCAACTGGTCAGCGCCGGGGCGGAGCACCTGTTTGATGCGGGGATCGAGAAGACGGACATCATGGTCACGACGGTCTCTGGCATCCACGCCCATGCCATGGCCGAGTATTCTGTTGGCGTGATGGTGATGATGGCCCGCCGGTTGCCAGCGGTACTTGAGGAGACCCGCCAGCGGAAGTGGCGGCCTCAGCGGATCAGGGCCTACTACGGCGAGGAACTGCACGGCAAGACCGTGGGCGTGCTGGGGCTGGGCGGCGTCGGCCGGGCGGTGGCCGAGGCCTGCCACTGTCTGGGGATGCGGGTGGTGGCGCTAAGGCGCTCCGGAACCGCTACAGGGGGTGTGGCGGATCGGGTCTACCTGCCGCCGGACCTACTGGTGATGCTGGCCGAGTGCGACTACGTGGTGGTGGCGCTGCCGGTGACGCCCGAGACGCGCGCCCTGATCGGTGAGAAGGAACTGCGAGCGATGAAACCGACCGCCCGGCTGGTCAACGTGGGTCGGGGCGAGCTGATCGACGAGGCAGCGATGGCGCGGGCTTTGCGAGAGGGCTGGATAGCAGGCGCGGCGCTGGACGTCTTCGTCCAGGAACCGCTGCCGGCGGACAGCGAGCTGTGGGACGCGCCGAACCTGATTGTCACGCCCCACCTGGCCGGGGGCACATTGCCCTACATGGATCGGGCGGTGGAGGTCTTTCGCCAGAACCTGTACCGTTACCTGGCGGGCGAGCCGATGCTGAACGTCCTGGACAAGCAACGAGGGTACTGAGGACCAGCGAATGGCGAATAGCGAATGGCGAATAGGGAATGTGGAACGCGAATGGCGAATAGGTGGCCAAGGAGGCTTCGTGTCTTCTCAGGTGGCGATCGTCAGTGACCTATTCGCTATTCGCCATTCGCCATTCGCCAATTGGGCTATTCGTCATTGGCCATTTGCTAATCGAGAGGGGTGATGGATAAGCCCATCGGGGTATTCGACTCGGGGGTGGGCGGGCTCACCGTGCTGCGGGAGCTACACAGGGTGCTGCCGCGCGAGTCGACCGTCTACCTGGGGGACAACACCCGCGTCCCCTACGGCGACTACCCCGAGGAAAGGATCCGCGAGTACACTCTCCAGTGCCTGGACTACCTCTACCATCGGGAGGGGGTCAAGGCGCTGGTGATCGCTTGCAACACCGTCACCTCCGCGGCCCTGGAGATCGCCCAGACCCGGTACCCCGTGCCGGTCGTCGGCGTCATCGACTCCACCGCCGCGACGGCCGCCGAGACCAGCCGGGGCCGTGTTGGCATCATCGGGACGCAGCAAACCGTCCGCAGCGAGGCGTACGTTCGGGCCATCAAGGCCGCCAAACCCGACGTGGAGGTCTTCCAGGAGCCGTGTCCGTTGCTGGCGCTCCAGATCGAGGCGGGCGAGTTTGCCTCTCGAAAGACCGAGACGCTGCTGGATGGTTACCTTCATAAGTTGCGGATGCATAACGTGGACACGCTGGTGCTGGGCTGCACTCACTACCCTTTCGTGCGTCCCCTGGTGGAGAAGCTGATGGGTTCGGCGGTGCGAATCGTGGAGAACGCGCCTTCGACGGCGGCCTCTGTGGTCGACCTGGTGGAAAAGGGCGTCCTGGAGGAGGCCGCAGGCAACGCTCCCGTCCACCGAATGCTCACCACGGGCAGCGTCCCTGCCTTTAGCCGCGTCGCCTCCGCCCTCTGGCCCGAGGATCTGCCGCCGATCGAGCGAGTGGACGTCGGGGGTAGACGGTGACCGCATTTCTCGACCGGCTGCTGGCGGCATCCCGTGCGAAGGACTCCCTGGTGTGCGTCGGGCTCGACGTGGACCCTCAGAAGATCCCCGAGCCGCTGAGAGGTCGTCCGGACTGGGTGCTCCGGTTCAACCAGGGGATCATCGAGGCCACGGCCGACCTGGTTTGCGCCTACAAGCCGAACCTCGCCTTCTATGAGGCCCTCGGTCCCGAGGGGCTGGAGGCGCTCCGGCAGACGATGAAGGCGATGCCGCGGGACGTCGTCGTGATCGGCGACGCCAAGCGAGGCGACGTCGGCCACACGGCGGCCGCCTACGCCCGGGCCCTCTTCGAGCTGTACGGCTTCGACGCCGTGACCGCAAGCCCCTACCTGGGTCGCGACTCCGTCGAGCCCTTCCTGGCCTACGGCGATCGGGGCATCTTCCTGCTGTGCAAGACCTCCAACCCGGGCGCCGCCGATTTTCAGGATCTCCTCTGCCAGGCGCCTGAGGGGACCATGCCCCTGTATCAGGTCGTGGCGCTGCGGGCCCGCGGGTGGGGCAGCGGCGGCAACCTCGGACTGGTGGTTGGCGCGACCTATCCGCAGCAACTGGCCGAGGTGAGGGGGCTGGCGCCCGAGCTGCCGCTGCTGATCCCTGGCGTCGGCGCTCAAGCGGGCGATCTGGAGCGGACGGTGCTGGATGGCACCGACGAGGCGGGGGAGCGGGCCGTCATCAACTCCTCTCGCCAGGTGATCCACGCCTCCCTGGGCTCCGACTGGCAGCAAGCCGCCCGAGCCGCTGCCTCCCAACTGCGCGACGCCATCAACGCCCAACGCAGGAAGAAGGTGCGCGGCAGGTGAACTAGTCCCGGAGTGCGGCGGCTTGACGCCGCTTTGGATGGCAGCCGCGAGCGCTCGCCGAGGAAAGTGGCGGCCACGCACCGCAGTCCAAAGCGGCGTCAAGCCGGTGCACTCCCAAGAGCGGCCCTTGCGGCACCTCGAAAGCGGCGGTTGCCCGCCGCGCTCGGGCCGGGCGAACTCGCACTACAGCCGCGCGATCTGTTACTCTTACCTCGAAAAACATCTCGTGCTGGCACGTCTCGCGATGCGCCGGAGAGAAGAGCCTCGAATGGTGATGGAGATCCGGCTGGGCGACGTGGTCAGGCTTCGGAAGCCCCACCCGTGCGGCAGTCTCGACTGGTCGGTGGTGCGACTGGGCGCCGACATCGGGCTGCGCTGCGTCAAGTGCAACCACCGCGTCCTCCTGGATCGGGCGGTGCTGGAAAGGCGGATGAAGCAGTTCGTCTCCCGGGGCAGCGCCCCTGCCGACCTCCATTCCGTGGCCGGTCGAGAGCAGGGTTGAGCGGGGAGGCGATCTCACTGGAGAGAGCGGCTGCGGACTCCATCTGGGGAAACCGGCCCTTCATGCTCCTGTGGTCGGCCCAGGCCATCTCCCAGACGGCGCAGAACGCCATCTGGTTCGCCCTCATGGTGCTGATCGAGGAGGCCACCCAATCCACCACGCAGGTCGGCATCGCCATCATCTCCTTCGTCCTCCCCTCCGTCCTCTTCACGGTCCCGGCCGGTGTGCTGGTGGACCGGGTGGACAAGCGGCTCGTCCTGGTCTCCACCAACTGGCTCCGGGCCATCGTGGTGCTGGGCTACCTCATTTTCAGCGCGTCCGTGTCGGCGATCTACGCCGTCACCTTCGTTTTCTCCATCATCAGCCAGTTCTTCCTGCCGGCGGAAAGCTCCATGATCCCGGCGCTGGTCGGCCGTCGGCGGCTGATGACCGCCAACTCCCTCTTCAACCTGACCTTCACCATCTCCCAGTTGGTGGGCATCGTGCTCCTGGCGCCGGTGGTGATCAAGCTGTTCGGGCAGAACACGCTCTTCCTGATGATCGCCGTGCTGTTTGCCGTCTGCGGGTTTCTCGTGCTGCCGCTGCCAAGCCACCGGGGCCATATGCCGGTTCCCGGCGAGCAGCCGGAGGAGCATCCCTTCCGGCGGTTCTTCGGCGACGTTCACGATGCCTTCCTTTTCCTGAGGGGCGACAAGCTGGCGGCCATGGCGATGGTGGTGCTCACCGTGGGGGCAACGCTAAGCCTGATCACGGCCATGATCGCCCCGCGGTTCGTGGTGGCGGTGTTGGGCATCAGGGCGGACGACACGGTGTACGTCCTGGCCCCCGCCGGCCTCGGAATGGCCATCGGGGCGGTGGCGGTTGGCCGGCTGAACCGATGGCTGCCGAAGGAACTGCTGGTCGTGGTTGGCGGCCTGGGGGTGGGTGTCGGCCTGCTCCTGCTGGCGGTGGTGAGCCCGCTGTGGAACCTGCTGTTTCACGGGCTACTCTCGATGGCCGTGGACCCCGAGAACCATCCGAAGATCGTCAGCCTGGTCTCGATGGTCGGGCTGGTGGCCGGCGTGATGGGCGTGGCGCTGTCGATGATGCTGATCCCCTCGCAGACGATGTTGCAGGAGCAGGCGCCGGCGCCCAGCCGGGGTCGGATCTTCGCCGTGCAGATCATGCTGGGGAACCTGGCCGCCGTCCTGCCACTGCTGTTCGTCGGTGGGCTGGCCGACCTTCTGGGGGTGTCGGTGGTGCTGATAGGGCTGGCCGCGGGAATGTTCGTCCTAGGCTACTTCGCCTTCCGGACCTTCCGGGGGCGCATCTGGGGCCCGCCCACGGCTGGGGCCCTGCCGCCAAGCTGATTCGTTCCTCGTTTCGTTCTATTCCCTTCGTCCTTCCAACTATGGTTTGTGATATTGGAGCCATAGCCCACGTTTCTCTTCCGGTTCAGGAGGTGCCCCCAGGTGCGCTCTGAGGTGGATCAGCTCCTGGTCTTCTGCCGCGTCGCGAGGCTGCGCAGCTTCACCAAAGCCGCGGAGGAGCTGTGCCTGACTCAACCGGCGGTGAGCGCCCAGGTGGCCAGGCTGGAGAAGCGACTGAAAACCAAGCTGATCGATCGTCTCGGCAGATACATATACCTGACCGAGGCCGGGCGACTCCTGTACTCCTACGCGCAGCAGGTGGAGCGGCTATGCACCCTGCTGGAGGAAGCCGAGCAGGCCGTGTCCGAGCTGGAGACGGAGTTGAGCGGCAAGCTGGCCGTCGGCGCCAGCACCACCATAGCCATCTATATGCTGCCGCCTCTACTGGCGGAGTTCAAGCGTCTCCATCCAAAGGTCGAGTTTGCCCTCGCCGTCGGCACGAGCAGGGGAATCATGGCGGAGTTGGTCAACAACACGCACGACTTCGCGCTCCTGGAGGGGCCGATAGACATGCCGGGGGTGCACTTCGAGCACTTCTGGTTCGACGTGCTGCACCTGATCGTCGCCCGCAGCCACCGTTGGGCCAAGAGGACCAAGGAGGGAGTGGCTATCGAGGAGCTGGCCCAGGAGCCCTTCATCTCGCATCGCCAGGGCTCGGGGGTTCAAACGGCCATCCAGCGGGAACTGACCCGCCACGGCGTGCAGATCGTCCCCAGCATGGTGATCGACAACATCGAGGTGGTCAAGAAGTCGGTCGAGGCCGGACTGGGAGTCTCCATCCTCTCGAAGCTGGTGCTGCAGCGGGAGATTGAGGGCGGAACACTGGTGGTGGTGCCAGTGCGGGATGCCAGCTT
>JAMCTB010000064.1:0-1919 GCA_023380955.1 Chloroflexota bacterium | reverse complement strand
AAGCCCCTCTCCCGCAGCGTCCGTGCCTTCCTCTCCTTCTTCAAAGAGGAGATAGCCGTTCGGTATCCCGAGGGCATCGTGGAGTAGGATCCGGAGTTGGCGCGGGCTCGAACCGGGCTGTGGATAAGCGTCGGTTATGACTCCGATATCAAACCATAGTTGGAAATGCGGTCAGAGCGGTGATAGACTGCCATCCACTGGCAGTTCCGGGAATCCCTCCACCGGCTATCCTCCCAATACACGCATAAATAGGCGTTCCAAGAGCCGTAGCGTCGCTTCAATAGTCGCCCAATAATTGGGGACCTGGCGGGTCGCGCAAATCTCTGCCTTGCGGACACCTCGATAGGCTGAAAATCCTTCGACGATCTGTATCAGTGCACAGAGCAGGTGCCTCCCTGGATCATGGCCGTTTGCATGAGGACCGGGGAGAGCAACCGGGAGAACCGGCATGACGGTGCTGATTACCGGCGGAACCGGCTGGATCGGCTCGCATGTGGTGCGGGAGCTGGTGGCGCGAGATCAACAGGTGGTGACCTTCGACTCCACCCGAGAGGGCTGGCGAGTCAGGGACCTGCCGGGCGTCCAACTGGTGAAGGGTGACATCCTGGATTTCCCCGGCCTGTACGAGGCGATCCAGAAGCATCAGGTGACCCACCTCGTCCACCTGGCGGCGATTCTCAAGGGCGACA
Organism: Chloroflexota bacterium; assembly: GCA_023380955.1. The sequence continues at coordinate 1,230 of JAMCTB010000064.1, read as the reverse complement.
GCCAGCGCAACCCCAAACGGCTCTTCAAGGTGAACTGCGAGGGCACGATCAACGTGCTGGAAGCGGCGCGCATCGCGGGCGTCCGGCGCTTGGTGTTTGGCAGCTCCCTGGCCGTCTACGGCCTCACCACCCGGGAGCCGGTCGATGAGGACCATCCGACCAGCCCGATCGATATGTACGGGGCCACCAAGGTTCTCGGCGAGACCTTCCTCAGAGAGTACCACCGCCTGTACGGGCTCGACTTCGCGGCCATGCGCTTTTCCCACGTCTACGGCCCCGGCCGCATCAAGGGCACCGCCGTCTGGAAGGATCTCTTCGAGTACCCCGCCCGGGGCGAGAAGTACGTCCTTCCCAGCGGCGGGGACCACCGGCTGAACTGGAGCTACGTGAAGGACTGCGCCACCGCCACTGCATCCGCGTGTCTCGTGGAGAAGCTGGAGTACCACTTCTTCAACGTCTGCGAGGGCGTCCAGCACACCCCACGGGAGATCGCCGACCTGATCGCGACCGAGATCGTGCCCGGGGCCCAGTTCGAGATCGGGCCGGGCCTGGTGCCTGGCAATCCCGCGGAGCATTGCATGGACATCCAACGAGCGAAGAGCGTACTGGATTGGCAACCCAGGTTTGATATGGCTCGGGGCTGTCGCGACTACCTCAAGGACCTGTTGAGGGCTCCTATAGACCATGAGAGCCATGGTTCTGTGGCAGTATGACGCCGACCTGGTGCTGGAGGAGCGGCGAACACCAACCCCGGGCTGGTCGACACTCGGACAGGGAGCCAGCTCACGCGGTCCTAGTCCTCCTTGGGCTCAAAGCCGGGAGAGTAGTAGGGTCCGCTCTTCGTGCCATCCACCGCGTCGCCGGAGATGTCGTAGGAGGTATCCTTGGAAGCGTAGAAGATCACATCCTCATCCTCAGAGGCTCGGGTCCAGTGCCGGGCGTTGGCAGGGATGTAAATCAGCTCGCCCGGCCCGGCCACTCCCTCCACGCCTTGGACGTGGAACCTCAGACGCCCCTGGAGGACGAGGTTGAACTGCTCGTTGGCATGCGTGTGGAGCCTGGCGCCGGTGCCTTTGGGCTTGGTCACCAGCACCACCTGCACCTTCTCGCCTCGCACTGGGGCCCCACGGGAGGTTGAGTAGTGAGGTCCAATCTCGAAGGCTTCCGCGTTGGTGAGGTTGAACCGATCCCGCCCGTTGCCGGCCTGGTTGCTCCTCTTGGCGTTCTCCT
>JAMCTB010000063.1 GCA_023380955.1 Chloroflexota bacterium | reverse complement strand
ATGGCGCCGATCTTCCGCCTGCCATCTCCCCCACGGTGAAGCAGGGCTACGTCCTGCGGGTCAGCGAGGATCTCCTGGGGCTGATGCAGATCGTGACCGGCAAGTTGCCGGCGGTCTTCGCCATCACCACCCAGGACATCACCCCCTACGGGAACGGCCTGTTCCACCTGAACAGCATTCTGCAGCCGGCCACGGCAACCGCGGCACCCGTGGTGGGGGTGGCCATCACCACCGAGGTGCCGGTGCCCGGCTCGGCGACAGGGGCCTCCCACCTGGACGACGTGGAGGGCGCCGTCCGCTTCTGTATCGAGGTGGCCAAAGCCTACGGGGCCGGCGGCTGCCACTTCTACGACGAGGAGGAGTACGCCCGTCTACGAAAGCTTTACGGCGACATGGGCTGGCTGCAGACCCTGGGGAGGTCGTGAGGCCGGGACACCACGGAGACGCGGAGCGCACTGAGATCGTAGTAAATGACTCCGTGTCTGCCGTGAAGAGGCTCCGTGCTGCGTCGCTCCTTGTGGGCGACGTGGCACCACGTCGGGGACGAGCCCCGACGCTACAGGATGGGTCTCGCTCGGTCGCGGCTCGCCGGCGCCGGCAGTCACGTGCGGCTCCGCGGTCAGCCGGGCCGGCAATCCCCGATGCCGCGAGCACCGGGCTTGCGTGTGGCGGCAATGGGGCAAGAAAGGATGGGGAAAATGGGAGACGGCAGGCGGAAGATCGGCGCCATCACCATAGGCCAGTCCCCTCGAACCGACGTGGTGCCGGAGATCCAGTCGATCCTGGGCCCCGACGTCGAGTTCCTCGAGGGCGGGGCGCTGGACGGACTGACCGGGGAGCAGGTGGCGGAGCTGGCACCGAAGCCGGGGGACTACGTGCTGGTGACCCGCCTGGCGGACGGGAGCTCCGTCCAGATAGCGGAGCACCACATCCTGCCCAGGATGCAGGGGCAGATAGACCGGGTGATCGCGGCGGGGGCCGAGGCCGTGGCCCTGCTGTGCACCGGGGAGTTCCCTCCCTTCCGGAGTGACAAGCTGCTGGTCAAGCCGCAGCCGGTTCTGCACCACTTCGTCGCCGCCCTCGCCGAGGGCCGCCGGCTGGGGGTGGTGATCCCCGCGCCGGAGCAGGTGGAGCAGGCGATCCTGCGGTGGAAGCCGGTGGCCAGGGAGGTGCGGGTGGAGGCCGGCTCCCCCTACGCGGGGATCTCCCAGCTGGAACGGGCCACCGAGGCCCTGAGGAGGTGGGAGGCCGACATGATCGTGCTGGACTGCATGGGCTTCACCACCGCCATGAAGGCGCGGGCCGCCGAGATCGCCCGGGTGCCGGTGATCCTGCCCCGCACGGTGCTTGCCCGAACCCTGGCCGAGCTGGTCTGACGGGGAGACGGGGAGAGGACGCACCCTTCTCCCCGTCTGCGCCCTTGCAACCTCCCGAGGGTCTCTGGTATCATATCCGTGCGTTGAGCGGGAGTATTAGGCCGAGCCACATTCAGAGAGCCGGGAGGGTGGGAACCGGCAGGCAGGCAAGCGCCAAGGGCCGAACTCGCCCGGGAGTTGCAGCGGTGAACGCCAGTAGCCGCTGCCGGTCGGCGACCGTTACGGCGCTGAAGAGCGGACGAGCGGCTCCACTTTCATGGGGCAGTGGCGCAGCGGGAGCGCGCTTCCTTGGCATGGAAGAGGTCAGGGGTTCAATTCCCCTCTGCTCCACCAATTAAGGAACCCTCGTCAAGCAGGGTGGTACCGCGGAACGGCCTTTCGTCCCTGGTGGTTGGGCGAAAGGCTTTCGCGCTATTTGGGGCTGTTGCACCCGCGAGGGTGTGGGAATAGCCCTCACCGCGACCCTCTCCCCCTGGGAGAGGGAAGTGCAGACGAGGCAACGGAGGTGGGCGGATGGCTAAGCAGGTGGAGAGGTTCAACCCCAGCGAAATCGAGGCCAGGTGGCAGGCTAAGTGGAAGGAGATGGGGATCTACCGCGTCCGCGAGGATCCCTCCAAGCCGAAGCACTATGCCCTGGTCATGTTCCCCTACACCTCCGGCGACCTGCACGTCGGCCACTGGTACAACTTCGCCCCCGCCGACACCCACGCCCGCTACAAGCGGATGCAGGGGTACAACGTCTTCGAGCCCATAGGCTTCGACGCCTTCGGACTGCCGGCCGAGGAGGCCGCCATCAAGAATGGCATCAACCCGGCCGACTGGACCGAGCGCAACATCGAGAACATGACCCGCCAGCTGAAGACCATCGGCAACATGTACGACTGGAGCCACACCCTGGCATCCTGTCGCCCCGAATACTACCGATGGAACCAGTGGTTCTTCCTGCAGTTCTACAAGCGGGGTCTGGCCTACCGGGCCAAGGCGCCTGCCAACTGGTGCCCTCACTGCGAGACGGTCCTGGCCAACGAGCAGGTGGAGGACGGCCGCTGCTGGCGATGCGAGACCATCGTGGCGCGGCGCGATCTGGAGCAGTGGTTCTTCAAGATTACCGCCTACGCCGACGAGCTGCTGAACTTCGATGAGATCGAATGGCCCGAGCGGGTCGTGACCATGCAGCGCAACTGGATCGGCCGCAGCGAGGGCGTTCAGTTCGTCATGCAGGTGGCCGGTTCCGCCGAGTCCTTCGAGGTCTTCACCACCCGACCCGACACCATCTACGGCATCACCTACGCCGTCCTGGCCCCGGAGCATCCCCTGGTAGAGAAGCTGACCACCCCCGACCGGCGCCAGGAGGTCACGGCCTACGTGGAGCAGGCCCGCCGCCAGAGCGAGATCGAGCGGCTCTCCACCGAGAAGGAGAAGTCCGGCGTCTTCATCGGCGCCTACGCCGTCAACCCGGTGAACGGACAGTGGGTGCCCATCTGGATCGCCGACTACGTCCTGGGCACCTACGGTACCGGCGCCATCATGGCGGTGCCGGCCCACGACGAGCGGGACTTCGAGTTCGCCAAGCGGTTCGGCCTGGAGATCCGAGAGGTGATCAGCCCCACCGGGCGGCCCTCCGGCGAGCTGGAGCAGGCCTACACCGAGCCGGGGATCATGATCGACTCCGGCCCCTTCGACGGCACACCTTCGGTGGCGGGCAAGACCAGGGTGGCCGAGTACCTGGAGTCCAAGGGGATCGGCCGGCGGACGGTGAACTACCGGATCCGCGACTGGCTGGTCTCCCGCCAGCGCTACTGGGGCACCCCCATCCCGATGCTGTACTGCGACCACTGCGGCATCGTCCCGGTGCCCGAGGAGGATCTGCCCATCGAGCTGCCGCGATACGAGGGGCTGGAGTTCAAGGCCCGGGTGAACCCGCTGAAGTACGACGAGAACTTCCTGAACACCACCTGCCCCCAGTGCGGCGGTCCGGCGAAGCGCGAGACCGATACCATGGACACCTTCGTGGACTCCTCCTGGTACTTCCTGCGCTACACCGACCCGCACTATCGGGAAGGCCCCTTCGATCCGCAGAAGTCCCGCTACTGGATGCCGGTGGACCAGTACATGGGCGGCGTGGAGCACGCCGTGATGCACCTGCTCTACTCCCGCTTCTTCCAGAGGGTGCTGCGGGACATGGGGCTGGCGGAAACGGGGGAGCCCTTCCAGCGGCTGTTCAACCAGGGGATCATCCTGGGGCCCGACGGCTACCGGATGAGCAAGTCCCGGGGCAACGTGGTGAACCCCGACGAGTACGTGAAGCAGATGGGCGCCGACACCGTCCGCTGCTACCTGATGTTCATCGGGCCGTGGGACTCGGGAGGACCCTGGAGCGCAAGCGGCATCAGCGGCGTCTTCAAGTTCCTGAACAGGGTTTGGGCTCTGGCGCTGCAGGAGGCCCCCAGCCGGGGCGCCGGCAACGGCACGGCCGAGGCCGACAAGAAGCTGACCCGGGCCATGCACAAGACCATCAAGACCGTCACCGACGACCTGGAGAAGTTCCGCTACAACACCATGCTGGCCCGAATGATGGAGTACGTCAACACCATGAACGCGGCCTACGGCTCCGTCTCGGCGCCGGTGTGGAGGGATGCGGTGCGGACCCTGAACCTGCTTCTGGCTCCCAGCGCCCCCCACCTGGCCGAGGAGCTGTGGCACCGCACCGGCCACAGGGAGAGCGTCCACCTGCAGGACTGGCCGAAGTGGGAGGAGGCCCTGACCATCGAGGAGATGGTGACCCTGGTGGTGCAGGTGAACGGCAAGGTCCGCGACAAGCTGGAGATCCCGATCGGCACCCCCAAGGAGGAGGTCCAGCGGCTGGTGCTGGACAGGGAGAAGATCCGGGCCTACCTGGACGGCCACCAGGTGAAGGACGTGATCTACGTGCCCAACCGATTGGTCAACGTGGTGGTGATGTAGCTATGCCAGGGGCGACCAAGACGGCCGCCCCCTCTTGCTTACCACCCTATGGCGTAGTTCTCCCGCCGGCTGTCGGCGCCACCCACCATCAGAGCCGTCTTCGGGTCGTAGCTGATCGCGCTCACCCCTCCTGCCTGCCATTGCCAGGCGAGCCACGGCTCCACCTTGTAACCCAGCTGCTCCAGCCGTCCCATGGTCTCCTCCGGAATCCGCGCCTCCAGGCGCAGAACGCCGGGAAGGTAGCTGTGGGGCTCGAAAGAGCCGGGATGGCTGAAGGTGGCGAAGCGGGGCTCCTCCACCGCCTGTTGGGGATCCATCCCAAACTCCAGGACGTTCAGCAGCACCTGCGCCATGGCCTGCACCTGCACGTCCGAGCCCGGCGAGCCCAGGGCCAGCACCGGCTTGCCATCTTTGAACACCATGGCGGGGTTCGGGGTGATCACGGGACGCTGGCCAGGCCGCACTCGGTTGGGATGATCGGGGTCCACGAAGGCCTGAATGCCTCGGTTGGAGACGACCAGGCCGGTGCCTGGGACGATGGGCGAGCTCATGAAGGGATCGCTGAAGGTGGCACCGAAGAAGTTGCCCCAGCGATCCACCACACACAGGTAGCTGGTGTCCAACTGCTCCCGGGGACTCCGCCGTGTGGCGCCGGGCGCCTCAGGGGCTTCTCCCCGAACCGCCGCCCCGCTCCACGGGTCCCCCGCCGGGGGCATCTCCGGCCAGGCCCTGCCCCCATCGATCAGCTTTCGACGCGCGCGGGCATACTCCTTGGAGAGCAGGCCCTCGGCCGGCACCTCCACCATCCTTGGATCGCCGTAGTAGGCGTGGCGGTCGGCGAAGGCCATCTTGAGGGCCTCGGTCACCAGGTGGACGTACTCCGGCGAGTTGTGGCCGAGGGCGCTGAGGTCGTACTCCTCCAACAGGTTCAGCAGCTGGATCAGCATCGGGCCCTTCGACCAGAAGGAGCAGGTCCTGATCTCGTAGCCCCTCCAGCTTCCCACCATCGGCGGATCGACGGCCGCCCTGTAGTCGGCCATGTCCCCCTTGCGCAGGAAACCGCCGTTTTCGCTGTAGAAGCGATCGATCCGATCGGCGATCTCGCCCCGGTAGAAGAGGTCTCTGGCCGCCTGGATCCCCCTCGAGCGATCCCCCGAGCCCGCGCCGGCCTCGGCCCCTGCCATCAGTTGCAGGGTGCGCCCCAGCTCCGGCTGCCGGAAGATCTCCCCCGGCTTTGGCTGCCTTCCCCCGGGCCACAGAACCTCCCGGGTAGATGGGAACTTGTCCATGACGTCCTGGTGCGCCATCTGCTGCTCGTAGCGGAAGGGAAACATGGGGAAGCCCTCTTCGGCCAGCTCCGTGGCCCGACGAACGGCCCGGCCGAAGCTCCAAGTGCCGAAGCGCTCGATGGCAGTGAGGTAGCCGTCGGGCCCGCCCGGGACGACCCCGTTGCGCACGTCGTTAGGGACGTGGCCGCCGCATGCATCGCGGAAGTACTCCAGACTGGCCAGCGCGGGCCAGTGGCCCACGCCGGCTATGGTGAAGGACTGATCCAGGTCGGATCGGTAGATCTGGATCGCCGCAACCCCACCGAAGCTGACGAAATCGCTCTGGAGGACGCAACCGGCCACGGCTGCCGCCACGCCGGCGTCTATTGCGTTGCCGCCCTCCTCCAGCACCTGCACGCCGGCCAGGCTTGAGAGGTAGTGCCCAGAGGACACCATACCGTGGGTGCCCATGACGGCCGGGCGGAAGGAGTTCTTGCCCCCGAGCCCCAGTTCCGAGTGGTTCAGGCTCCACGCCTTTGGCTTTTCCATCCCTTGCCCCCTGCTCTCACTATTGCCATCACCACAGCTCCCTACGGTTTGGTGGGGATATCAACACGAAGCGTCCTGGGGTAGACAGCCGGATTGGCAGCAGCTAGAATACTGGCCCAAACCATCCCTTAGCAAGTAGCGGGTTTGCCCAGAACCCACCGCGGAAGACCAGCCTTTCCAGTTCTCATCTCCCAAGGCACGTCGGTGCCAAGTACCGTCCCTTGCTGCTGCCCTCACCAAGGCGCGCTAACCCAGTTACAGGCGGAGGTTCACCATGGACGACCCCATCAGGCGCGCCCGGCTCGCCCGCTTCCAGAAGTCCCTCTCCGAACGGGCACTGGGGGCCGCGCTGATCTGGCTGCCGGCGCACCAGCACTACCTGAGCGGCTTCCTCGCCCACATATATTCGCGCCCGATCTTGACCTTCGTCACCCCTTCTAGCAGCACCCTGGTGGTCCCGGGGCTGGAGGAGAAGCACGCCCGATCCAAAGCCGTGGTGGATCAAGTGGTGGCTTACCAGGAACTTCCGGGGGCAACCCGGGCCAGTGGGGGAGCGCAGGCCGGGGCGGCGGCAATGCTGGAGGATCTTCTGGCCGGCCTGCCGCGAGGAGCCGCCGTGGGCATCGAGGCCAGCATCCTCCCCTGGCAGTGGGCCCAGACGATCGCCGCTCGGGGGCTACGCCTCGGGGACGTCGACCCCCTCATCCATGGAATGAGGGAAATCAAGGACGAGGAGGAGCAGCGGCTGATGCGCATCGCGGGGAAGCTGGCGAGCATCGCTGCTCGCGACACCGTCGCTGCATTCCGCCCCGGGATCACGGAACCTCTGGCCGAACTGGAGGGCAATCGCTCTGCCCTTCTGGCGGCGGCGGAGGAACTTCCCGACGCTACCATAGACCTGGTGAAGATCCTCACCGCCTCCGGCGTGGAGAAGGCCGCCCTCCCCCACGCCGTCACCAGCAACCGAACCATCACCAACCCCGACCTCGGCATCCATCGGCGGTTGATCAGAGTAGATGGCTACACGGCGGAGTGCGAACGTACCTTCTTCGTGGGGACCCCCTCGGCGGAATTGACGCGGATGTTCCAGGTGATGTGCGAGGCCCAGCAGGCCGCCATCGAGGCACTGCGGGCCGGCGTTCTCGCCCGGGAAGTCGATCGCGCGGCCCGAGACGTCATCTCCAGGGCCGGTTACGGTCCATACTTCGTCCATCGGACCGGCCACAGCATCGGCATGGAACCCCACGAGATGCCCGACATGCGCCACGACAGCGACCGCACTCTGGAAAGCGGAATGGCGGTCACCGTGGAGCCAGGCATCTACGTCCCCGGCGCCGGCGGCGTTCGCCACTCGGATACCTTCATACTCACCCCCACAGGGGCCGAATGCATCACCTTTGGAGCTAAGCAGCTGGAGAGCTGCATCGTCTGGAAGTCGTAGCCGGAACGCGGAAAGGAGAACGAGGTGCGCAGAACCCTTGTCCTGGTCGGATTGGCACTCATCCTCAGTATCGTCGCAGGTTGTCAGCAATCCCAGTCGGGTACCACTTCCTCCGGAGCCCAGGGCGGCGCCGCCACCAAAGTCGTGGTGGGGCTCAACGCGGACATCCGCAACTTCGATCCCGTCAACACCCTGGACAACACCACAGACCGGGTGGATACCCACGTCTACGACCACCTGTTCACCCGCGACCACGATATGAAGGTGGTACCCCAGCTAGCCGAGTCGGCTAAGAGCCTGGACGATCTCAACTGGGAGATCAAGCTGCGCAAGGGCGTCAAGTTCAGCAACGGAGAGCCTTTCAACGCCGAGTCGGTGAAGGCCACCCTCGATTACCTGGCTAAGAAGGAGAACAACGCCGCCAGGAAGATTCGCATCGATGCGGTGAAGTCCACCACCGTTGTGGACGATTACACGGTGACGGCGACCACCGAGAAGCCGTTCCCCTCCCTCCTCGAGGGATTCACGGAGATCTACATGGCTCCTGCCAAGGTTCTCAAGGAGCAGGGCCCGCAGGCCATGACCGAGAAACCGATCGGCACCGGCCCCTATAAGCTGCAGGAGTGGAAGCGGGAGCAGAGCATCACCCTGGTGCGGAACGATGACTACTGGGGACCAAAGCCGCAGATCGCGGCCGTGGAGTTCCGCATCATCCCCGACGTCAGCTCCCGGGTTTCGGCCCTGCTGGCGGGCGAGGTGCAGCTGATCCCGGACGTTCCTCCCCAGTCGATGGATCAGGTCAACAAGTCGTCGACGGCGGACACCAGGACGGTGGCGGGCCGCCGGGTGATCTTCGTCGGCATCAACACCCTCCTGCCCGGTCCGCTCCAGGACGCGAGGGTGCGACAGGCCTTGAACTATGCGGTGGACGTGGACAAGATCATCCGGACGGTCATGGAGGGCAACGCCAAGCGGATGGCAGGTCCCCTGCCGGCCATCAACCAGCATCTGGATTCGAATCTCAAGCCCTACTCCTACGATCCGGCCAAGGCCAAGGCGCTGCTGCAGGAGGCCGGGTACAAGGGCGAGCCGATAACGTTGCACACCCCAAGCGGGCGATACCTGAAGGACAAGGAAGCTGCCGAGGCCATCGCAGACCAACTCACCCAGGCGGGGATCAACGTGAAGGTGCAGGTGGACGAGTGGGGGTCGCTGCTCGACCTCGTCAAGGCCAACAAGATCGATGGCATCTACTTCTTCGGCCGCAGCGACACCTCCCTCGACGGCTCCATGCTGAAAGACTGGTTCCGGACGGGCTCGACCTGGGTCACCTACTCCGATAAGAAGGTCGATGCAGCCATCGAGGCCGCGCTGCCCACGGTGGATCCGGAGAAGCGCCGGCAGGCCTACTACCAGGCTCAGACGCTGGTCCAGCAGCAGGCCCCATGGATCTTCCTCTGGTCCCAGAACGACATCTATGGCGCCAGCAAGAAGCTGGACTGGAAACCCAAGGCCGACGAGCAGTTCAACCTGGAACGGGCAACCCTGAAGTAGTAACGATCCGCGGTGGTCTCCATCGGGAGTCGGGGCCTCGGTCGGGCGCTTGGCGCGACCGGCTAGAGCCTCGGCTCCCCGTATCGAGGGCTGCCTGGGGGCGAGGCGAATCGAATGCTACCCTACATAGCGCGGCGGCTGGCTCTCAGCCTTCTTACCGTCTTTCTGGCGCTCAGCCTGATGTTCGGAGTCTTGCACCTCAGCGGAGACCCGGTCCTGCTGTTGGTTCCGGCGGACTCCACGCCAGAATACATCGAGAGGGTGCGGGTCCAGTGGGGTTTCAACGACCCGCTCTGGGTGCAGTACGGCCGATTCATCAGTCGCGCCGCCCTGGGCGACTTCGGCGTGTCGCTGCGGTACAACATTCCGGCCCTGCAGCTGGTGCTGGAGCGGTTGCCGGCGACCGGCTTGCTCACCCTGGTTTCCATCGTCTTCGCCGTGGTGGTGGGCGTGCCCCTGGGATTCCTGGCTGCTATCCGGAACGGCAGCCTCGCCGACCGGCTCTCCAACGTGGGCTCGGTGCTGGGTCAGTCGGTGCCCAGCTTTTGGCTGGGGCTTCTGCTGATCCTGCTGTTCTCGGTGAACCTGGGCCTGCTTCCCACCGGAGGAATGGGCACCCCGGAGCAGTTGATCCTGCCCGGGCTCACCCTGGGCCTCTACTCCCTGGGCCGCATCGTCAAGCTGACACGCTCCAGCGTGCTGGAGGTGCTGCGAGCCGAATACGTTCGAACGGCCCGCGCCAAGGGGCTGTCCGAGCGAGTTGTGCTCTACCGCCACGTGCTGAAGAACGCCGGCATCCCCATCGTCACCATCATTGGCCTTCAAATGAGCGGTTTGCTGGGCGGGGCCATCGTGGTGGAAACCATCTTCGCCTGGCCGGGGTTGGGAAGGCTGATCGTCCAGTCCATCCAGTTTCGCGATTTCCCGACCGCCCTGGCCGCCGTCTTCTTCACCGCCGCCAGCGTCTCGCTGGTCAACCTGATCGTGGACCTGCTCTACGGTCTGCTGAACCCCAGGATCGTCTATGAGTGAGGTGCTCGACAGCGGGCTGTCCGGCAAGCGGAGCGGAGGGACCTCGGAGAACTGGCAGGCGGAGCTCCCCCAGCGCCGGCTGTTGCGACGGTTGAGGCTGAGGGGGGATTCCGCCTGGGGCATCGCCGCCGGGCTGTTCCTGGCTCTGGAAGTGGTGCTGGCCATCGCGGCGCCGCTGCTTGCCGGCTACGATCCTCTGCGGGCGAACGTGGATCAGCGACTGCTGGCCCCCGGCTCCCCCGGCCATTGGCTCGGCACCGACCAGTTGGGGAGGGACGTCCTGGCTCGCCTGCTGTTTGGGGCCAGGGTCTCCCTGTTGGTCGGGGGGGTGGCCGTCTTCTTTGCCGGAACCGTGGGAGTCATCATCGGTCTCGCGATGGGGTATCGCGGCGGCTGGCTGGACATCGTGGGCTCCCGGATAGTGGACGTTCAGCTCAGTTTCCCCTTCATGGCCCTCGCCCTGAGCATCGCGGCCGTGCTCGGCGCCGGCCTTGGGGCCATCATCGCGACCCTGGCGATCTCTTCCTGGGTGCTGTACGCCCGCCTGGTTCGGGGCGAGGTGCTGGTGATGAAGAGGGCGGAGTTTGTGGAGGCGGCGCGGAGCATCGGGTCACCGGGCTGGCGGCTCGTCCTCCGCCACGTGCTCCCCAACGTCGTCGGTCCGGCCATCGCCCTCGCCTCCCTGGAGGCGGGCCGGCTGATAGTGGCCGAATCCTCCCTGAGTTTCCTCGGATACGGCATCCAACCCCCCATCCCGGCCTGGGGCAACATGCTGGCCGAGGGCAAGGACTACATGGCCAAGGCTTGGTGGCTCACCGTGTACCCTGGGCTGGCCGTCTCCCTCACCTGCCTTGCCACCAGCCTACTCGGCGACTGGCTGACCGAGCTGCTCGACCCCCGCGCACGGCGCTGAAGTCCCACGACTCGACCAGCTCCTCTATTTCAGAACTGGCGCGTTTGTTGCCAGCCCCTTTCTTCACATCTTGGCTGCGGAAGTGAGGATAGCCGGCTGTGCCAGGCCAGAGAGACCGCGAGACAGAGGACCGGGGGGATCGCCTCCCGCCGGACAGACCGGAGCGCGTTGCCACCCAGGACTACCCGGCCATCAGGCTCCGAAGGCTGATCCTGGTCATGACCGGGGCCATATTCGTGGTCGAGTTCGGGATCATGCTGGGCCTCCACTCCTTCTTGTTCAATCTGGCCGACCCTCTCGGAGCTCTCCTCGACGGCGGCATCCTGATCGTCGTGATGTATCCCGTCCTCTACCTGGCCGTGTACCGCCCCTTCCGCTCCGAGATGGCGGAACGCCGGCAAGCAGAAAGCGAGCGGAAGCGAGCCGAGGAAGAGATGGAGCGGCTGCTGGCCGAGGTGCGGCAAGCCAACCAGCGGCTGACAGAGGCCGGCATGCGACGGCAGGAGCTGACGCAAGAGGCGGCGAAGCGGGCCGCGGAGCTGGATGCCACCAACGCCTCCATCGCCGATGGACTGGTGACCTACGACCCTCAGGGGAACATCCTCCACATGAATCCGGCCGCCGTGAGGATGTTGGGCGAGCGTCAGACCCAGCCCCATCTGCCGCTCTCGGAGCGAGTTGTGCTCCTCAAGGCTGAGACACCCCAGGGCAAGCCAATCCGGGTGGAAGACCTTCCACCCCTGAGGGCGCTCAGGGGCGAGACCGTCCAGGGTCAGGTGTTGGTCATCCACCCGCCCGGCAAGAAGGACCTCTGGCTCTCCGTGAGCGCAGCCCCCATCTGCACCCCCGAAGGGGGCTGCTGGGGGCGGTGTTGACTTTAACCGACATCACCGCCGTGCACGTGCTCCAGGAGCAGCGCGAGGACTACGCCCGCATGATCTCCCACGATCTGCGCAACCCCCTCACCCCCATCCTGGGCTCGGCCAGCCTGCTGCAGAGGCGGCTGGCCGAGAGGGGAATGGACCGGGAGGCCAGGGCGGCGGAGGCTATCCTGACCAACGCCCGGCGGATGAACTCCATGATCCAGGATCTGGTGGAATCGGCCCGACTGGAAGCCGGCACGATGGAGCTGCACAAGGAACCGACGGACCTGTGCCATCTCCTCCGCGACATCTCCCAGCGGGTGGGTACCCCGGAGGATCGCGGCCG
>JAMCTB010000062.1 GCA_023380955.1 Chloroflexota bacterium | reverse complement strand
CTGGTAAAGGCTGCGTCTACTTGCCCGAGAATCGAGTCCAGCTCGTCCGTGACGTATCGTGGCACCTGGGGAGCCGTATTGTTGATCTGGGTCGCGAGCTCGGGTATCCGGGCGTCGGCGTCGTTCAGTGCCTGAACCAGGTTGTCTGTGGCCTGTAGATAGTCCTCCGTCGAGCTTCCAGACGTACCGTCGGAGGTGACTGACGACTCGGTGGTTAGGGCTGGGACAGTCTGGGACGTGGTGCTGGTGATCGTTGTGGTCATGGTCGAGTTCGTGGATGTGGTCGCTCCGTCGCCGGTCGTGCTTGTCGCGGCGGCTTCACCGCCAGCGAGGCTTGTGGTCGACGAGCCGACTAAGGTCGCTGCAGTCGTCGGGGTCCCGTCACCGCGCACGAGGAAATACGCGCCTGCTCCCGCTCCTGCCAATACCACGATCACAGCTACCACGATGCCCACCACGAGCCCGGTGCGACTCCGACCGGGAGGCCCTTGGGGAGGCTGCCACCCGAGGCCGTACGTCGGAGGCGGTGGAGGGGGTGGAGGTGTTCGCATGCTTTGGGGCGGTACAGCCGAGCTTGGCGGAGACACAACCGAACTTGGCGGCGGTGCAACCGAACTCGGCGGCGCTGCCTCCTCCGCAGCCACAGGTGGCTCGTGGGGCCGAACGGTGACGCGTGGGACGATGACGGTCGCAGCCAGGTCCCGCCGCCCGGCTGCCGGTGGCGCCGGGGCGTCAATGACGGGGGCACCGCAGGTCTTGCAGAAGGCCTTGCCTTCATCAATGCGCTGGCCACACTTCGAGCAAAACATGCGGGTCCCTTCCGCCGTCACCATTCGACCGGCTTCAGATGCAAACCTGGACGGCCCCAAGCTTAAAGCAGACCACCGGCCTCGTCTATACCTGCGCCGGCGGTGCTAAGATGGCCGGAAACGCGGCCCCAGGCGGGCCGCGCGGCCTTCTACCGCGGGGTCTGCCTGCTGGGCCTAGGGAGGTACGGGGAGGCGGCCTCCGAGTTCACCCGCGCGCTGAAAAGGCCCGGTGAAGACCTACCGGGGACCGATCAGGGGATCCTGCTCAACCTTTGCGTGTGTCATTGGGCCTCCGGAGATCCGGACAAGGCCCTATCTCTCATCGAGGAAGCCATGCGTTGGCCGAGGCGGCGCCGGGATTGGATGCCGTATCTCTGGTTCACGCGACTGCTGCGGGAGACCTCCGGCGCTTTTCAGACCGGACGGGTTGTCTCCCGGGATCCCGGGCCCGAAGGTCCCGGGATCCGGCCCCCGGTTACTCGGCGCGGACGGAAGAAGTACCGTGAAATGGTCCTGGATCTGGTGGGCAAGCTCCTGGAACTGAAGTGCCATCGTCAGGCAGAGGTAGCCGCCCTGCTTCTGGGAGACCTGGCCACCGAAGCTTCCGCGGAGTTGGGGAAGGTATACCGCCAGCATGAACTCCTGGATCTGGCGGAAGGTGAGTTGCTGAAGGCCCATCAGTCTGGAGTGACCGGGGCGCCTGAGATGGAGAGCCTTGGCGGCATCTACCTGGAAACGGGCCGTTACTCGGAGGCGGCGGCCTTCTATATCCAAGCGCTCGACTCAGGCTCGCCTGGGGTTGAATCGTACGAAGGCCTGGCCCGGACCTATCTAGGACAGGCCACCAGGGTTCTGGCGTCCGAGCCAAAGCCCGTCCTTACCTTGTGCATGATCGTCCGTGATGAAGAAACCTCGTTGCCCCGGTGCCTGGAAAGCGTCCGAGGCGTCCCCGACGAGATCGTGGTCGTGGATACCGGATCAAAGGACCGGACGCCGGAAATAGCCGTGGCCTTCGGGGCGAAGGTCTTCTCTCTCCCCTGGCCCGGCGATTTCAGCCGGGCGAGGAACTTCTCCCTTGAAAAAGCCCAGGGGGAATGGATCCTGGTCCTCGACGCCGATCAGGAAATACACCGGGAGGACCAGAGAAAGATCAGGGGCCTCCTCTCAGCCGATGCCCCTGAAGGCTACTTTTTCAAGATGTTGAGCTACGTTGGTAATTCTTCGGACAGGGAACTGGTGACCGATTTGGGTTTCGTCCTCTTCCGCAACCGGCCCGGGTATCGTTTCCGGCGTCCGCTCCACGAGCAGATCATCCCGAGCATCCTGGAAAGGGATCCTCGGGTCCGGTTAGAGGTGGCCGATGTGAGGGTGCTCCACTACGGGTACCTGGAGGAGAACCTCGCCCGCAAGAACAAGAACCTCCGAAATCGCGAGATCCTGCTGCGGGAAATCCGGTCAGGGTTCCAAGATCCCTTCCTCCACTACGCCCTGGGCGCCGAGTACATGCATCTGGAGCGGTACGATCTGGCGCTGGAGGAGTTCGAGATCGTCCGGAGAGAGGCGGGGACGGGGAAGCCTGCCTATTATTCTGATCTTCTGAAGAAAACAGCCCTGTGTCACGTCCAGTGTGGCCATTACCTTGAAGCCTTGAAGGTGTTGGAGGAAGGGATCAGCGCTTATCCGGACTTCACCGATT
This sequence comes from Chloroflexota bacterium, assembly GCA_023380955.1. Next base: position 100 of record JAMCTB010000062.1, on the reverse strand, counting down.
TTGTTTACCTGCGCGGGGAGGTCTTGCGCCTCACCGGGGACATCTCCGGCGCTGCCAGGGCCTTCCGACAGTGCCTCGCGCTAGGTGCCCCGCCTTCCTG